>JBKQHM010000429.1:0-6756 GCA_052148775.1 Isosphaeraceae bacterium | reverse complement strand
TGACTGGCATGCCAGCCTGTGCATCGTCCTGGGACTGCTGATGCTCCAGGCGTGGCCCGGACGGACGAGCCGGCTCATCTCGGCCCTGCTGGCCGCGTTGGCCCTGTCGATCCGGCCCCATGTCGTTCTTTTCCTGCCGGCCTTGTGGGCGGCGATCGCGGAAGGGACCGATCGGTCGTCGCAGGAGTCGCTCGACGGTCCTCCCACAGCCGGCCTGGGCCTCGTCCGTTCGCTCGCGGAGTGGACGCTCGCTTTCGTTGTGTTCTCCGCGATGGCATTTGCGCCGTTGCTGATCGCGGGCATCGCCGACGACCTGGCACGGGGCCTGAAGGTCGTCTCGTTCGGGGGACCTTACAATAGGGCCAATCCCGCAACCGTCGCCCAGGTATTCGTCGACCAATTTCGCGAGGAATCGAACCTGATCGCGATCGGGCTCCTCGCCCTTGCGCTCATCTCGAGTCGAGGCAAGGTCCGCCGCCGGGCCTGGACCTGGGGGCTGGCCCTGGCGGCGGCACTCGCCTACCGGCTGTTGCACCCATTTCAGCACTTTTATCTCATCTATCCAGTTGCACTCATCGGCGCGGTCGCGCTGGCGATCCCGATTCAATGGATCGCCTCTGACCTGAGGTTCGCCTCGACGTTGCGCGCGGCGGCCTTGCTCGCTTTGATCACCGAATCGGGCGCGGGGATTCCGCGGTATTGCAGTTTCCCGGCGACGTTCCGGGCGCTCCAGTCCATGGCTCGCGGCGAGGCGCTGCCCGAGAGGTGCCCGCCCGGAGCCCTGGAGTGGTTTGATCCCTTGCAGGCCCGTTGGTATCCCTGGACGGATTACCGGAGCACCTTGATGTATCTCCGCCAGACGACCGGCCCCGCGACGCCCGTGGCCAACGTCCTGAGGGCGCCCCCATTCCCCGCGATCAATGGACCCATCGGGCGCCTCTCGCCGTTCCTCGCCGAATCGGGGATCTGCTGGATGTGGCTGGTCGACATCGACCTGGAGCCCGAGTTCGCCATCGCGCTCGAGCGATCGACCGACGCCGTCGTTGTCTGGTCGCCGTCCGAGCAATTGCGCTTCTCGAGACTGAGGCTCGATCGCCTGGACGCAATCATCCGGGAGCACTATCGCCCCGACGCGCGGTTCGGCCGGATCGAAGTCTGGCGGCGCGCGGCCGGGCCGCAATGAAAGCAGCCTGGCCATTCGACTCGACGGTTATCTACACATCAATTTTAATTATGATGATGGGACTCTTGTAACAAACCCCAGCCCGACCGTTGTGGAGGCTCCCCGGAACCACGATCGACGAAGGGAAAAAGATGGACAATCTGACATTCCTCATCTCGTTGTTGACCTTCAGCCTGGTCTGGGGCCTCTATTCTCGGAACATCGATCAGCAGCATCGATCGGCGATCTCGAGGCTGGAGGCGAAGCTTGACCTGCTGCTCAAAAACGCTGGCCTTGACTACGATCCCTATGCGGATCTTCCGCCGTCGGTGGTGGATTCGCTGCGAAAAGGCGAGAAGATCGAGGCGATCAAGCGTTACCGCGAAGCCACCGGGGCCGATCTGAAGACGGCGAAGGAATTCATCGAGGAGGCACAGCGGCGGTCGCCCCTCGGCGCCTGATCCGCCGCGCCCCCGGATGATCGATCATTCATCGCTTCCTCGCCGCGATGAATGACGCCTTGACGAGGATCTCGTTCTTCTCATAGCTCGAGTTCGGCATCAGGCAAGTGCGGACGGCGTTCCCGCGCGAGAAATACGGGCGATACACCCTGTTCATGGGGTCGTAGTCTTTCATGTCGCGCAGGTAGACGGTTCCCGAGGCGATGTCTTCGAGCTTGAGCCCGGCCGCGTCCAGGATGATGCTGTGATTGCTCGCCATCTGGTGCACCTGTCCGGCCAGGTCGCCCGACGCGACGCCTCCCGAAGACTTCGACCCGTCGAAGGCGGAGATATAGAGGGTGTCGCCCGCCCAGACCGCGGGGCTCGCCGCGACGGCCGCCTCGCTCGAGGTTCCCTTCAGGCCGGCCGGTCGGACCACCTTGCGGCCGGACAGGTTGGTCGTGGCGATGCACGTGACCTCGACGTGCGAGCCGCCGGGAATCCAGTCCACGAACACGGTGGCGGCGGCGGGCTCGTTGCCCTCTTCGAAGAATTCCTTGTAGACCTTCCTGGCTACATCAAGGTTCTCGTACTTGTCGAGATAGACGTGACTCATGACGACGTGCCGGAAGTCGAGGCCGGCCAGCTTGAGCGTTGCCTCGACATTCTTCATCGACTGGCGGACCTGCTCCTCGAATGTCGGAGGATGGACGCCGCCCGCGAGCTGATCCCCCTTGCCCGCGACATAGAGCGTGTCGCCGGCCAGGATCCCCGGGCTGTACGGGAAGCCCGGGGGGGGATCGCCGATCCGCTTCTTCTCCGCAAGGTCGGTATAGGCGATGCAGGTGATCTCCAGCCGCGACGGTCCGGGCACCTGGGCGACCCCCAGCGTCGTCCGCGCCGGTGGGTCCTCCGGGAAGAACTTGGCGTAGGTCTTGTTCATGTCGGCGTACTTGTCGCTGTCCTCAAGATAGACGAACGACTTGACCACGTGCCTCATGTCGAGGCCGGCCGACTGCAATGTCTTTCGAATCTCATTCAGGCAATTCTCGACCTTCTCGGGAAACTCGGCATTGGGGCGGTAGTCGCCCTTGCCCGAGATGTACAAGGTCTTGCCGACTTTGGCCCCCGCCGCGAAGAGGGGGGTCGCCTTCCTGGCTTCCTTCGCGGTCTTCTGGGCCGTTGCCGGCCCCTGTGCCGCGGCCGGCCCCACGAGGCCGAGGGCGATGATCGCGGATGCGACGACGATTAGACCGGATTGTCTCATGACGCAATACTCCTCGATGCCGACTCGGTTGCTGACCCACTGACAATGCGGCCGAGTGTACCAGACCCCGCACCCGCATTCTATCGCGGGCTGGACCGAGGCGTCTGGACACATGACGGCGTGACTGCACACAAAACGAACAGGGTCGGATTGTGCCGATGATCGGGGCGGTGGTTGTCGTTCCAGGCGGATCGCCGTCTCGGGATGCGAAGGATGGGGGGTCCAGCCGCCGATATCCAGACGGCGACAGTACCGACGGCCCGCGTTGCCCGTAGGCCGATCGGATCGTATCGCCGAGACGGAGTTCTCCCGGCGCGGGATGCAACGCGCCGGGTCGCAAGGGGAGGGATTGCCCCGTGTCATCGCAGCTCAACCGTCGTGAGATCCTGACCGCAGGCGGAGTGGCGGGGGCTGCCGCGGCCGTCGCGGGGATGTCTGCGGCCCCGGCCAGGGGCGATCATGTCGAGCTTGGCCGATTCGTCAAGCGTGTGGGCGTCCAGGGCAAGATGACCGGCGCGCAGGCCGTCGCCGCCGCGCTGGCTTGCGAGGGCGTCCCCTGCGTCTTCGGCATCCCCGGCGCCCAGAATAACGAACTCTGGGACGCACTCAAGGCGCGACAGGTCCCTTATCTACTCGTTGCGCATGAGGCATCCGCGAGCATCATGGCCGACGCGTCGTCGCGGGCCACCGGCGCCGTCGGTGCCTTCTCGGTGGTCCCCGGGCCCGGGCTGACCAACGCCATGACCGGGATCGGAGAGGCGCTCTATGACAGCATCCCGATCGTCGGCATCATCACCGACATCGACCGATCGGCCAAGGCACCCGTCGGGCAGGTCCATGGGCTGGCCAATGCTGCCATCATCCGCCCGGTCGTCAAGGGATTGATTGAGGTCCGCCACCAGGCCGAGATCCCCGGCGCGGTCTTCCAGGCGTTCCGCCTGGCACGGTCCGGCGAGCCGGGCCCGACCGCGGTCATGATCCCGTTCCCACTCTTTCAGGCGGTCTGGGACTACGACCAGCCGGTACCGCCCCCCTACCCCGTTCCGTTCGACGAGGCCGCCTACGGCCGGGTCGTGGCCCATCTTTCCGACCGTCGACGTCGGGTCGGGATTTATGCGGGGCTGGGATGTGTCGAGGCCGGACCCGCCCTGGCCGCGGTCGCCGAGCTGCTCCAGGCGCCGGTGGCCACGTCGGTCAGCGGCAAGGGGGCGATCCCCGACTCCCATCCCCTGGCGGTCGGCTGGGGATACGGCAAGCAGGGGACGCGCGCCGCGGAAGCCGCCTTCAAGGATGTGGACCTCGTGCTGGCCATCGGCGTCCGATACAGCGAGGTCTCGACGGCCAACTACGCGATCCCGCAACCCGGCACCTTGATCCATGTCGACATCAATCCCCAGAACCTCGGCCGGAATGTCCCGACGCACGTCTGCCTTTGCTCCGATTCTCGCGTCTTCCTCGAACGGCTCCTCGCCGACGGGGGCGCGATCCGGAGAGCCGCCTGCCCGCAACTCTGGCAGAATATCCACAAGTGGCGGCAGGTCGACCGTTGCGAGGCCGTGACCGTCCGGGTCCAGCCGTGCGTGGATCCGATGTACCTCCTTGGCAACTTAAGAACGGTACTCGGACCCGATGAGCTGGTGTTCGTCGACGTGACGGCCTCGACGCACTGGGCCTCCGAGGCCATCGAAGTCCCGGGTCCTCGCCACTATTTCACGCCGGCCGATAACCAGAGCATGGGGTGGGCGATCCCCGCGGCCATCGGGGCGCAACGAGTCCGGCCCGACCGACAGGTCGTCTGCGTCACCGGCGACGGCTGTTTCCTGATGTCCGCCATCGAGATGTCGACGGCCGCCCGAGCCGGCCTGCCGGTCAAGTTCTTCGTATTCGACGACGGCGCGTACCACTATATGCAGATGCTCCAGGAGCCCGTCTACCGACGAACCACCGCAACCGACATCGCCCGGATCGATTACGCCGCTTTCGCCCAGTCGGTCGGATTGACGTTCAACCAAATCGCTAGCAATGCCGATGTAGTCCCAGGTCTCCAGCGTGCACTGGCTTGCGTCGGCCCCGTGCTCACCCAGGTTATCGTGAGTTATGAGGGTCGCGAGATGCGATGGCTCGGCGCGTTGCGCTCGGAATACATCAAGAAGCTTCCCAATAGCCAGAAGGTCCGACTGGCGGCCCGGATCGGCGTACGAACCGTGTCGCGGCGCCCGGATGATGATTGATCTCAGGAAGCGACCGATGATCCGGCGGGTTGACCTTCCGTGATCCCGGTCAAGTCCGTAATATGCCTCGCCGTCGTGTCCGGAGGTCGGGACGAATCCCGAACGGGATCGACGGCATGGATGGGATTCTTCCAGACATGGATGTTCGTACCAGCGCCGGTGCCAGGGTCCCGCACGCGGAATTCTTTCCGCCGCCGCCGACGCCTCGCGGGCCGAGCCTATGGATGGCGCGGCTGGCCGAGGATCGCATTCAGCTTGTACGCTTCTGGCCGGTCATCCAGAACATGGTCACCCAGGAACTCCGGGTCCGCTACCAGCGGTCGATCCTGGGTTTCTTCTGGACGCTCCTCAATCCGCTGCTGATGTTGGCGACCCTCGCCATGGTGTTTTCCCACCTGTTCAAGACGGAAATCCGGAACTATCCGTTGTACCTGATGGCTGGAATGGTCCCCTGGAGCTTCTTGAGCATCAGCTTGAACGATAGCGCCGTCTGCATCATCGTCAACGAGGGTCTGATCCGGAAAATCTACCTGCCGAAGCTGGTCTTCCCGATATCACGCGTGCTGATCGGCCTGATGACCTTTGTTTTCTCCCTGGGGGCGATGTTCTTGCTGCTGTGGCCGCTGGGAGCCCGGCCGTCGCCCTCGATGCTCTTCCTGCCGTTGATCATCGGCCTGTTCGCGATCTTCACGTTGGGCCTGAGCCTGATCGTCGCCACCGCGAACACATTCTTCCGCGACTGCGGACACCTGGTCTCGGTGTTCTTGCAGGCGTGGTATTTCGTCACACCGATCATCTATCCGGTAAATGGCGATGTCTTTCCGGAGAGCGCCCGGTGGATTTTCCGGCTCAATCCGGCGTTCTATTTCGTCGAACTCTTCCACGATGTCCTGTACTCGGGGCGATGGCCCCGTTTGGGCCTGTTGACGGTGGCGACCGCGATCGCGGTGGCCAGCCTGGGGGTCGGTTATGCCATATTCAAGTCACACGAAGACAAGATGGTGTTCCGACTCTGATCGGCGCGGGGAGACGGAGCGCAAACCCGTGGCGCCGGCCCCACTGATCGAGCTGAACGACGTCTCGTTGCGATTCGTGAACTACGCGGACAAGCAGTATTCGCTCAAGCGCGCCGCGCTCGACCTGATCCTGCGCCGGGAGTCTCTGGCGCCGCGGTCCGACTTCTGGGCCTTGCGCGAGGTGAGCCTCAAGATCGAGAAAGGGGAGCGTGCCGGTCTCGTCGGTGGCAACGGCGCCGGCAAGAGCACGTTGCTGCGCCTCCTGGCGCGGATCTATCCCCCTACCTCGGGCCACGTTGCGATTCGAGGCAACGTTGCCCCCTTGATCGAGATGGGCGCCGGATTCAATCCCGAACTATCGGGCACCGACAACATCGTGTTCAACGGGGCCATGCTCGGCTTCAGCCGGGGCGAGATGCTTGCCAAAGCGGAGGGCATCTACGAGTTCACCGGCCTGCGCGAGTTCTCCGAGATGCCGCTCAAATATTACTCGAGCGGGATGTACATGAGGCTCGCCTTCGCCATCGCCACCGAGGTCAATCCCGATATCTTGCTGATCGACGAGGCGCTGGGGGTCGGCGACGCCGCGTTCCTCGACAAGGCCCGGTCCCGGCTCCACGACCTCGTCCGACGCTCGAAC
>JBKQHM010000428.1:0-8859 GCA_052148775.1 Isosphaeraceae bacterium | reverse complement strand
TGAAGCTGGTCGGCCAACGCCCGCCGGCGCCGTCGGAGGGGGAGAATACGGTGATGTAGTGACTAATGGAAAATCCGACCCTTGCGCCGCAAGGACTTACGATGCGCCACCCCAAACATGGGCTATGTTCACGACAGCGAAGGTCCCGACGACATGTCGGCCCACATTCGATCAATCCTGACGATGACCTCGCTGACGATCCCGGTCGCCGATGGTCGATGCGATCTCGGCACCTGGCAGGGTGTCTTCCTGTGGGAGCATCGCACCAGTCCCCATCGTCGGCGCATCACGGTGACGATTTTCGGCGATGGGACCGCGGATGAGTGAACGGCCGAGGCCGCGACATCGCGACGGACGATCATCGAGAACGGAACGACCCCGCCGGCGGTCCGAGGCCGCGGACGGGGTCGCGAATGTCGTCTTCCATCGTTTCGGTCGGAGACGGATCGTCATCGCAGGATGCCGACCGAACCGAGATTATCAATTGTTCGCGTGCGAGCTGGCGCTCCAGCTCGTCCAGTTCCAGGTGATCGCGGAAAGGGCTACGTTGGCCGCCTGGGATTGTACCGGGTTCAGAGTGGGAGTGGTCATCACCGAGGGGGTCGGCGCGGCGGGCGTCGGGGTCGCAGACGGCTGGGCGGCGGAGATGGCGCCCTGGAGCGATCCACCCTGCCAGGTATCGGTCAGGACGAAGTCCTGCTCGATGTTCACGTCGCCGACCGCAACCTTGCTGCTGTTGATGACCACGTTGTTCTGGCTCGCGATGAGCTGGTACTGGCCCGGGGCCAGCGAGAACTCGTAGCCGCCGGAGGACCAGGTCTGGGTGGAGCTCACCTGTCCGGTCGCGAGATTGACCGCGGTGATCTGGACGTTCCCCACGCCCTGACCCGAGGTATACATCCCGGTCTTGCCGGGGTCATTATAGGCCACGCCGACGACCTGGGCCTGCTCGTTGACCTGGGCGCCGAAATCCTGGGTCACGACCATCGGGCCGACCGACGAGGTCCCGCTCGTGTTCACGATTCCGATGCCGACATCCCGATAGGCGTTCTGCGCCGAGGTACCCATCTGCTGGATGTTCATGCGGTGGCCGTCATCCGAGACGCCCCAGTCGAGCAGGAAGGCTTCCATCGCCTCCTCGACCGAACTCGAGTAGGCATAGACATTCTCGCCGGTGATCGTGGAGTTGGTATAGCCCGCAGCCTGGATCCGCTGGCTCGGCGTGGAGCCGTCGGTGCCGGTATGCGACTGGAACTGGTTGGTGGCCATGTCCTGGCTATGTCCCTGGGCCGATTGCGCGAGCTGGGTATTCCACCCGAGCGGCGGCTGCGGGGTGGCCGAGGCGATCGAATTGAGAGTCGCCTGGAGGTTGACGCCGTAGTAATTGAGCGTCGCCGTGATTTCCGGCGTAATGTTCTGGGAGATCTCCTGGGCGGCTGCCGCCGGATTGGTGCGGGCCTGGTTCAGCAACTGGAGCATGAGTTGTTCGTCGTTGGTGGGCAACTGGCTCACCGCCGCCGTGGACAACAACTCACGGGATTCCAGGTTCTCGAACCGCGGTGCTCGACGGAACTTGAACCGGGCCATGGGGACCTCCCTGTCTATCTGGATTCGACCGGTGAATTCTCGCCCCCACCAGCCGTGATGAGGGCTCTCGCTTTTCACCGGGTGAGCTCCCCCTCGAGCAGTCTGATGGGGGGATTGATCGTCCTCCGGGGAGGAGACCGTACCTGAGAGTCGTATGAACTTTAAGGAAAAATCTTTTTGGAATGACCATCACTCTCGTACGAACGGTCGCCAGAAAAGCAACTCATGTGCCAGTCGAGGAAATGAACCAGGCCGGGAGTCGAGGCGACGCCGCAAGTTCCTGCAATTGCTGGACTAAGGTCCGCAAGAATCTGGCTCGTTGCTGCCGTGTCGGCGATCGCGTCCGTCGCGGCTCTTAGACGACTCTTTGCAATGTGTCAAGTCGTCCTTACAAAAGGCACGTTTTTACAAGCTCCGGGATGGTCATTCAAACAACGAAACTTTCGCTAAAGTCAAAAGTTATGTCGTCCGACGCACGTCCCGGCCTCGCGAGTTCGGGCGTCGGATCGGGCTCCTTGGTGCCCGTCGAATTCGGATGACCGATTCGCGCCCACGCCCCGTGAGCGGGGCAGCGAGCGGCACCTCCACTTGCTCATCGTGGGGGATGGGGTTAGCCTGAACTGACGGATCGACAAACACCATGCCGGTGGGAACCACGGATTCATGATCACAAAGGATGAGGCCATCGATCGACTGGGCGAGGCGGAATCGGCCGGCCGGCTTTCCCGGGCGGCGACGGAGAACATCCGCCGATGGCTGACGGAAGGTCCCTTCGCCAGATACCGTCCCCGACTGCTCGAAGATATCGAGGGGGCCCGATGGTCGGAGCTCGATGAAGCCTTCTTCGCCGTGCTCGAGTTCGGCACCGGAGGCCGGCGCGGCAAGATGTACCCGGTCGGCACCAATGTCCTGAACGAGCGGACGATGGCCGAGAGCGCAAGGGGCCTGGCCGACTATGTGACGGCGAAGAAGGGTGCGGATGCCAGCCGGAGCTGCGTCATCGCCCGCGACACCCGCCACTCTTCCGCCGAGTTCGCCGAACTCTGCGCGCGCGTCCTCGCGGCCGCGGGTTTCCGGGTCACCGTCTTCAAAGATTATCGCTCCACTCCCCTGCTCTCCTTCGCGGTCCGCCATCTCCATTGCGACGCCGGCATCATGATCACGGCGTCGCATAATCCGCCGTCGGACAACGGCTTCAAGTGCTATTCCGCCTCGGGTGGCCAGGTGATCCCGCCCGACGATCGGGGGATCATCGCCCGCGTCGAGGCGGCCTCCGATCGGGAGATCCCGGAGAAGCCGCTCGAAGAAGGACTGGCCGACGGCTCGATCTCCTGGGCCGGTCCCGAGCTGGACGCGGCCTATATCGCCGCGGTCCTGAGCGAATCCGTCAGCCACGCCCGCGAGCTATCGATCGTCTACACGCCGCTGCATGGCGTCGGCGAGACTTCGGTGGCCGCCGTCCTGAAGACCGCGGGCTTTACGGACGTCCATATCCTCGAATCGCAGCGCACCCCCGACGGCGACTTCCCCACCGTGCCCGGCCATGTCGCCAACCCGGAGTATCCCCGTACGCTCCGGGCGGCGATCGACGAGGCCCGAAAGCGGGGCGCGGATCTCGTGCTGGCGAGCGACCCGGACGCCGATCGCATCGGGGTGGGCATCCCCGCCACCGGCGACCCATCGGGCGAGTGGACGACGCTCGACGGCAATCAGATCGGCGTGCTGCTCGCCGCGTTCGTGATGAAGGAGACCGAGTATCACGGCCGGCTCCGGCCTGATCACTACTTGGTCACGACCCTGGTCTCCAGCCCGATGGCGCGCGCCCTGGCCCATCGCCAGGGGATCCGCATCGAGGACGACCTCCTCGTCGGGTTCAAATGGATCGCCGCCCGGATCGACGAGGCGGGCCCGGCCAGCTTCTTGTTCGCGTACGAGGAGTCGCACGGCTACCTCAAGGGGACCGATGTCCGCGACAAGGACGCGGGCGTCGGGGCCCTGCTCTTTGCCGAGCTCGCTGCTACCGTCAAGGACCGCAAGCAGACGGTCCTGGAATACCTGGACGACCTTTACATCGACGTCGGCCATCATGGCGACCGGCTCGTCACCAAGACCTTCGAGGGTCGCGAGGGCCTCGCCAAGATCAAGACCTTGATGGCGGCGTTCCGCGATCGGCCGCCGCGAGAGATGGGCGGGTTGATCCTATCCGAGGTGTACGACTATCGGGAGCATGAGGTCCGTCCCTTGGGCCAGCCGGGCCCCAAGAGACCCCTGCCCCAGCCTTCGGGCGACCTGCTCATCTTCCACGCGGCACGGCCGGGCTGCCGATTCGCCGCGCGGCCCTCCGGGACCGAGCCGAAGATCAAGTTCTACCTCTTTGCCCGCACCGATGTGGATGGCCCCGATCATCTCCCCGCCGCGAAGCAAGAGACCCGGCAATTGCTCGATGGCATGGCGGCGGACCTGGAGCGGTATGTCGAGGAGGCGCTGAAGTCGGACTCGTGATGGTGTCGAGTCGCCCTCTCACCAAATCGGTGACCTCAGCGAGGCGTGTTTCCGCTTGCCGTCGATCACGAGCTTGAGTTGATTCTTGATGATTGCTCGGAGGCCCAGCAGAGGGAGGCGAGGGTAATTGGATTGGTCGGACGGATAGATAGCAATCCCCTCTTCGAGTCGCAGCAGAAACGGCTCGCACTGTATGAGATCCCGGCTGCCCCTTCGATTGCGATGAATCCAGATCCTCGCAAAGCGAAGCGAGGGGCTGTGCTCGCGATCTCGAATGACACCCAAGTACCGCAAAGATTCGGGATGAATGCCCGCCCAGCGGATCAGGTGGCGATCCTGGATGGAGAAATTATGATTGTTCCCGGTATCGAGCAAGGCCGGGATGATCGGGGCGCGGGAATCCCAATTCGGCTCGTCGAGTATGCTCACTCGAATTCCGATCTGGAACGGCTTCAGGTACAGAGGCACGTTAGGGATGCTGGAGGAGACATGTTCTCCATCGATCGGAAGGCGGTTAAGGATTTTCATGAGCTTGGCTCGAAATCTTCCAATTCCATGAGGGAGTGCTCGATCTCGTACTCGTCCTCGTGGGGGCAGATCACTCCCGCGTAACATTCGTCTTCCTTGAGCCCACGCTTGATAATCGCCCGATCCAGCCTCTGAGCATTTCTCCAGATGCCGACCTGCTTGTCGCCGTGGTAAAGCGCCCATCGTCCGCGAAGTCGCTTTCGGGCCATCAACGAGGGAAGATCGCGGAGGAACGCTTCCTTGGATCGTCGAATGCCTTCGGGAACTTGATAGGCAGCGAGATTTTCGAGATGGGGCGCCGGCTTGATCCGATCGTAAACCTCGGCGCGGATCAGGACGTAAGCCGTCTGATTTTCCGGGTCTTCGATCCGGACTGGTTCGTCGCCGGCCTTCTCGATCTCTTGACGGAGCTCGGGAGTCAGGGTTGTCATGGGAATCTCCTTCGTTCCATACCTCACTGTGACCGAAAACCTGGTCCTCGCCGGCTTCACAGGATCAATACCAGATTATCGCGATGGACGACCTCGTCGTACAGCGCCGAGCCAAGGGTCTCGCGTGCCTGTTGCGTGCGAAGTCCGCGGATGCGTCGGGCGTCGGGGGTGGCATAATTGGTGAGGCCCCGGGCGAATTCCTGGCCGTGCGAATCGCGGATGCCGACGACGTCCCCCTTCTCGAACTCGCCGATGACCTCGACGATCCCGATCGCGAGCAGGCTGTTGGACCCGGATTCCAGCGCCTGGCGTGCGCCGTCATCCACGACATAATAGCCGCGCGGGCGGGCGGTCAGGCCGATCCATCGCTTGCGCGCGCGGTGGGTCGCGCCGTGCGCGAGGAACAAGGTCCCGGCCGGCTCTCCGGCGAGGATTCGCGTCAGTGGCTCGGGCTGGGTCCCGGATGCGATGATCACCGAGCCACCGGCCTGGGTCACCAGCCGCGCGGCGGTGAGCTTGCTCTGCATCCCGCCGGTCCCCAGAGAACTGCGGCTCGCGCCGGCCAGGCCCAGAATCTGATCGTCGATCTGGGGCACTAGCCGGACGACCTCGGGGGGCGTCGCGGCATTCGGGTCGGTGCGGTAAAGGCCGTCCACCACGCTCAGGATGACCAGCAGCGGCGCCTGGAGCAGGTTCGTGACCATGGCCGCAAGCCGGTCGTTGTCGCCGAACTTGATCTCGTCCACGCTGATCGTGTCGTTCTCGTTGATCACCGGGACGGCATCGCATTCGAAGAGGGCATGGAGCGTGTTCCTCATATTGAGGTAGCGCGGCCGGCTATCGAAATCCTCGTGGGTGAGCAGGAGCTGGGCGGCGTGGCGGCCATGGCGGCGGAATCCCTCGTCATAGGCGCGGATCAGGTAGGATTGTCCGACGGCGGCGGCGGCCTGGAGCTGGGGCAAGTTATCGGGCCGTCGCTTCCATCCGAGCTGGCCCATGCCCGCCCCGACGGCCCCCGAGCTGACCAGGGCGACCTTGAATCCCCGGTCCGTCACGGCGCAGATCTGCTCCGCCAGATGGCCGATTCGGGCCGGGTCGAGCGTCCCATCCGGACCCGTCAGGACACTCGTGCCCACCTTGACCACCCACGTACGGGCCGATAACACGACATCGTCGCGTACCAGGTCTCTCAGGAGTGGGGGTGTCGCGTTCTCGAGCGTTTCCCGCGAAGGCTCGTCGGGGCCGACCGGCTCGGGCATCGGCAGATCACTGTGAGATCTCAACTTAAGACCTATTCGCAGAGCGACTTGGGATGCGATCGCCGGCATCCCTCCGGCACCCCCCGATTCGCCGTCGAAGCCGGAGTATTGTCAGTATCCACTGTGAAGATTGTCGGTATGCCCTCCCGACATTATAATACTTACTCGTGGCTGGCCTAGGGTAAGTCGGCTTGCACCCGGCCGGTCTCCTCTCCACCTGGGTCCCGGGGTTGCACCGGGGCTGGTCCTCCGGGGTAGGCGGATTATATGAGCGAGCTTTTCCATGAATGTGGCGTGGCGGCCGTATACCACGCTACCGATCGTTCGGCGTCCGCGCTGACACCGCCTCCGGGCGGAATCAACAGCGTCGCGCGATTGATCCCCCGGATGCTGCTCGACATGCAGAACCGAGGTCAGCTCGCGGCGGGGATGTCGAGCTATCGACCTGACCGTAATGCCCTGTTGAAGACGCACAAGGAAGTGGGGACCGTCGCCGAAGCCTTCCGCCTGAATCATCGCGACGAATTCGAGGCGATCATGCAGGGCGTGGACGGCCCCGCCGCGATCGGCCACGTCCGGTACGCCACTTGCGGCGGCAATGACCGCTCCGATGCCCAGCCCTTCGAGCGCGATCATGGTCGCAAGGCAAAGTGGTTCGCCTTCGCATTCAACGGTCAGCTCGCCAATTACCTGGAGCTCAAGGACGAGCTGCTCTCCAAGGGCGACTACCACCTGAAGCGCGATACCGACACCGAGATCATCATGCACTCGCTGGCCTACGAGCTCCAGGCCGAGGATCAGGAGCCCGACTGGGTCGGCGTCTTCGGCCGGATCGCCGAACGCTTCGACGGCGCGTACAACATCGTGCTTCTCACCGCGCACGGCGAGCTGGTCGTGGTGCGGGACCCGCTGGGATTCCGTCCCCTCTCGATCGCCGAGCACGGGCCGCTGTTCGCCGCGGCGAGCGAGAGCGTCCCGCTGGCCAATCTCGGCTTCCGGAACATCCGGTCGCTCGAGCCGGGGACGCTCGCGGTGGCCAATTCCCGGGGCGTCCGGATCGAGCGGTTCGCACCCTCTCCCCGGCATGCGCATTGCTTCTTCGAGTGGATCTACTTCGCGAACGTCGCCAGCACGCTCGATGACCGCTCGGTCTATCTCAGCCGGGCGGCCCTCGGCCAGGAACTGGCGCGGCTGGAGGACGTCCCGCGCGATACCGACACCATCGTCGTGCCGGTCCCCGACACGGCCAAGGCCGCGGCCGACGCCATGGCATTCGCCCTGGGCGTCCCGTCGGTCGAAGGGCTGATGCGCAACCGGTACGTCGGCCGAACCTTCATCGAAGGGACCGCCGACCGCGCGGCCAAGGCCCGGCTCAAGTACACCCCCCTGCCCGAGGTCCTGGCCGGCAAGCGCGTCCTCCTGGTCGAGGATAGCATCGTACGGTCGACGACCATGCGTGCCCTCGTGCACGAGATCCGCGACCGGGGCGGGGCGCGCGAGATCCACCTCCGCGTCGCCTGTCCGCCGATCATCGCCCCGTGTTATTACGGGATCGACATGTCGCGCAGGGACGAGCTCTTCGCCACGCCGTTCATCGACCAGCCCGACGGCGGCGTCTCGGCCGCAGCCCAGCAGAAGATGGCCCGGGAACTCGGCGCCGATAGCCTCCGCTATCTCCCCGTCGAGGCGATCGCACGCTCGGTCAGCCTCTCGCCCGAGCGCCTTTGCCGCGCCTGCATCACCGGCCACTACCCCACCGCGACCGGCCAGTACCTCTACCAGATCGAAGCCTCATCGCCCCGCAACGGCGCCCACCGACCCTACGAACTGGCCCATGCCCTGCCGTGAGGGCGGGGGTTGACGATCCGACGATGAGCATCGCGTTTCAATTCGCGGGGGACGGCCCCATCCGGGCCGTCTCACCCGCCGCCCGTGATGCACTGGTCATCCGACCTGCGTCGAGAACCCATGCTGTTTCCGATGTACCGGCCCGTCGAACATCTTGGATGACTTGAATAGTTCGAACCGGCCGTCTCCGGCCATGGCCAGGGTCTTTGCCTCGACGGCGGACCGCTCCTCGAGGGCCATCGGCCGGAACTCCCGGACGATCTTCAGGTTCTGGTCGAGCACCTTCTCCGAATCGATCCCCGAGACCAGGGTCGAGATCGGCAGCGAGAGGACGTAACGGAGGGCGTCCTCGACGGCGACTCCTGCCTGGCTCACGATCACGCCCGTCCCGCCCAGGCTCTTCATCGCCAGCACGCCGATGTTCCGCTGGAGGAGGATTGGCAGTATTTGCTTCTGGAAGCTCCGGTAATGGACGTCCATCACGTTGAGCGGCATCTGGACGGTCGCCCAGTCGAACGGCATGCTCAGCATCTTCCGGTGGATGATCGGATCCTTGTGCCCGGTGAAGCCCAGGTAGCGGACCTTCCCGTCTTTCACCGCCTTGAGGGCGACTTGGATCGCACCGTCCTGCGCGAATACTAGGTCCGGATCGTTGTCGTAGACGATCTCGTGAAACTGCCAGAGATCGATGCGATCGGTCTTGA
>JBKQHM010000427.1:0-26657 GCA_052148775.1 Isosphaeraceae bacterium | reverse complement strand
CCGAATACCAACCCGAAGCGTCAGCGAGGTGATCGGTGGCTGAGGCGGCGGATCGGAACCTCGCTGACGCTTCGGGTTAGTATGAGCGAGGACGACAGCCGGCCCGGTGACTTTGCTACAGACTCGGATTCTTGAGGCACGATCGCGATCGGGCCCGGCGCCCGGCGAGGGATGAGATCGTATCGCTGTGTCGCGAGGGTGGTGCAGACGATCTGAGAGGGATTCCGATGCGTGCAGTCTGGTCTTTCTGGAGCCGGCCGTTCCGGGCTCACAAGGGCACCATCTGGTGCAAGCCCTTGCATCATTTGCTGGCCTGGGGACTCTCGGTGCAGGCGGCCCGGCGGCACTATCCGGATACGGTGCTGATCACCGATCGGCTGGGGAAGAGGCTGCTGGTGGACCGTCTCGGCCTGCCGTTTACCGAGGTCTCGACGGAGCTGGAGCGGTTGAACAATGCGGACACGGACTGGTGGGCGCTGGGAAAGCTGGTCGCGTACAGCCTCCAGGACCGGCCATTCATCCACATCGACAACGACGTCTTCCTCTGGAAGCCGTTGTCCCCCGCGCTCGTCGAGGCCCCGGTCCTGTCCCAGTGCCCGGAGCATTTCCCCCGCGACGTGAGCTATGGCGAGGCGGACATCGACCGCATCTTCGCGGAGAGCGGCTCGCGGCCCCCCGTCGAATGGGAATGGGCGCGGTCGCGCGGCGAGATGAACTGCCGGATGGAGAACTGCGGGATCCTCGGCGGCTCGTCCCCGGAGTTCCTCCGCTACTACGCCCTGACGGCCATCAACTGGCTAATGAGCCCGGACCATGCTCTCGCCTGGTCGCGATTGTGGAATAAACGGATCTACACTGTGGTGGTCGAGCAATTCTTGCTCTCGGCCTGCCTGGACTATCATCGCCACCATCCGGGCTCACCCTTCCGCGGTGTGAGGGTAAAGTATCTCTTCCCATCCTGGGACCAGGCCTACCTCATCAATCACGCGGCGAGGGCGGGTTACACCCATCTCATCAGCGGGGCCAAGTCGAACCCGACGGTCGGCAGACGACTCGAGGAGCGGGTGCGGCGAGAGGATCCATACTACTTCCGTCGCTGCGAGAAGGTGGTCGCCGAAGGTGATCCGCTGAGGTGATCCCAGCAACCGGAGCCGCGGTGGCGCGTCCACGATCGCCGGCTCAGGATCAGCCCGGCAGATCAGTGCTGGCGATCGGAAGCCTCCGGATGGCCCGGGATGACAGGTATCACCCGGATGCCGGATCAGCACAGGCGTGGCGACAAGGCCGCCTCCCGCCCGGACCCTCGCAGCTCAGGGGCCGGCTATCTGCTTCCTGAGATCGAGCAATCGCTGCCTTTCGTTGAATAGGCTGTCAGACGGATTCGCCTGCTCCTGACGGTCCAGCTTCCCGATCCTGTCATCGATTTCCGCGAGCAGTGTCCCAGGCGAAAACGGCTTCAGCGGCAATGGGAATGTGGAATGTACCTTCTTCGATCGCGTCGAGATTCCATCGCCGGCAAACACCCAGTCGCCGTCCTCCTCCGACTCCAGCGACACCGGATCCTTCCCGACAGTCAAGCCTTCCAGTTTTGATCCGAGGAACGTTTCGTTTTGTAGGGGAATACCGCTGATTGGGTCCGCCCCCATCAGTTGTGAGAAGCTATAGGTAATCTGTACATTTGCCACGAGCGCCGGTGTGCTCGGACCCGACTGGAGCTGAATCTCGAGTAACTCGCGACTATGAGCTTGCAACAGACTGTGAATGTTTGGCTCCAACTTCTTGACGGAGTCTTCGATCAACGATTGTTGCAGCTTTGCGAGTAACTGCCCCAGCAGTATGGACACCGCTATGGACGCGATAGTACCCGCCACCTCCACCGTGATGAACCCCGCCTCACCGGCCACCGGGGAGGGCTCCGCTGCCGGACCGGCCTTAGGAACTTCCGGCGCGGTCTCGGTGGCGGGAGCGGGGGCGGTCCCAGGCGCCGGGGAAGTCTCACCTTGGGCCTGCCCCGGAGCCGGGGTTGTTGCCGGTGCGTTCGCGGCGGGCGCCGGGCCTGAGGATATCGACGGTCCGGGCGGCGGGCTCGTCAGGTCCCGGAACGTGATCCCCTCCGCCGCAAGTCCGGGCGTCACCCCGGTCGATCGTCCCCCGAAATTGGTGATGACTAACTTCACTTCGTTCGGGATCGGCGCTTCAGCCTGCACGGCGGTGAGCGTCGACGCCAGGCTCGAGCGCAGCAAGTCGATGTTCGGGACGTCGTTGAAAGCCGGGTCGGCTGCGACCTGAATCAAGTCGCTCAGGTTGGACTCGAGATTCTTCCTGAGAGCGGTCGCGCTGCCGACCTCGCCCGCTCTTGCCCAGGATTTATTGTCGATGATATGAGTTTCGAATGGGCCCGAAGTCTTGAAGGCGACGCCATCGAATCCCGGGTCGTTCCACTGATGTGCTGCGCCTCCCCCACCCGGGCCGGTCAGAAACGCCCACCCGTCTTCGGCTCGATAGCCCGCGAACCCCATACCGATTTCGCCCGAGGTACCCCTGGCCCCGCGAAAGCCGGGCGACCCCGGGCTGGTCACGGGAGGAGGGGTCTGCCGCCTCAAGGTAGCCCGGGCGTCGGGGGCGCCCGTGGGGGTTAGGACTGGATACCTCCGGCCGCGATTTTCGGGTCCCCTGGAAGGCTCGCGATCGCCCCGCTCGACGCCGAGCTGCTGCACGACATGCGCGAGCTCGTGCGCGAGCAGGCGCTTTCCCGCGGTACTCCCCGGCTGATATTGGCCGGCTCCGAAGACGATATGATCGCCCAGAGTATAAGCGAGTGCATTCACGCCCTGTGCCGATCTCGATGCATCGGCATCGGTATGGACGCGGACCCGACCGAGACGGATTCCGAGCCGGGACTCGAAGAAATCACGATCTCCCGCGTCGAGCGCGTGGCCGGAGTTGCGCAGGGCCTCATGGACCGAGCGAGGTGCCGAGCCCAAGCCCATCGCATCGTCATCGATCCCCCCGCGTCCAACGGGCTCTTCACCGCCTGGCCCTCTCAGGTCCGATCGTCCCGGCGGAGCCGGTCCGTCCAGGGCGTTTTGTTGCGGGGCCGCGGGTGCCGGCATCCTCATGACCTGCTCGGCGAGCTGGTCCGCTTCGCGTTCGGCCGGATCATCGACGGAGCCGATCTTCAACTTTGCCTGGAAGGGCCGAGGCAACGGACCAGGAAGGCCTTGAGATCCGGATCGATCGGCCTGCTTCGCCACGAGCGTCGGGATCCGGCTGATGCTCCACGGCAACCCACCCGGCCCTGGCGCCGAGACTCGTCGTTGCTCCGTCGGACGTTCGACCGCGAGCCCGTCCTCCGCGTGGGGCTTCGCTTGCAGTAGCGTAGAAGGGGACTTCGCCTGTACGACATGCGCGGCCATCTCAACCTCCGGAAGAGACAAAGATATTTATAGATTAGATATTAATTATCGATAAGCTATTTTTCGTGAATTGCGGCGTCCACCGCATTCACGACCGCGTTCTGCCCGTTCTGGTCGACTCCCCAGGCGCCGAGCGCCGCGGCCAGGCCGGCGGTGATGCCCTTTTCCACGGCCGAGTGGGCGAGGTCCCGCGCCTGGTCTTGGAGCCCTTTCGGGAGCCCCTTGGTCACCGCCTTGACGACCTTATCCACCTTCTCGTTGATCACATCAAGGGGAGACTTCGGCGCCGATCCCTTGGGAGCCGGCGGTACCGGCTTCCAGAAATCCGGCGGTAATGTCGGCTTCACGGGAGGGGGCGCATTCGGCTTGACGCACAATTCGGGCGATTGCTGACAGATGTCCGCGGAAATCTGGGGTGTCGGCGTCGGCGGTGGTGTCGGCGTCGGCGTCGGCAGGGTCGGACTCAACGGCGAGGCGGTCGGCCTGAAAAGGACTTGTACTCGCCGGTTGCTGGCCTCGCTTTGTTCGGTCTTCACCAAGAGCTGCGTCTCGCCCCGACTCTCCGTCTGGATGATCGCGGGCGGTACACCCATCTCGACCAGGACGTCCCGCGTGGCTTCCGCGCGCTCCATACCCAGCTTCTGGTTATCCGATTCCTGGCCCACCGCATCCGTGTGACCGATGACGAGGACCGTGGACATGGGATACTTCTGGAGCAAGCTGACGATGTGCCCGGCGGCCTCTTGCAGCCTCGCCCTGTTGTCAGGACTGATCTCAGACCGGCCGGTCGCGAAGTGGTCGATCGTGACCGACCCGATCGCGGCGGCCAGGAATGGAGACGCGTCCGCGGACAGATCGACGCCGCCGGGCGCCGCCGCCTGGCGCTGCAACGCGGGACCGCCGACGGAGTGAGCCGCCTCGTGTGCAACGCCTGAGGGCCGGATTACGTCGGATCCGGATGCCGACTCCGCCGCTCTTCCCGATGCCGCCCGGTGGCCTTTCGGTCGAGCGCTTCCCTGCTGGATCGTGTGCGCCAGTTCGTGGGCCAACAGGCGTCGGCCCTCGGCCGAAGCGGGTTGGAATTGACCGGGGCCGAAGACGATGTCTCGCCCCACCGTGTAGGCCAACGCGTCGACCGCCCGGGCCGAAGCCGCCGCCTGTCCCCCGGTGTGGATCCGCACCTTACTGAAGTCGTAGCCGAACCGGGCCTCGAAGGGACTGCGGACCTCCTCGGGGATCGGGGCGCCGGGCGAGTCCAGGACGCGCTCGACGAGGGGGGGAGCCGTTGATCCGACCCGAGCCGATGCTCCGGGGCGTTCCTTGCGCGAGAGTTCCTCGTGCGGATCCTCCTCGTCCTTCTCGCAGCCATGGCACTTCCGGCGCAGCGTTGCCTCTCCTCCGGCTGCCGTCACGTCCGCTCGATCGGGAATTCGCATCACATGGTCGGCCAGCTCGTCCGCCTCGCGTTCGAGCGGATCGTCGACTGGCCCAACGGCGAGCTTGGCCTGGATCCGCCACGGCAGGGGGCCATGAGGAAGATGGAGTCCGGGTCCGGGATGGCCGTCCGCCCGTCCGGCGAGGGCGGGGATGTGGCTGAAACTGCCGCGAATGCCAGTCCAACCGGATCCTGCGCTCGGACGATGTGACGCGAGACGTTCGACGGCCGGCCGCCCGGCCGGGGGCCGCTTCGCCTGTAGCAGTCTCGACGGAGCCTTCGCCTGAACGCGGCGCGCTGTCATCGTGTAGCCCTCGGCCGTCCCCGGATCGCGATTCCGACGGACGTGAGTTTCTCACATTTTGCTCGGTGCCACAACGGGCCTCTCCGCGCCATCACGTCTCGATATCGAGTCGGATCGGCGGCTCATTCGTCGGGGTCTCGACGAGGAATTGAGGATAAGTTGGTCGGACGGCCACGATCGAAGTGAATCCAACCTCCCTGACGCCCGGGCTTGTCCGGTCGGCACGCTTGAAATTGTGCGCAATCCCCCGAGATTCCCCGTCTCCATCGTGATAGACAGTTGCGAATCGCCTGATCCTTCGGCGACGCGACCATGGGTTGAGCATCAGTCCGCGAGGGCGTCTCTCCGCGTCGAGAATGGCTCAGGAGGGATTCGAACCCTCAGCATCTCTCGGTCTGAACGAGAGTGGTCTGCCGGTTGCCTACCGAGCCAGTTGATTCGCGCGATCGCATTGTGAGTCATCGGGCCGGAGCGGAGTCGGAGTACCCAGGGTGGGATTCGAACCCACAGGCGCCCGGGTTTAAGCCGGGCCGCTCGACCGGTTGGCGTACCTGGGCTCCTCCCTCCGGCTCGGTGCCGCCGTCCGTGGATTCTCGAGGCGGAAGCCGTGGGACTCGAACCCACAAGCGGACTGCGCCGCCACCTGTTTTCAAGACAGGCCCCTGATCCGGCCGGTTGGCTTCCGTCCGTCCTGCTTCATCTTGATCTTCGTCGTGCCAGTTCCGGGGGCTGGAATCGAACCAGCGGCCTCCACGTTCAGAGCGTGGCGTCACTACCAGCAGCAACTACCCCGGAGTCAGCTCCATCGATCCTCCAACTCCATTCGGGAAGGAGGATTCGAACCTCCACCGCCTGATTCAAAGTCAGGGAGCCTTCCCGTTAGCCGATTCCCGATTCACTGTTGGTCATTGGTCATTGGTCATTGGTCATTGGTCATTGGTCATTGGTCAATAGTGCGTCAAGCTTGGGGCCGCTCGGTTTGAGAGGGGACACAGTACGGGATCGGGGATTCGAACCCCGGTTGCCTGGTTGGAAGCCAGGAGTCGTGCCGCTGGACCAATCCCGCAAGAATCGTCGTCGCCCGTAGTCCATGCGGAAGGAGAGGGAGTTGAACCCTCAAGGCTCATCGCTCGCCCGATTTCGAATCGGGTGCCGTCGCCGATCGGCTTGCCCTTCCTTTGGTCTCGACCAATGACCAATGACCAATGACAAGTAAGCACCGGCGGGAGGAATCGAACCTCCAATCGTCGCCTTAACAGGGCGCCGCCTTACCGTTAGGCTACACCGGTCTCAGGGGTCCAGTCGGGATGGCCGGATTCGAACCGGCGATCTCCTGCTCCCGAAGCAGGCGGATTAGCCAGGCTTTCCCACATCCCGAGTCGAGACAGATCGCGTGAAGTGCCCAGCGGGAGTCGAACCCGCACGTCCGCCTTGGCAAAGCGGTAGGCTTCCACTACATCATGGGCACACGTCAGAATGCAGCGAATTGTCAAAGAAATCGAGAGCACTGGGTGGGACTCGAACCCACGTCGCCGCATTACGGGTGCGGTGTCTTCGCCGCTAGATCACCAGTGCCATCCGGATGGGACCAGAGGGGCTCGAACCCTCACCCACCTGGTTAAGAGCCAGGCGCTCTGCCAATTGAGCTTTGGTCCCGCAGCGCTTCATCTCTCCGAGTCGGCCCGGAAGGAGTCGAACCTTCGTCTTCCGGTTATCAGCCGGATGCTCTATGCCCTTGAGCTACGGGCCGCTGCCATTTTCCTCGCGTGGTCTCTCGGCGCCGGGGGAATCGAACCCCTCGTCGCTCCCTTATAAGGGGAGTGCTCTGCCGCTGAGCTAGGCGCCAGTGGGGCCGGAGGGACTCGAACCCCCACCTCCCGGCTTAAAAGGCCGATATGCTGCCTTTACACCACGACCCCGGTGATCGTCGCGCCGGGGTATGCGTTTGACTCGCGACTCCATATCGACACCTCCATCACCGCGATCGGTCGTACGTTTGTCATGGAATCAGGGCGGCCGGATTCGAACCGGCGCTCTCAAGCTCCCCGAGCTTGCGGATTAACCAGGCTTTCCCACGCCCTGATCGTAGGCCGGCGAGGTGCGGTGTCGGAGGCGGATTGTCCTCCGACGTCACCATCAAACGACAAGGCCCGGTGGTTCTCGACACCGGGCCTTGAGATTCCGCGAGGGATTCGAGACAGGCCGGGCGTCAACAGCGTTGGGCGTAGAACGGACGGAGCCTCGCCGGACGTCCGGCGGATCGCGTCGAATCCTCACAACCCAGATTCTGCTGTATGCACTCGACCTTCATCGCAGTCCCGTTCTCGTGGTTGATCTCTGTCCGGCCGGATGGCGACGTCCGGGCCACACCGGCCGTTACCGTCGCGTCCTGTACCTGACAGACGCCGACCCCCGGCCGGATGTTCGCGCGGAATCGGCGGATTCTTGCGGGATCGCAAAGCGACGAGGAAAACGATCGATCCCCATTCACCACAATCGCTGTGGTGAGAAATCCGGGCTAATCCCTGATCTCGATCCGGGTCCGATAACCCTCGAGGGCGGGGAGTGTCTCCAGCGAGCGGCGGACCGATCGTCTCAGCCAGAACCGGCTCGGCTGGGCGACGACGATCGCGTTCCGGCCGGTGATGCGCACCTCGAAGTCATGGACATGATCGCCCAGGGTCTCGCGGATCTGTCGCTCGATTCGGCGCTTGGCGATGAGCTCGGCATTCGTCTCGGATTCCGGGTCCGGTCGGGCGTCGCCGCGCGACGCGTTGCTTCGGGAACGCTCGGGCGCGGGGGCCGGCGGGGGCGGTCCGAAGAGGCGACCGAGCAAGCCGGGGGCCCGGCGAGGGGCGGGCCTCGGGGTGGATCGCTCCTTGTCCTCGTCCGGCAAATTGGGCATGGCCGTGCCGGGCGTGCGGCGTGGGAGCGGTCTCGCGGTCGAAGGCTTGTCGGGAGTCCGATCGGGCAACGGCTCATCGAGGAGCGGCTCGATCGTCATCGGGATCGAACCCGGTCCCGATGGTCCCGGCAGGGCCTCGACCAGTGGTCTCGCGGTTGATCCGGTGGGCGTCCGGATCGACGGCGCCGGTGCCGGCAACGCGTCGAGCCTTGAGGAGAAGGGGGATATTCCGGCTTGCGGGGGGGCTGCGGCCTGGGTCCGACCCGCGGGCTGTGGGCGAATACTCGGCGCGGTCACTCCGGGGATCGCCAGCATCGGCCCGGATTCCGGCCGGACGGGAGCCGGCTGTGCCGCGCCTTGCCGGACGGCCGCAGCCGGCTTCGGGCTGGCGGGCTTCGGATTCGCGGGCTTCGGGGTACCGCCCGGCGGCTGGGGTCGAGGTGCCGACGTCCCGGGCGGCTCCAGGTCCGGCGGCTCGAGCGGCGGCAGTTCCTGGGCGTTTGCCAGGCCAGCCAACAAGAGGACGACACAGATCGACCGCACCGTCATCAGGATGGACATCCAACATTTGTCCCGATAGGAGTCACGTCGCGCGTGGATCGAAACACCTCGACATGATTCATCGGTCGCGGCGGCCGTGAGAGATCCCTTTTTCTGACCGAATCGCTCCGCCGGGCGGCGGGGTCGGGAGGCTCTTGCCGATCGCGACAGAACCTCGGAGGTTCGGCGCCGATTCCCCATATGTCGGGAATGGTCAGCATTGGCTCCGGTCGAACCCGGTCCACTCGGCCCTTGTTGGCGTGGGGCGGACCTGATACGATCAGGAAACTCTCCAGGAAGAATTCTACCGAACCAAACCACGAACGTCGCGACTTGTGACGCTCCTGGCCGGTCCTGTCATGGATGGTTCTGAGCAGGATTCTGGCATATTCAAGAGTTGATGGGCGAATTGCCTGTCGGCTGACGAACCGGTGAGCGATCCCCACCGGATCGAGTCGATCGCCTACCCACTTCTCTCTCTGGGACCGGTCTCGGTCACTTCTTGCAAGGAGCGGCACCAAATGAGGTTGGGGAAGGGGGGGGCCGGCGCGATGCCGGCCGGGCTCATGGGGCTGGGGCTCGCCGTTTGCGCATGGGGCATGGTCGCCGCGGCCCTGGGCCAAGGGCCCGCACCGGCGAAGAAAACCGCGACGGCTCAAGGACCTGCGCCGAAGAAGACCACCCCGACTTATGCCAGGGATGTGGCCCCGATCCTCCAGGCGAAGTGCCAGAACTGCCACCGACGCCACCAGGTCGGGCCGTTCGCCCTCGAGACCTACGAGCAGGCCCGGAAACGGTCTCATGACATCTCTTCGGTGACCGAAGAGCGGTCGATGCCCCCGTGGAAACCGACCCCGGGTATCGGCCCCAAGCTCAAGCACGACCAGTCTTTGACCCGCGCCGAGATCGGCATCCTCACCGCCTGGGCCGAGGGGGGCGCACCGCTCGGCAACCCCAAGGACATGCCGCCCCCGCCCAGTTACGCCGAGGGTTGGAAGCTCGGGCCTCCCGACCTGATCCTCGAGCCGGCTGAAGGCTACCCCGTGGCGGCCTCCGGACGGGACGTCTACCGGTGCTTCGTCCTGCCCACCAACCTCGCGCGGGACTACTACCTGGAAGCCGTCGACTATGCCCCGAGCGAACGCAGCGCCGTGCATCATATCCTCGCGTACCTCGATACAACCGGTCGGGGTCGCCAGCTCGACGCGGATGCCCCGGGGCCGGGCTACTCGGCGGCGAAAGGGCCGGGCTTCGATACCGAAGAATTGAGCTTCTGGACCGCCGGCAGCGAGCCGCACCGCTTGCCCGATGGGATCGGGATTCACATCCCCGCCCAGTCCGACATCATCATCCAGGTCCACTACCACCCCAACGGCAAAGCCGGTTACGACAGGACGCGGGTGGGCCTCTACCTCTCGCGCAAGCCCGTCAAGCAGGCCATGCACTGGAACAACGCCTCGAGCTACAGCTTCCGGCTGCCGGCCGGCGACAACAACGTCGAGGTCAAGGCGAGCTGGTACGTCCCCGTGGACGTGGAAGCCCTCGCCGTCTCACCCCACATGCACCAGCTCGGCCGCGACATGCTCATCTCGGTTCGCTTCCCGAGCGGCAGCACCAAGAGCCTGATCGAGATCACTGACTGGGATCCCTCGTGGCAGCATGCCTACCAATTCCAGAAGCCGATCACCCTGCCCGCCGGCTCGGTCGTCAATGTCGTCGCCCACTTCGACAACTCCTCGCACGCGCGCAATCCCAACAAGCCTCCGAAGATGGTCACTTACGGGCCGAACGTCGACGACGAGATGTGCATCGGCTACATCGCCCTGGTGAAGAAAGGGCAGGACCTGACCGTGCCCGGGACCCGCGACGACCTCTTCGAGATCTTCTACAAGCAGCGCGAGCGGCTGATGCGCAAGATGATGACCAAGAAAGCCCGATGAGCCGCCCTGCGGGAAGCCGCAGGCCGTGGATTCGAGTCGGGGTGGCCAGTTCCGGGGCAACTCCGGTATGGTACGGCCAGATGGAGGCGTTGTGCCCGTAGTCCGGATCCGCTGATCGGGGGTGTTCGATGATGATGGGACTCAATGCGGCCTTCCTGGGCGTTGCATTGTTGCTGGGCGGGGCGGTCGAGCCGCCGTCCGTGACCGCCGGCGAATTCCAGGGCTGGTTCGAGGCCGGCCTTCGGGGCGATCTCCGCATCCCCAAGCCGGTCGCCAGTCGAGCGAAGCGGTTCCGCTACGTGTTCATCGGGGGCTTCGGAATCGGGCGGATGCCGGGCTACTTCACCCAGAACGCCAAGGAATTGCAGGCGATCGGTATACCCCACCGTTCCATCCATTTCCTCTATCCCGACTCCCACAAGACGGTCGAGCAGAATCGCGAGATGGTCCGCGACAAGATCCTCGGCTTCGCCGGAGACCGTCCGGAGCGATTGATCCTCATCGCCCATAGCCGGGGTGCCTGCGATGCACTCACCTTCGCCCTGCGCGAGCCCGGGTTCGTCCGCGACCGTGTCGAAGCGCTCTTCCTGATCCAGGGTGCATTCGGTGGGACCGGCCTGGCCGACTACGTCCTGGGAGAGGGCGAGCCGATGGATGACCGGATGTCGCAGGGCCACCGGTTCCTCGCCCAGGGAATGGGCGCCTTCGTGCGCTACCTGTTCCAGCACGGCAAGCACGGGGGATTGGCCGGACTGACGCGCGACGCCTCTCGCGCCTACTGGGAACTCGCCCTGGAGACGCACGCGGATGCCTTGCCGGTCGTCGGGCCGAAGGTTTTCTACATCGAGGCGAACGTCAAGCCTTCGGGCCTGGGGCTCTTCCTGAGAGCCATGGCCCATTATCTCGGAGCCTATTATGGGCCCAACGACGGTGTGGTGGCCGTCGAGGACCAGACGCTTCCCGGCCTGGGGACGAGCCTGGGCGTCCTCGACGCCGGCCATCCCGACCTGACTCGCCGCTTCCCGGCGACCCGAGCGGGCCGACGTTCGCGTCGGGCTCTGATGCAGGGCATCGTCATGGCGGTCGGACGATTCGACGAGCCCTCGCCAACGCCGCAACAGCCGGCCGATTTCCATCCTCCAGCCGAGTCTCGCTCGTCGTCATTGAACTGACCCCTCAATGCCTACTGCCGCGAGGTTGCTCGTCTGCATCCATCTCTTCGTAGGGTGGGCAAAGCCCACCGAGCTTGCTTGGATGGGCTCCAGGCGGGCAGAGGTCCCGGTTGGACTTTTGGCAATCAATTGTTAAACTTCAGGAGAAGTCAGTCTGGCGAAAAGTGACCGACTTTCCGATTTCCCGATATCCGGGTGCACTGCGCCGACTTGTGCTGGACCAGACGAGGAGCATTGCGATGAGGCAGCCTGACCCGACGTGCGGAGGCCGCGGTGCGATGAAGCGGCGCCAGTTCCTACAGGTGGGCTACTCGGGACTGTTAGGGATGGGTTTGCCGGGATTGCTGGCGGCTCGGGGTGCGGGAGCCGCGTCGGCCGGGAATTCGACGGGCCGGGCGAAGTCGGTGATCGTGATCCTGCTCAGCGGCGGCCTGGGGCAGCACGATTCATTCGACATGAAGCCCGAGGCGCCCGAGGCCATGCGGGGCGAGTTCAAGCCGATCGATACGGCGGTGCCGGGGATCCGAATCTGCGAGCACCTGCCGGGCCTGTCGGCGAGGGCGGGTCGGCTGGCGATCGTCCGATCGATGGCCCATCCCGAGGGGAACCACCTGGTCGCGGTCCACCGCGTGCTGACGGGCCAACCGTCGAACCCGCGCGGGGCGAGCGACCTCGATCGGGTCGCCTCGCGCAACGACTTCCCCTGCTATGCGGCGGTGCTGGACAGCGTGCGACGTCGTGACGACGGAATCCCCAACGGCGTGGCCTTGCCTTTGCGGTTGGTGGAGGGCCCGCTGACCTGGCCGGGCCAGGATGCGGGCTTCCTCGGCCCCCGGCACGATCCCTGGCAGCTCCGGATCGATCCCAACCGTCCCGATTTCCACGACGATAGCCTCGCGTTGCCCGAGGGTCTCGACCCGGACCGGTTGCATCGACGCCGCCATCTCCTGGGGCAATGCGCCGTGCCCCCGGCCGGCGATGCCTTCCTCGACCAGCAAGATGCCGCCATGGCCCTGCTGTGTAGCGGGCGGGTGGGCCGGGCGCTGGACATCGAGCACGAAGACCCGCGCCTCGTCGATCGATACGGCCGGCACCTGTTCGGCCGTTCGCTCTTGATCGCGCGGCGGCTCGTCGAGGCCGGGGTGCCGATCGTGCAGGCGACGATGGGGATCGTCCAGACCTGGGATACGCATGTGGCCAACTTCCCTCGTTTGCGCGACAGCCTCATGCCCCCGCTGGACCAGGCCGTCTCGGCCCTGCTCGACGACCTCGGCAGCCGCGGCCTGCTCGACGAGACCCTGGTAGTGATGCTCGGCGAGTTCGGCCGCACGCCGAAGATCTCCCAGTTGACCCCCGGCGCCGTACCCGGTCGCGATCACTGGCCGTTCGTCTTCCCGGCCGTATTTGCCGGCGCGGGCGTCGTCGGTGGTCAGGTCATCGGCAAGTCCGACCGGCTGGGGGCGTATCCCGTGAGCCGATCGTTCGGACCCCCCGATCTGGCCGCGACCATCTATCGGGCCCTCGGCGTCGACCCGCAGACCGAACTCCGCGACCGCTTCGGCCGCCCCATACGCCTCTGCACCGGAGAAGCGATCGCGCCGCTCTACTCGACCGCGGCGGTGTGACGCGAAACCATCTGCAGGGTACCCAACGAGGCCAGCGAACGCGGCTGCTATGGCCCTCAGGTCGCGTCCGGGGAACTCGGCGGCCGGGGACGTCGCGCGTCGCCGAAATCGAAGCGGACCTCGCCGCCATCCAGCTTGAGTCTCGCCTCGAAGGCATTGCCGGCCTTCGACTGGAAGCCCCGGATCAACGGGCTCTGACCGTTCTTCAACAGCGCCTGGGCCGCGCGGACGCCGATCTTCTTGCCGGCGATGGTCTTCCAGATCGCGAACTTGCACCCCTGCTTCCAGCCGCTGCATCCATACGACTTCGGCTGGTCCACCACGTCGGAGCCGCACAAGGGACAACGGCCCAGCGCGGCCGATGAGAAGCCATCCGCCGGTTCGCGCGCCGGAGGAGTCGCCTCGGAGGTGTTCTCCTCGGGCGCCGGCCGTCCATCGTCCGGGCGGGACGCCTTCTTTCGACGACCCCGCGACGACGCGCCTTTCTTCCGGCCGGTGCCGGCCTCGTCGCTCGCGTCCTTCGACTGTCCCGATCCGGCGTCCGATCCCGAGGACGAGCCCTTCCAACGACCGGACGTCCTGCGACCGCCCTTGCCGCCTCGGCCCTGGGCGGGGCGACGCTGGCCGCCGGTCGGGACCGGGACCTCGGTCAGGACGCCGGAGTCCATCAGATAGAGGATCACCTCGGGGGAGCCGTCGATCGTCAAGGGGGTCATCAGCACGCGGCGCTGGAGCAACTCGCGGACCTGGTCCACGGTCAGGGTGAGTCCGCGATACTCGCGCCAGAGTACGAAGGGGCAGCCGTCTCGCCATCCGGAGCATCCGTATCCGCGCTTGCCGGCGATGACCGGGCGCCCGCATCGCGGGCATTCGCCGAGCCTGTTCGGATCGATCGCGGCGGCATCGTCCGATCGGATCACGTCGCCGGTGTACCGGACGATCTCCGCCATGAACTGGCGAGCGTCCGAACCGCCGCGCTCGATCTCGCGCAGCTTCGCCTCCCAGTCGCCGGTCAACTCGGGGCTCTTAAGGCTCCGGTCTTGCACGATCGCGATCAGGTATCGGCCCAGGTCCGTCGCGGCGAGCGACTTCTTGTCGCGTGTGATGTAGCCGCGATCGAGGAGGGTCTCGATGATCGAGGCGCGGGTCGCCGGGGTGCCGAGTCCCCGCTCCTTGAGCGCCTCCTTGAGCTGCTCATCGTCCACCAGCCTCCCGGCCGTCTCCATCGCACCGAGCAGGCTGCCCTCGGTATAAGACTTCGGCGGGGTCGTCTCCCCACGACGGACGAACGGCTCGTGAGGCCCGCTCTCGCCGGGGCGGAACTCGGGCAGCTCCTGCTCCTCCTCCTTCTTGTCGTCCTCCTTGCGGGGATACAGGACGGTCCAGCCAGGATCGAGCACGCGCACGCCCTTGGCCCGGAACGGGACCTCGTTGGATGTCCCGGAGACCGTCGTCACTTCCTTGACGCAGGCGGGATAGAACACCGCGATCAGTCGCGTGACGACGGCGTCGAAGACCTTCTGGGCGGCCGGCGCCAGCTCGCCCGGCGCCTTGCCGGTCGGGATGATCGCGTGGTGATCGCTCACCTTGGCGTCGTTGATGATCCGCCCGTTGAAGGGCAGGGCCTGCAAGTTGAGCTTGCCGATCTCCGCCGGCTTGAGCGGCTTCAGGTCGGCCAGGATGCCGGGGACCTGGCCCTTCATGTCGTTGCCCAGGTATCGCGAGTCCGTCCGCGGGTAGCTGATCAGCTTCTTCTCGTAGAGCGCCTGGGCGGTCTTCAAGGTGGCATCGGCGGACATCCCGTACCGGCGGTTCATCTCCCGTTGCAGCTCGGTCAGGTCGTACAACTGCGGCGGCTGGACGCGCTCCGGCTTGCGCTCGACCCCGCGCACGGTGAAGGGATGTCCCAGGACACGCTCGAGAATCGCTTGCGCATCCTCCTCCTTGAGGAATCGGTCGCCCGCGAACTTGAACGTGACGGCGCGGTATTTCGTCAGCAGCTCCCAGAAGGGCTCGGGCTTGAAGGTGCGGATCTCATCGTCGCGATGGACGATCATGGCCAGGACGGGCGTCTGCACCCGGCCAACGCTCCAGAGGATCCCGCTGGCGCGGTGCCGCACGGTGTAATATCGCGTCGCGTTCAGGCCGACGACCCAGTCCGCCTCGCTGCGGCATCGGGCCGCCGCGTAGAGGGTGTCGTAATCGGAGAGCGGCCGCAGCCGTCGGAAGGCGTCGCGGATGGCGGACTCGGTCAGCGAGCTGAGCCACAGCCGGCGCGCCGGCTTATTGGTGCATCCGACGAGTTCCTGGATGTAACGGAAGATCAACTCGCCTTCTCGGCCGGCATCCGTGGCGCAGATCAGCTCGTCCGCCGAGCGGAACAGGCGGCGGACGACCGCGAGCTGCTTGCGCGACCCTCCTTCATCGATCGGCTTGAGCCCGAACCGCTCGGGGACGAAGGGGAGCGTGGCCAGCGACCACTTCTTCAGGGCCGGGTCGTAATCCTGCGGCTCCATCAGCGTGGCGAGATGCCCCAGGGCCCAGGTCACCTGATAGCCCTTGCCTTCGAAGTAGCCCTCGTGGCGCGCGGAGGCGCCGAGGAACGACGCGAGCTCTCGCGCGACCGACGGCTTCTCGGCGAGCACAACGATCATGGACTTCCGGCCTCGACGCGTTCCCCGGATCCTCCCGATCGCTCGGGACCTCTATCCGATTGTACAGATCGGCGTGCGCGACGAGAAGCCCGGCGCTCGCCACACGGGCTTTCCGTTCGGCATCATCGTGTGTCACGCACGACCATGGAACGCTTCCGATCCCTCATTTTCATATCAAACGGCTCGGCTTTTGCGAGCGTTGGACTGGATCGGCTCGGGTTCCGGGGCAATGATCCGGTGGCCGCGAGTCGCGGATACTTGCGGACGCGGCTCCTCGGCTGCCCACTGAAAAGCCTACTTCGGTAGAAGGGATTATCACATGCGTGCACATGTCATGACTTCCCCGGCCGAGACGGCTGATCCGCTCCGGAACGCGGGCGATGCCGTCGACTCGGCCATGCTCGCCGTCAGGCAGGGGGCCGCCGATGCGGACTCTCGCCAGGCCCGCGGCCCCTTCGCCGCGACCGCCAACGGTACTCAGAGTTGACGACCGATGGTAAGCTTACGTCATGATTGATTTGGATACTGATGCCGCCGGATTGCTGGCCCGGCGTTGCACTCGCCGAGACGCATCGACCGGGCCGCCGCCGACGGTCGGGTTGGTGCGCAGGCCGGTGGTGGGTCCACAGCCGGGAAGATATCCCCTCCCGCGCCACATCTGGGGGCGGCGCCGGCAAAGCCGGCTTGCCCCCAGGGTATCCGAGCTCCGCCGAGCCGGGTGTGTCCGGTTCGGGCCCGCCTATCGGGCGCGGACTTCGACGGGATGAGGAGATTGACGTGCCCCGTATCCAGTCGACCATCGTCCCAACCGCCCCCCCGAGTCGGTTGATGCCCGCGGCCGAGCCCCCCGTCAATGCCCTGCCGCTGCACCTGGAACTCGCCCGGCAACTCGATGGGCTCCCCAAAGACCTGGGCATCACGCTGCTCGTCCTCGGGATGTTCGGCGTCGCGATCCCCGGCCCCGTGCCCCCCGGTTTCTCCTTCATCCTGCTGGGAGTTATCGCCCTCCAGCCGTGCTTGATCGAGCGATTCGGCGGCCCCATGGCCCGGCGGTTTCCCAGGGTCTTCCGCGTCCTGGTCGGCCTGGTGACGCGATTCCGATCGGATCTGGCCAGCCGATATCCCGGTACGGTGCCGCCGGATATCGCGACCCGGTCGCCTCGATGCAAGCGGTGAAAATCCGGTTCATTCGCGTTGCAACGGCAGCGCGCGTTCGATCTCCCGCTTGATGTGGTTCCGGATCGCGCCTTCGAAGAGCTTCCAGGCCAGCGGGATCGATCCCTGGACATGGAGATCTCGCTCATCGTACCAGCATCGGACTTCGTAACCCGAGCCGGCGATCATCGCGGAATGGCCGTCATCGGCCCAGTCGAGCCGGTGGATCCAGCTCGAGAACCGCGATTGGGTCTCGTGGATCGCCGCCTGGAACTTCGCCTGTGCGACCTCCGGAGGCTGACCGTGCTCGATGGTGATATCCAAACGTGCCATCCGACCTGTCCTCCTCCCGGCCGCGGCCGGGCTCGCGAGTTGAACCGATTGCACCGGGATTCATGCAAGGCCGGTGCCGCCAGAGTCGGCAGCCTGACGCTTCCTGTTGACGGCCCTCATCGACGGAATAGCCGGTGGAGCGCCATCCTGGCGAACTCCATGAGCCATTCGGAACGGCGCGTCTCCTCGATGTGGCGCGACAGCGTCTCCTGCATGCCGCCTTCGCCCCAGGTCTGCCCGCGCTCCAGGTATTCCAGGAACGAGTCGCCGGTCAGGCGGGTGAGATAGGCCATCGTCACGGCCTGGACCAGGCCGCCGGCCGCGAAACCGAGCGGGTTGAATTTGAAGAAGCCGGCCAGCACGCTGGCCGCCGCCTCGGCGACGCCGAGCTTCATCAGGGTCTGCGCCATCTGGTGCCCGACCTTCTCGACGAACTCCGAGGTGAGCTGGACGCCGTAGACGGCGGCCATCTCGCTGAGCATCCGGAACTGCACGGCGCCGACGGCCATCGGTCCCAGCGCCAGGACCGGGTTGGCGAACGCGGTCACGGCCGCCAGCCACTGGTGTCGGTCGACGATCGTCGCGGCCCGGGTGCGGCGTTCGCGGGCGATCCGCTCCCGCTCGGCCTGCTCGCGTATCCGGGCCCGGAGCAGGAGGTTGCCGGCACGGAGGGCGTCCCCCTCGCGCGAGAGCACCGCCGCCACCCGGCCCTCCAGCGCCTCCAGATCGGGCGGGTCTTCTTCGAGGACGGTCTCCGCTGTCCCGTCGGCCTTGCGGACACGGACCTGGACCGGTGCCGGCGCGGCGGCGACCGCCACGATGTCCTCGACCGGGACGAAGCCCTCGAGCCGCTCGCGCAGCTTGGCCATGATGGCCTCGCGATCCTCCTCAGTGAAGCGGTCCTTCTTGTTCAGGGCCACGATCAACCGCTTGCCCCGCTGCGCTAGCTCGAACACATTACGAGTATCGGCCCGGGTCAGGTCCTGGTCGACGACGAACACCAGCAGGTCGGCGCAGGTGGCCAGGTCGATCGCCTCGGCCTCGCGGGCCCAGCCCTCGGACCCGGCCTCGCCGAGCCCGGGCGTATCCGTCAGCAGCAGTGCCCCTTCCACGCCCTGGACCACGTGGGTATGCACCCGGCCGCCCCGCGTCGTCCCCATCGTGGCCCCGGTCTCGCCCACCGAACGGCCGAGCATCGCGTTGATGAGCGAGGTCTTTCCCACCGGCCCGGTGCCCATCACGACCACCTGGAACGCGTTGCTCGCACCATGACCCGCATCTTCGACCATGATCGCGGCCCCCGTCCGATTCACGCTCTTGCCACACGCCTCGTGCCGAACGTGGAGGATCTTCGAGGACGAAGCGATCCAGGCTCAGCTTTCCAGTCCCAAGGTACATTGATGCTTGGATCGGGACAAGGCGGATGTCGTCGGCCGTGCGGGCCGCCCGGGTCGGCGCCGGCGTCGCGCAAATCGGCTCCGCAGTTGCCGGAATAATCTGCTATCATGGGATGTCGTCTGCTCCTACGCGAGGGATCGTAGGTCAGCCTTTCCAGCCTGACTCTCAAGCCGCTCAGCCCGGAGAGCCCGACCTGCGTGCAATAGCTAACATGACCGATCGTGGAAGGGAGGAGAGTTCGTGATCACGATTCCCGCATGTCCGACGATCGCCCGATCGATCGAGCGATTCCGGAACGATTTCGATAAGCGATATCCCGAACGATCCGGGACACGGTCGTTGCAGGCCGCCGATTCGTCGGTCGGCGGGCCGCCCCATGCGACCGAGTTGCGGTTGCAGAAGCTGCCCCCGGAGATCGGCGTGCTCCTGATCGTCGTCGGGACCGCCGGGGTCCTGCTGCCCGGCCCCGTCGGGTCGCCGTTCCTCGTCGCCGGCGGGCTGGCCCTCTGGCCCTCGGGATTTCGTAAGGTGGAGCGATGGTTCATGAAGGTTGCCCCGAGGATGTATGACACCGGCATCCGGCAGATCGAACATTTCTTATCCGACCTCGAGCGGCGCTACCCGGGATCGGTGTACGAGACGACGTCCTCCGGCCCGTCGAGCGGGGCCTGACGACCCTGGCGAGGGGAGGTGTCCCATGTCGGAGATGAACTCGGACGCACCGGCAAACGCGATGAAAACAGACGCTGATCGCGTCGAGGCGGAGCCGGCCGAACCGGTCCTGTCGGCCGGCGATGACGACCCGGCCGGCTCCGCGCGGAAACCGCCGAAAGAGCTGGGAGTCATGCTGGTCTCGGCGGGAGTCATCGGCGTCGTCCTCCCGGGGGCGGGCGTGCCGGCTGAACTCGGTGCATGTGCTACGGCAGGCCCCGCATGATGCCCTCCTCGTCGAGTTCGCCGGGAGTGTCGTCGAGCGACAGGTCCTCCACCTGGCGCGACTCATCGACGACCTCGCGCAGTCCCGGCCCTTCGACGTCGTCCTCCTGGATATCGGACTGCCCGAGATCGACGGTCATGAAGTGGCCCGACGCATCCGCAACCGCACCGGCGTCGAGCAACCGATGCTCGTCGGCATTAGCGGCTATGGCTTCGATGCCGATCACCGGCGTGCCAGGGACTCGGGATTCGACCTCTACCTGGTCAAGCCGGTCGATCCCGAACAACTCGAGGGACAGCTCGTCGCCCTCGTGGCCTCGCGGAGACGTACGGACGAATCGGGAGGGGGCGAGATCTCGCCCCCTCGCTGAAGAGGAGCCGCGCCTCACTTCCGGGGCGGGTCCCCGGCCGTGGCGGTCTCGAGCAGGGCGCGGATGTCGAGGTCATTCCACTTCCCGGTCTTGCCGCCGAATGTGTAGATATGACCGGGGATCTCGGCGGTGACGGTGTTGGTCCCCACGATCGGCCACGCGCGGACCCCCTTGGGGAGTTCGATCACGTCCCAGCGTTCCGCCTCGGCGCTGAAGGCATAGATGTACCGGCCGAGGCCGTAGACGACCACGCCGGCCCCTACGATCGGCGTCGCCTCCCCCTTGACCGGCTCGCGCAGGTCCTGCGTGTGCCATCGACCGGTCAGCCCGTTGGAGGCGGCGATCCGCGTGATCTTCGGCCCCCTGAGCATCAGCGCCGCCACGCCCGAGCCCCAGATGGGCGTGACCTTGACGGGCGTTTCCTTCGACTCGGACAGGCGGACCGACGTGGCCTTCTTCGTCTCCAGGTCGACGAACGTGACCGTATCGCCCGCCGGCGAGGTCACGACGACCGACTTGTCCATGCGGGAATAATGGGGCTGGCCCGCGGCGGCGCCGGGGGTGGCCTGACCGCGGCCCTTGTTGATGTCAGGTGCCCCCGCATCCGGCGCGTTCGCCGTTTTCTTCTCGGGCTCGGCCGCGAAGGTGAGCGTCTTCAGCTTGGCCGGCTTGAGTGTCAGTGTCCCGAAATCGAACTCGAGCTTCCAGTACGGGACCGCGACGACACCGCTGATCTCCTTGTCCGCGGTCGTGACCACGGTCCCCTGCATCCTCTCGTGTGCGTACCCCAAGGCCGGGTCGCCATCTTGCGAGGCATCGAGCAACCTCGAGAGCCGGATGGCTTTGACCTTTCCCGGGCTGATCTCATAACGGCCCATCTCTCCGTCCACGAAGATCGAGCCGATTCGGAGCGTGCCGGAAACACTCTGGCCCCCGGCCATCTCCACCTTGACCGATCGTTCCTCCGCGATCGGCTGAGAGCCGCCAATTCCGCCCATGCCACCTCCCATGCCGCCCATTCCGCCCATGCCACCTCCCATGCCGCCGAACTGGGCGAAGCAGGAAAGGGGGGTGAACGTTATCGCGAGGACGGCGAGCAATCCCGGTCGGATCATGGATGGTCTCCTTCACCTCGAACCGAAGGTGCAACTCTCGTCACGACTCCCACGTTACGCTCTGCCTACGACATCTGTTCTAACCTTTCGGGAGTTTCCGCGGTACTGCCATCCGGGCCAAGCCGTTGAGATCAGGTCGGCGCCCGCAGGGTCGGCATCGGCGGACCATCCCCAAGGCCGTCCGGCTTTTCGTGGACTATGTTTATCTAGGTACATTCTTTTCACCCTCGAGAATTGCCCATGGTATCATGTGCACGGTGCTCGGCCTTGCCGAGTTCGATCCCCGAGACAGGAACGCTCGGCATCGTCCCGCCGCTGACCCATACGATCGGGAATCTCCGCGGTGCCCTGGAGCGATCCCAGATCCCGTACACGGAGCCGTCGCCCGGCCTGCTGACCGTCCCCCTGGGGCCCGGCGTGCTCCATCGGCTCACGGAGGCACTCGGCCGCGCCTTGAGTCGCGCGGAACTGCGCGACACGCGATCGCTGGTCCTTCCCGAAGGCCGGGCCCTGACGCTCGCCGACCTGGTCAACACCCAGCCACTCAGTTCGCTGTTTGCCCGCATTCAGGGTGAGTGGTTCATCGAGATGCTTGAGGAAAACCGACTGACCTGCTTCTTCCATCCCATCGTCATCGCGGAGGATCCGAGCGAGGTCTTTGCCTACGAGTGCCTGCTCCGCGGCCAGGCGACCGACGGGAGCCTGGTTTCTCCCGTCGCGCTGTACGATGTGGCCCGTGATGCCGACTTGCTGTTCAATCTGGATCGCGCGGCGAGACTGACGGCCATCAAGAAGGCCGCGGAGCACGGCCTCGACGCATCCGGCACGCGGCTCTTCATCAATTTCAATCCGACGTCGATTTATGACCCCGTGTATTGCCTCCGATCGACCGTCGCGGCCATCAATGCGACCGCGTTCGACCCACAGCGAATCGTCTTCGAGGTGGTCGAGAGCGATCAGATCGAGGATCTCGGGCACCTGGCGAGGATCGCGGACTACTATCGCGGGTCGGGCTTCAAGATCGCCCTGGACGACCTCGGATCCGGCTACGGGTCGTTGAACCTGCTCGGGGCCCTCAGGCCGGATTTCGTGAAGCTCGACATGCAGTTGGTCCGCGGCGTGGATCGGGACCCGTTCAAGGCCGGGATCGTCCGCAAGCTCCTGGAGATGGCGCGAGACCTGGGGATCGGGACCGTCGCCGAAGGGATCGAGACGGAAGAGGAATGGGCGTGGGTGCGCGAACATGGCGCCGACTATGTCCAGGGCTATCTGTTCGCCAGCCCGAACAACCCTCCCCCACGGCCGACGGTCCCGGCCTCGATCGGAGCGTCGGTGTTGGCCGCGGAAGGTCGATGTTCATGACAGATATGGATCGGTTTCCTGGTGGTCCTCGACCGATCAGACGGCGACACCGGTCCACCGGACGATTTCGGTCCCCAGCAGGACGAGCCCAACGCCCACCGTGGAGCAGGTGAACCAGATCCACAGGTCGTCCCACCGGGTGACGATGTAGTAGGCGGCATAGAAGGGGATCACCAGATAAAGGAATCCATAGAGGAAGTCCTCATGGAACGCGCCGTAGGCCCCGGCGCCGTAGCCGATCAGCACCATGATCATGCCGAGCACCAGCAAGGTGCAGCCCGCGATCAAGACCCCGCTCGGGGCGATCGCGGCGATCACGGCGAGGGTGATGGTGGTGGCGATACTGCCCCGGACCAGCCAGGTCTGCCAGGCAAATCCCGAGACCTTACGCCGGGGGCGCCGGGGCGTGGCCTCCGTGGCATTCCGCGCGGGCCTTCGTGATGCCGTCCCGCCCTCACCGCCTCGAGACCTGACGAACGTGGAATCTCGAGGAGGGTCCATCCCGGCGGGGCCGGGCGTGCTTTCCGCCGGTTCTTCCAGCAGATAGCCATCGGCCTCGGGCTCGCCGGGAGTCGGGATGTTGAAGTGATGCCCGCAGTGCTTGCAACGCGCCTGCCTGCCTGCGGCCGAGGCGTCCACGGATCCGCCCGCGGCGCAGGACGGGCAGGCGAACGAGATTTTCATCACGCGGGCTCCCCCGGCCAGGCGGCGTTGGATGCTCAAATCCTTGTGAAAGAACGCGACTCAAGCGTGGACGAGTGTACGATCCGGAATCGTACTGGGTCGAGGCTCCGGGACCGCCGCGTGCACCTTCGCCGGGATGATCGAGAGGACGTGCCGCACGGCGCTCAGCGACTCGTTCGCCGCGTCCCGGGACAGCGGCTCGGTGCTCACCGCGACCGCCCAGTGCCGCTTCAACTCGGCGACCACGCCGAGGGTCGGCTCCTTGAGGATCCCCTTCTTGGTCGCGACGTGGATGACCGACTGGGAGTTCGCGGGGTCCGTCACGATCCCGCGGTTGAGCAGGACTTGACGGAGGCGCGCTTCCAGGGCCCGCCACGACTCGACGACGCACAGGTCATAGTGCTGGCTGTCGAACAACTCCATCGCCCGCTTGAGCGACTCGATCTCCTGGTTCGCCAGTTGCGCCATCTTCGAGACCCGGTCCTGCTCGCCGAGCCGTCGACGGATGCGCCAGGCGACGACCTGCGAGAGCCCCACCCATCCCGCGCCGAGCCCCAGAGCGACGGCGGGGGCCGCCCACGCGACGTGGGAAACGGCGACCTGCTCGGCGAGCATGGCGGAGAGGTAAAGGCCCGCGTAGATCGGCACGATCAGGATCGCCAGCGCGTAGGTCGAGTTCCCCGTCCGCTCGCACCACGAGTGCGGGTGGTCGTTCAGCAGGGTGACCGCGTACAGGTAGACGCACAGGCTGAGCAGCCCCGACGTGAGCGAGTACACGTAGAAGACTTTCAGGTTGTAGCCCAGATAGAGAAATCCCCAGTCCGCGAAACGGTCGAGTAACGGGTGGAGCGCGAAGAGCGTTCCCAGCAAGGCCAAGGCGAAAGTGATCTTGAGCTTGGTGAATTCGGTCATGGGGTCCTGCCCCGACGTGCAACCGAGAGCCGCGCCCGAGCGGACGCGCCGATCAGTCGGTCGGGGTGTATTCGCGGGCTGGGGTCGGAGATTGGCCGGAATCGCCCCGACTGGGATCCGATTCAGACCCGGGGGTGTCGCCCCCGGAAGCGACGGCTTCGTCGATCAATTCTTCAATTCCAGCAGTGCGACTTTCTGGTGGCCGACGGCATAGGCCCGGTCGCTGGACTCGTTCAGGGCGAAGTCGTGGACGTACATTGGGACCTTGTTGATCTGCGTGAGGACCTTCTTGGCCGCGGGGTCGCAGACCAGCAGGAAGCCGTCGCTGTAGCCGCCGGCGCCGAGCAGCCAGTCGCCGCGGGGGTGGAATTCCAGGTGTTCCACCAGGCCCTTGCCCTCGCCCAGGAACTCGCAGATCCGCTCGCCCTTGCGCCAGTCGAACAGCTCGACGCGGGGCTTGCCCTCGAGGTGGTCGATGTTGCCGATCTTGCCGATGCCGCCGACGGCCAGTCGCGTCCCGTCGGGCGAGAAGGCGAGTGCGCGAATTCCGCCGATCGAGTGCCGGCGCTGGACCGGGTCCCAGGTGTAGAACCCCGGCGCCTCGACCTTGGCGAGGTTCCCGCCGGATTCGAGGTCCCAGATGTTGATGTGGCCGACCTTGTCGCCGGTCGCCAGCAGGCGGCCGTCGGACGAGATGGCGCACGCGTAGAGCATCGAGGTGAAGTCGTTCGGGGTCTTCTCCTCGTGGCCGTGCAGCTCCTGGATCAGGCGGCCCGACGCGATCTCCCAGAGCCGGCAGACCATGTCGTCGGCGACGCTCGCCAGGATCTTGCCGTCGGGCGTGGCGGCCACGCATCGGATCCACTTGCGGTGCGCATCGACCGAGCGGACCTTCGAGCCGGACTCCGCGTCCCACCAGATGAGCCGTCCGTCGTAGCCCCCGGAGACGAGTGTCGTACCGGCCAGCGCGAGGCTGGTGACGTAGCTCTCGTGCTTGCCTAGTTCCTTGGGCTCCGGCTTGTCTTTGTCCAGGTCGACGTCCCAGACCGCGAAGTCCGAACCGCCGAAGAAGATGTGGCCGGTCCGCGGCTTCCGCGCCAGGGCGAAGACGATCTCCTTGCGCGACAATTCCTTGACGACCTTGATCTTCTCGGGGCTCGCGGCGTACATCGTCGGGACCTCTGGATGAGGAGCGGGTGGCGGGTGACTGAAATCCGATGCGTTGACTTGAATTGCCACTTCAAAGAATTACGCCAGCACTTCCTTGACGGGTTCGGTGCCGGTGTCGGTCAAGGGGACGGGGCGCGAGCCGACCATGTAGTGCTTCTGGTGATCGATGCCGAGCGCCTGATAGATGGTGGCGAACAGCTCGGCGGGCCCGATCTCTCCGTCGACGACGGTCCGGCCTTTCGGGTCGGTCTTGCCGTAGACGGAGCCGCCCTTGATCCCCGCGCCGGAGAGCGTGGCGCTCCAGGCCGAGGCGAAGTGGTCGCGGCCCAGGCTCGGGTTGATCTCGGGGGTGCGGCCGAACTCGGCGAGCGTGATCACCAGGGTCTTCTCGAGCAGCCCGCGTTCGGCCAGGTCGTCGAGCAGGGCGGCCATGACGTGGTCGAGCTCAGGGACCATCTCCTGGTGGGTCTCGAAGTTCTGCCCGTGGCTGTCCCACCAGGCGCGGGCCACGCGGACGAACGGGACGCCCGCCTCGACCAGTCGGCGGGCGGCCAGGGCCTGCTCGCCGAACTGGGTCGGCCCGTAACGATCGCGGACCCGTTGCGGCTCGCGCGAGATGTCGAACAGCGCCTCGCTGGCCATGAGCCCGCGGACGCGCTCATAGGCCACGTTGTGACTGCCCAGCGCACTCGAGGCCGCCCGTCCGCGCGTGAATCGCTTGCTCATCAGGTCGCGGAGCTCGGCGCGCTGATAGTGGTCGTTCTCGGTGATCTCGTCGAGCCGGCGGAGGTTCTCCGGGATCATGCTCGTGGTCAGCGACATCGGTGCGTAGCGTTCGCCGAGGAAGCCGGGGGCACCCGGCGCCATGCCGCGCCCCTCGGTGGGCGAGTAGAACGTGACGTAGTCGGGCACGCGGCTATGGGTCTGACCCAGCTCGCGGGCCAGGACCGCCCCGAGGTCGGGGTATCTCACGCTCGGGTCGTCGCGACGCCCTTTCATCATGAGCAGGGCGCCGCCGCCGTGGTCGCCGTTCGTGGTGTTGTGCGAGCGGATGATGCAGGGGTGGTGCATCCGCGCGGCCATTTCGGGCATCAGCTCGGAGATACAACCGAAAATTCGAGCAATGTTGGCACCTGCCGGAACAGCGAATCCTGGAAATCATTCGCCATGTGAACGAATGGCGGCCGCAGATGCTGTGGTGTTTTCGCGATGGCATCGATGGCGTGGCCA
>JBKQHM010000426.1:0-29790 GCA_052148775.1 Isosphaeraceae bacterium | reverse complement strand
CGGCCAGTATTTCTACGACCTGCGGGCTTACGAGCAAGCCCGGCCCTTCCTCGGCTTCTCCGGCGTCGGCTATGCCCTGTTCGGCTACCTCTGGATGAAGGGTCTGCACGAACCCGAACAGGGGATGGCCGCACATCCCAATACGGTCAACATCATGATGTTGTGGCTGGTCGTCTGCATGACCGGCATGCTCGGGCCGGTCGCCAACGCGGCGCACGTGATGGGCCTGGTGGCGGGCGTGACGCTCGGCGTACTTCGTTATTAGGCCATCCGGGAAAGGCGGGATCATCGCCATGAGTTCTCCGCGGGTGATCGCCGGTGCGCCGGGGGCCGCCGTGATCGGCGGCGGCTTCGTCGGGCCCGTGCATGCCGAGGCGTTGCGCCGGATCGGCGTCGAGGTCATCGGCCTGCTCGGCTCGTCGCCCGAGCGTGCGCGCGATGTCGCCCGGCGGCTGGGGATCGGCCGCGTCTACCTGGATCTGGGCGAGCTCCTGGACGATGAACGGGTCGGGGTCGTCCACATCGCATCGCCCAACGAGCATCACTTCGAGCAGGCGCGTCGCGTGCTGGAGTCGGGCCGTCACGCGATCTGCGAGAAGCCCCTGGCGGCCTCGTCGGAGGAGACCGGGGCCTTGCGGGCGCTGGCCGACTCGCGGCCGGCTCAGGCGGCGGCGGTCAACTACAATGTCCGCTACTATCCCCTGTGCCACGAGATCCGCGAACGGATCGCACGAGGCGGCCTGGGGCGCGTGCTCAGCGTCACGGGCTCGTATGTCCAGGACTGGCTGCTGTATCCCGAGGACTATAACTGGCGCGTCGAGCCCGACGGCCGGACGAACCTCCGCGCCGTGGCCGACATCGGCACCCACTGGATGGACCTGGCCCAGTTCCTGACCGGCATGCCGATCCGCGCGGTCAATGCCGACCTCGCCACATTCCACCCGACACGATTCAAGCCGGTCGGCCCGACCGACACGTTCAGCGGCCCGGCGTCGGCCGGCTCGCGGCCGGTCAAGGAGGTGGAGATCACGACCGATGACCATGGCGCGGTCTTGCTGCGGTTCGATTCGGGGGTTCGGGGCGCGTTCCACGTCTCGCAGGTCACCGCCGGTCGCAAGAACCGGTTGAACATCGAGATCGCCGCCACCGAGGGGGCCGTCGCCTGGGACAGCGAATCGCCCAACCGGCTCTGGATCGGGTCGCGCCGAGACCCCAACCAGATCCTGGAGCGCGACCCGGCCCTGATGGGCCCGTCCGCCTCGGCGATCAGCGACTATCCCGGCGGGCACGCCGAGGGATTCCCCGACACCTTCAAGCAACTCTACGCCGACATCTACGGATGGATCGTCGAAGGTCGGAGTGCCGGCCGGTCGCCGACCTTCCCCACTTTCGCCGACGGCGATGATGAGCTCCGTCTGTGTGAGGCGATCGCCAAGAGTGCCGCCGACGGTCGATGGGCCTCCGTCGGCGGGTAGATGTCAAGGGCCTGGCCGGGCGGGTCTTGCGATCTCCGTCGATTTGATGATACTAACCACTGTCCACTCGCGACTCGCCACCGTCCACCCACTCGCCACCAGCCAGGGGAAGTCATGAGACTCGGGTTCGTCTCCGCGATCTTGCCGGATTATACGCTGGAGCAGGTCTTCCGATTCGCGCACGACTCGGGATTCTCGGGCGTCGAGCTGATGTGCTGGCCGCCGGGTAAGTCCGAGCGTCGCTATGCCGGCGTGACTCACGTTGACGTGACCGATCTCTCGAAGGACGTGATCGAGAAGATCCTGGACCTGGTGACGATCCAGCAGGTGCAGATCTCGGGGCTGGGCTACTACCCGAACCTGCTATCGGCCGACCCGGCCGAGGCGGAGGTCGCCGTGGCGCACCTCCCGAAAGTGATCGACGCCGCTTCGGCCCTCGGGGTCGGTGTGGTGAACACCTTCGTCGGTCGCAATCCCACCCTGTCGGTCGAGGACAATTGGCCGAGATTCCTGGAAGTCTGGAAGCCCCTGATCGCCCATGCGGAGAGCCAGAACGTCAAGATCGGCATCGAGAATTGCCCGATGCTCTTCACGAAGCACGAATGGCCCGGCGGCAAGAACCTGGCGACGTCGCCGTCGATCTGGAGGCGGATGTTCCACGACATCCCCAGCCCGAACTTCGGCCTGAACTTCGACCCCTCGCACTTCGTCTGGCAGCAGATGGACTACCTCACGCCCCTGGCCGAATTCCGGGACCGGATCTTCCACGTCCATGCCAAGGACGCCCGGATCGATCGGGCCGCGCTCGATCAACATGGGGTCCTGGCCTATCCCAAGCTGTGGCATACCCCCAAGATCCCCGGCCTGGGCGACGTCCGCTGGGGCGCCTTCTTTGGGGCACTGACCGACATCGGCTACACGGGGCACGTCGCCATCGAGGTCGAGGATCGCGCGTTCGAAGGCTCCCTCGAGTCGCGGCTCCACTCGCTGGTCATCAGCCGGCGTTACCTACTCCAATATTGCAGCGGATAAATGACCTTTCGTGAGCCTGGGAGGGCGAGGCTCCGTCCGAGCCGGGTCGCGGTGCGGCTCGTCGGGAGGCTCTCCCTCCCGGAATCGTGCAAACTGATTCAGGGAGCAGGACGGAGCGGTTGCCCTCCCTCTTCTCGAGATGGATCGACGATCGTTGGCGATCGTGATGATCGCCGATGCCCACTACCCTTGTTGGTTGCCCATGCCCACCGATTCCGATCGATCGAACCCGACGCAAGCGGATCCAAGTCTCGACCTTTCCGTGTTGATCCCGGTCTACAACGAGGTCGACAACGTCGAGCCGCTGCACGCCGAGCTGGACGCGGTCCTGCGCGACCGGCCGATCCGCTACGAGCTGATCTTCGTCAACGACGGCTCGACCGACGGAACGGCCGCCCGGCTCGAGGCGATCCAGCGGAAGGATCCCGAGCACGTGCGGGTCGCGTTCCTGCGTCGGAACTGCGGCCAGACCGCGGCGCTCTCGGCCGCGCTCGACCTGGCCCGGGGCGAGATCCTCATCCCGATGGACGGCGACCGACAGAACGACCCGGCCGACATCCCTCGTCTTCTCGAGGCACTCCAGGCGGGCTACGATGTCGTCTCCGGATGGCGGAAGGACCGCCACGATGCCCTGATCTCGCGGAAGGTCCCCTCGTGGATCGCCAACCGGCTGGTCGCCAGGCTTTCCGGAGTGCCGCTGCACGACTTCGGCTGTACGATGAAAGCCTATCGCCGGAGCACGCTCGAAGGGGTCCGCCTCTACGGCGAGATGCATCGATTCATCCCGATCTTCGCGACCTGGCAAGGCGCACGCGTCACCGAACTCGTCGTCAACCATCGCCCGAGGACCGCCGGCCGGACCAAGTACGGGATCGGCCGGACCTTCAACGTCGTCCTCGACCTGATCCTGATCCGCTTCCTCCAGCGCTACTCCCAGCGGCCACTCCACTTCTTCGGACGGATTGGGCTCTGGTCGTTCGGCCTGAGCGTTTTCTGCTTCCTGGCGATGCTCTACTTCAAGTATGTCTTCCCCTGGCCTGATCTCGTGTGGGGGGCCGGCCCTGAGGTGCATGGGAAACCGTTTGTCGAGACCCCCCTGCCCTCGTTGACGGTCATGTTCTTCCTGGCCGGCGTGGTGAGCATCTTGCTGGGCATCCAGTCCGAAGTGATCATGCGGACCTACTACGAGACCCAGGGCAAGACGACTTACCTGCTCCGCGAAGTGCGGCAAGGGACGCCGACGGATGAGCAAAACGGTTGATCGCGACGACATTGCTGATCCGCATCGGAGCCTGGCCGACTCGACCCGCTCAGTGATGATGGCCGCCACGATCGCGGGTTCACTCGATTGATGTTCCGTCGTATGATTGGTCATGGGCTGGTTGTGTAGAAGGTTCGTTGAGGGGCGTTTCATCATCTGCAAAGGGTTGCCATGAAGATTCCTATCTTGATCGAACCGATTGCCAACGATGGCTTTCGCGCGACGAGTGGTCCGCCCTTTTCGATCTCGGCTGAAGGTACGACCCGAAACGAGGCCCTGTCCCTGCTGCACAAGGAAATCGATCGTCGCATCGAGGAGGGGGCGGTCGTCATGCCCTTGGATGTTGTCACGAGCGAAGAGAATCCTTGGCTCGCGGCCGCCGGAATGTTTTGGGACAATCGCCTCTTCGATCAATGGCAGGCGGCGATCGAGGAATATCGTCGCAAGGTCGATGAGGAGGATGCCATCCTCCCATGACGCCTTATGTCCTCGACACCGATATCCTGTCATTGCTCGAACGCGGTCATCCCAGGGTGCAGCAACAGTGCGGCGCACGGTCACCCGCTGACCTTGCGATCACGGTGATCACCGTCGAAGAGCAGCTCTCCGGCTGGTATACCACGCTCCGGAACGCTCGGAGTCCGGACGGCTTGGCCCTGGCGTACCAGAGTCTGGCAGATACGGTTCAGATACTGGCTCGATTTACCATCCTCCCCTTCACCACTGCGGCCATCTCGCGATCTCAGCAATTGATCAGCTCAAGGCTGAATGTCAGACGGTCGGACCTGCGGATCGCGGCGATCGTGCTGGAGCACCGCGGCACACTGGTGAGCCGAATCACCCGTGACTTCGGTCGCGTCCCCGGCTTGGTCATTGAGGACTGGTCGATCTGATCCTTCGAAACTCATGTCGTGAGGTGACAGGAAGTCGCTTCCCCGATGGGAATTTCCCGGAGCTCGGCGTTTCGCTCCTTCTCCCGGCGACACCACATGAGGGTATAGATCTGGCCGGAAGCCAGCTCCGGCCCATCCGCGGGGAGGATCTGGGTGACCTCCGTCGTGATCGAGGACAGCCCATCCGCGAGGGCCCTCGCCGGTAAGACCAGGAATCCCTGGCCCTGCCCTTCGCATCTCAGGACGATCTCCTCGAAGTCCGGGGCCTCTCTCGCCTCCTGGCAAAGCCGATCCGCACGCGACTGCAAGCCCGGCAGATTCAACGTCATCTCGCGCGACACGAAGCGCACGTCCGTCTCCGCCGGTACGACCACGAAACCCGGCAAATGCTCGCCCCGGTTGCCGGGCGCGAGCATGATCGAGGAGAACTGCTGGATGGCCCTCAGTTCCGGCAACCCGGTCGAAAAAGGATCGTAGCCGGTCAACTCGCCCCACGAGAGCATCCGAGGGTCCGCGCAGCTCGTCAAGGCGTCCAGGGGGCCGGCCCCACCTCGCTTGGGGAGCAGTTTCACCGCGACGGTCCTCCCGGAGGACCAGTGGAAATTGCCCCCTCGATAGCTCGGGCCGCAGATCACGGCCCGGCCGTCGGGCAAGGGCCTCTGGTATCCGACGACGAGGATCGACGCATCTCGGAAGGTGTTCATGTCGGCTCGTACCAGTGCAGTCCGCCGGGGAGCGCCTCCGCGGCATATTCCAGGTGGATCACGCGTCGGCGTCCGGGGCCGGTCCCGGACGCCGAGGCGTGCACGAGCATCGGCCTCATGATGACGGCGCCCCCGGCCGGGACGAGGCAGTCGACGGCCAGCTCGCCGGCGCGAGACGACCAGGTCGCGATCGCGCCGGGGTCCAGCTTGCCCGAGGCGTGCGAGCCGGGTAAGACCCGCATCGGTCCGCTCTCCGGCCCGCAATCATCGAGATGGAGCCGGATCGTCACCATCCGGGCCAGCAGGTCTGCCGGGGCATGGACGTGCGCAATCCCTCCCTTGCGCGTCCAAGGCCCGAAGCCGAGAGTGTCCCGTCGCTCGCGCACGGCGATCGTCAGGTCCTGGTGCCACGGCAGATTCCAGTTCGCGGTCGGGGTCTTGTCGAAGAAGAGCCCGCGGACCGCGAAGGCGCCCGGTCCGAGCACAGCCTCGGCGATCTCCATCAGCTCGCGCGACCGCGACAATCGGCGGACCTCGTCGATCCGCCAGAGCAGGTCGCGGCCCCCGTAGACCTCGCCGCGCCGATCGAGCAGGCCGTCGGAACGCCCCGTCGCGTAGACCCGGGTCGCTTCGATCAATTCCGTGACGCGATCGGGGGTCGCGACGCGGTCGAGGATCGCGAAACCGTCCCGGTCCAGACGATCGGACCAGCTTGCATCCGAATTCGGCGACACATCCATGTCCGAAACTCCTTCCTGTTGCGATCGGGCGATCGGACACGGAACCGCCAGAGATCGCCGGGGACAGCCGAATTCTCGGAAAAGACCGGACCGGCTGCCAGACCAGTTTCGCCTTCTTCCATCTCGCCAAACTTGGTGGGGGATGTGTCAATCACGATGGCCCTTTGGTAACGTGGAAGGACCAGGCCCAGGAGGTCCCAAGCAATGGCATACAGCATCGTGATGGTCGCGGCGACGATCATGGCCCAGGGGGCGGCCCCCGCGGCGAAGGCCCAGGAGAAGGCCGCGAAGCCCGCGGCGGCGGAGCAGGAGCTGAAGGAAGCCAGGCGGCTGCTCCAGAACGGCCGATATGCCGAGGCGGAAGAGGCCTATTCGGCCCTCCTGGGCGATCCGAAGAAAGAGCCGGCAAAGCTCGCACCCGCGCAGAAGATCGCGGCGGTCCTGGGCCTGGCCGATTGCCAGTCCAGCCAGGGGGACTACGACAAGGCGATCGAGCGACTCAAGGCCGCCGAGGCCGAGGCCCCCAAGGACGCCACCCTCCCGGCGCGGCTGGCGGAGCTGTACTTGACCCGCGGCGACTGGGAAGCCGCCGACGCCGCGATGCGACGCGCCGAGAAGATCGACCCCGATCACCTGCTGGCGCGCTGGGTCGAGGCGCGGCTGTACGATCTCCGGGGCGAGCTCGACAAGGCGGTCGTCGCCTGCAAGTGGCTCGTCGTCCGGTACAACGACCGTCGTGCGGAGATCCTCAAGGATGCCGATGCACTGCTCGTCGTCGGCCAGGCCGCCGAGCGCTACTATCGCGCCAATGCGCGGGGCGAAGAGCTCAGCGACTCCCTCAACGACGTGATCAACGAGATCTACGAGACGGCGCTGCGGGTCGATCCCAATTGCTGGCGTGCCCCCTGGCTGGAGGGACGCCTGTTCCTCTCCGGCTACAACGAGCGGGCCGCGACCCGAGAGCTGGCGCGGGCCCAGCAGATCAACCCGCTGTCGCCCGAGGTGCTGGTGACGCTCGGCCAGGCCGATTTGCAGTCGTACCGGCTGGCCTCGGGCCGGACCAAGGCGGAGCGTGCCCTGTCCGTCAACCCGCACTTCGCGCCGGCGCAGGTCCTCCTGGCCGACCTGAACATCTCCGACGAGCGATTCACGGACGCCCACGCGGCGGCCCGAAAGGCGGTGGCCGAGAACCCGCGCGACGAGGAGGCCCTGGCGCGGCTGGCGGCCTCGTGCCGTCTGCTGGTCGACCCGGTGGGGGCGACGGCCGCCGAACTGGCGGCCCTGGGCAACAACCCACGGCCGGCCACCTTCTACGCCGCGCTCGGCGAACGCCTGGCCGACCGCCGCAAGTACCACTCCGCGGAGCGTGCCTTCCTCCTCTCCGCCGCCGCCGACCCCAGCCGCGCCGACGCCCCGATCGGGCTGGGCATGCTCTACATGCAGGTCGGCCGCGAGACCGAGGCCAAGAGCCTCTTCGACGTCGCCTTCGCCGCCGACCCCTTCAACGTCCGCGCCGATAACATGATCAAGGTCTTGCGGCACATGGCCAGCTATACTCCCGTCGAGACCAAGCACTACAGCGTCCTGGTCGACCCGACCCAGGATCAATTGCTGGGCCATTACATGTCGCGTTACCTGGAGTCGATCCACGCGACCCTGACCTCGCGATTCGGCTACGTGCCGCCGGCCCGGACCCAGATCGAGATCATGAAGAACCATCAATGGTTCAGCGGCCGGACGATCGGCCTGCCGTTCGTCCCCACGGTCGGGGCCTGCACCGGGAGGGTCGTGGCCCTCGCCAGCCCGAAGGCCACCCGCGTCCCGTTCAACTGGGCGAGGGTGCTCACCCACGAGGTCGTCCACGTCATCACCTTGCAGCAGACCGAGTTCAACATCCCGCACTGGTACACCGAGGCCCTGGCCGTCGAGAGCGAGGGATACCCGCGACCCCAGGACTGGAACCGGATGCTCCTGGAACGCGTGCCCAAGCGCAAGCTGCTGAACCTCGACACGATCAACCTCGGCTTCATCCGCCCCAAGGAGGCTGAGGAACGCCAGTTGGCCTATTGCCAGGCCCAGCTTTATGCCCGGTATATGCTCAAGCGGTTCGGCGACGACGCCCTGATCAAGATGCTCATGGCCTACCGGCGGGGACTCACCACCGATCGCGCGATCGGCGAATGCTTTCACGTGGAGAAGGCCGACTTCGAGAAGGGCTACCTGGTGTACCTGGACGAGGTGCTCAAGACGATCCGGACCCGCGTCTCCGAGGAGCAGCCGATCAAGTTCTCGGAGCTCGAGCGCCAGCTCAAGGCGAAGCCCGAGGATGCGGACCTGAACGCGCGGATGGCCTACGAGCAGTTCGCGCGTCGCAGTTTCTCCGAGGCGCGGCCGTTCGCCGACAAGGCGCTCGAGCTCAAGCCGCATCACCCGCTGGCCAGCTACGTCAAGGCGAGGCTGTTGCAGTCGATCGGCGACAAGCCCGAGGCCGTGATCGCGATCCTCGAGCCGGCGCTCGATCCGAAACGGCCCAACGAGCGGGTGATCGACCTCCTGGCCCTATTGAAGATGCAGGCCGGCGAGCTCGAGGAGGCTGAGAAACTCTTCGAGCTGGCCCGGAAGGACGACCCCTATCACTCCAAGTGGATCGCTGGCCTGGCGCGCGTCCACCTCCGCCAGAAGCAGACGGCCAAGTTCCTGGTCGACCTGGCGATGCTCGCGGCCAACGACGCTGATGACCTTGCGGTGCGCAAGGCGCTCTCCGAGCGACACCTGAAGGAGGGCAACGCCGCCGCCGCGGCGAAATGGGCGACCGAATGCCTGTATATCGACGTCTACGACCCGACCGTGCACGTCCTGCTCGCCGACGCTCAGGCCGCCGGCAAGAAGTTCGCCGAGGCCGTCGATGAGTATCAGACCGCCCTGGAACTCAAGGCCAAGAAGCCCAACGACCTGAAGGTCAAGCTCGCCCAGGCGCAACTGGGCAAGGGCGATCGCGACGCCGCCAGGGCCACCCTCGACGGCGTCCTCAAGGCCGATCCCGAGCATCCCGAGGCCAAGGCCCTTCGCGATGAAATCGAGCACTCGAAGGGCCGGTGAGGACGGGCGACTTGAGTGTTATGAGATCGGCGGTTGCAACACGTTCCACTCCCGGAGTGAGGGCTCCAATGCCTATCGTAGAGGGATCCTCTCTTTCAGCCATGTTGGAGCGCGCCTTGGTGCTCCTGCTCGCCCTGATCGGCCTGGCAACGAGTGCCCATGCGGACGACGCCAATCGCCCGCCCAACGTCGTCCTGATCATCGCCGATGACATGGGTTGGACCGATTTCGGCTTCATGGGCCACCCCCACATCCGGTCGCCTCGGCTCGACCGGCTCGCGAGTCAGAGCCTGACATTTCGCCGCGGACACGTGACGAGCAGCCTCTGCTCTCCCAGCCTGGCCAGCATCCTGACGGGCCAGTATCCCCACGAGCACAAGATCACCAGCAACGATCCTCCCCTGCCCCCGGGTGCCGACGAACGGGGAATCCAGCGCGATCCCGCGTTCATCAAGCAGCGACAGGAGATGATCAAGGCCTTCGACGCGATGCAGACCTTGCCTCGGTTGCTCGCCCCGAAAGGTTATCTCAGCTTCCAGGCGGGCAAGTGGTGGGGCGGGTCGTACAAGCGGGGCGGTTTCACCCACGGCATGACCCATGGCGACCCGGAGCGCGGCGGACGTCACGGCGATGCCGGCCTGGCGATCGGCCGACAGGGGATGAAGCCCGTGTCGCTCTTCATGGAGCTCGCCCAGGTGCGCAAGGCCCCGTTCTTCCTCTGGTATGCTCCGATGATGCCGCACCAGCCGCACAATCCCCCCGAGCGTCTCCTCGCCCACTACCGCGAGAAGGCCCCGTCGCTGCAGGTGGCCAGGTACTGGGCCATGTGCGAGTGGTTCGACGAGACCTGCGGCGATTTGCTCGACGCGATCGATTCCCAGAAGCTCGCCGAGGACACGGTCGTGATCTTCCTCGCCGACAACGGCTGGATCCAGGATCCGCAGGCGGACCGATATGCCCCGGGTTCGAAGCAGTCGCCGTATGAGGGCGGCCTCCGGACCCCAATCCTGGTCCGATGGCCCGGCAAGGTCGCCCCCCACACCTGCGACACGCCGGTCATCTCGATCGATCTCGCTCCCACCATTCTCAAGGCGGCGGGACTGGAGCCCCGGCCCGACATGGAGGGGGTCAACCTGCTGGACGACAAGGCGGTTGCCGCGCGACAGGCCATCTTCGGCGAGATCTTCACCCACAACGCGGTGGATATCCATAACCCGGCCTCGAGCTTGTTGTATCGATGGGCCGTCGCGGGCGACTGGAAGCTGATCCTGCCGAACCCGAAGACCGTCCCCGATGGCGTCGTCGAGTTGTATGACGTGGTCCACGACCCCGGGGAGACTCGTAATCTGGCCGGGGCACAGCCGCAGAAGGTCGCCGACTTGATGGCACAGGTGCACAAGTGGTGGCTAGCCAGCCCGAGGTGATCGGGGGCCGCTCCGTGCCCATCTTGTGCGGAGATGAGGTTGCATCTGGCGCGAATCACCGATGCTCAGGCTGGCTCGCCGGCCTTCTCGAATACCTCTCTCCCGGACAGGCGGAAACCCGGGAGTAAGTCGCCGCCTTCCAGCTCGTCCCCCGGCGCGAGGACCTGGACCGCAGTCGTCGAGCGATAAACATAAACCTTGGATTGGCGAGGATAAACGACCCACACCTGACGGACTCCGACCCGGAAATACTCCTCCAGCTTCTCGGCGACCTCGTCGGCCGTATTCGTGAGGCTGATGATCTCGACCGCCAGGTCCGGGATGACGGCCCAGGACCTCGCCCGAGTGATGCGGCGATCTCTCGCCCACCGTTCGAAGGAGACGAAGCCACGTCCGGCCGCCGCTCGCGCTCGATTTGAGGTCGGAAGTCGAAGACCATCTCGATGAGGGCCCGACCGATCGGGTTCGCGTCGGCGTAGCGGTCGAGCACCCCGAAAATGACTCCCGTGGCCAGTATTCATAAGCACCCATCGCCTTCGCCACGACACGGTCATCAATCACTTCGTAGAGACCATCGAGTACACCCTGGCTTGTCAAATCCTCGAGCGGGTCGGGTGCAACCGTGGCCATGGAGTATCTCCGTGGATCGGGGAAGCGGGCCGTTCTCCAGGTGGGACTGTACCATATGCACCGGAGCATCGGATATGTGGACTCCCAGGCGATTCCTCTCGCACGCGACGAACTCCAGGTTGTAAGATAATCCCATGAATGGACAAGAACCGGCCGCGGGCGGCTTGACACTGGCCGCCTTACAGCGGATCATCTTACAAATGTACGGTGAGAAGGACGCGGCCCGCGGCGACGCGGCCACGTTCCTCTGGCTGACCGAGGAGTTCGGCGAGCTGGCCACGGCGCTCCGCTCGGGGACGCGCGACGAGCTGGCCGCCGAGATGGCCGATGTCCTGGCGTGGTTGGCGACCCTGGCCAACATCCGGGGTATCGACCTGGAGGAAGCCGTCTGGCGCAAGTACGGCCGGTCCTGCCCGGGGTGCCATGCGGTGCCGTGCGTCTGCGACCCGGCGGAAAAACCCTGAACCGGAGTGTGCGGCGAAATCTCGGCCGATCGGCGACGAACAACGTCTTGCAGGGGCTCGATCCGCGGGCCCAGGCGAGCGTCGATCGAACAAACAACGGTCCTCCCTCGTATTAGCCGCGTCCCCGGTCCGTTGCCACCAATCCCCCATAAGAATCCAGGAATTCGCATCTTCCATGACTCCTGACGCACAACCTGGAAGGGCCATCGCCGGACGTCGTGATCCCCTGGCCATGTCGGCGGTCGGATGGGCCGGCGCGGCCTTGCTGGTCCTGGCCGCGACCGTGCAAGCAGCACCGCCCCGGATCGAGGTCGAGAACCTGCGGGTCGGCTTCGGCTCGTCGAACTCGTTCAAGGTAGGGACCTGGACACCGGTCTGGGTCCAGCTCCGGGCGGGTGACGAGCGTTTCAACGGGTTCATGGACGTCGTCGTCGCCGACGACGACGGCACGCCGACAACGTTCCGGCTGCCAGTGGATGTGGATGCAAAGTCGAGCCAGATCTTCACCGCCTATGTCCGGCCCGGCTCGCGCGATCCGAACCTGACAATCCGTTTGCTGAATTCGAGCGGGCGTACGGTGGGCGTGGCGACCCAGGATGCGGTGATGCCGCAGCCACCGACCGTGCTCATGCCGCATGAGTCGTTGATCCTGACCATGGGACAGCCCCAGGGGGTGGAGTTGCTCCCGGATCTGCCCGGCTTCCAAAAGGGGGGCCAGGCGGGGCCGTACAACGTCTCGCGGAAGGCCGGCGAGGAGATCTACCTGGCCCGGATCGACTCCCAGATGGGACGGCTGCCCGGCCGCTGGTACGGCTTCGACGCAGCCCGGGCGATCGTGCTCGACACGGGAGACCGCGAGGTCTTGGCGTCGCTGGACGGCCTGCGCGGGCAGGCGCTGGTCGAATGGGTCAGGCGAGGCGGTCATCTCGTGATCGCCGTCGGTGCCAACTGGCAGGCGGTGCGAGACAGCGTCCTGGCGCCGATTCTGCCCGGGATGCCCAACGGCCGCGTGAAACTCTCCTCGCTGGAAGCGCTGGATATCTTCACCAACTCGACCAAACCGATCACCCCGCCCGGGACGCCCGAGGTGATGGTCACCAAGCTGGACGACGTCAAGGTGATGCCCTTGAGCGTGATGTCGAACGTACCCCTGGTCGTGCGCGGGCCCCACGGCTTCGGCCGGGTGACCCTGATCGCCATGGATGTGAACCAGAAGCTATTCTCGGATTGGGCCGACCGCGGGCTCTTCTGGACCCGAGCCATCGACCTGAGGCAGCAGCGAACCGAGGGGAACACCGGCGGCCCCAGGTTCGTCGGCGGCGGCGTGCGGTTCGCGCGGTCCGGCGTCTCTGACCTGTCGACCCAGCTCCGCGCATCGCTCGAGCAGTTCCCAGGCGTCAAGCTCATCCCGTTCGGATGGGTCGCGTTCTTCATCTTCCTGTATATCCTGCTCATCGGTCCGGGCGATTACTTCTTCCTCAAGAAGGTGCTCAAGCGGATGGAGCTGACCTGGATCACCTTCCCGACGATCGTCGTCGCGGTCAGCCTCGTGGCCTACTATGCGGCCTATGTGCTCAAGGGGAACGAGTTGCTGGTCAATCAGGTGGACCTGGTCGACGTCGATCAGGTCGACGGGCTAGTGCGCGGGTCGACCTGGGCCAGCCTGTTCAGCCCACAGAACCGGGACTATACGATCCGCACTGTGCCCTTGCCGCTGGATCACGACGCCTCCCCCTCAGAGGCCGGGACCGGCGGCGAGCCGCCTCGGGCGGCGCCCGGTACCAACGTTATGATGAGCTGGTTCAGCTCGCCCGAGGACCAGTTCGGTGCGATGGGGAGCTCGAGCCGACGCTTCAGCTTCGCCGGTAGCGGCTATTCGTACCAGCCGGACCGCGAAGTCGAGATGCTCGACGGCGTCCGCATCCCGATCTGGAGCACCAAGTGCGTGACGGCGCAATGGTTCGGGGCCTCCATGTCCCCTGCCCTGGTCGATGCCGAGTTGCAGCCGGAAGGGATCGATCGATTGGCCGGGACCGTCACCAATCGCCTCGACATCCCGCTCGAGGACGCGATCCTGGCGTTCGGCAAGCAGGTCTATCTCCTGGGAACCATGGCCCCCGGCGCGACGACTCGCGTCGAGCTGGCCAGGGATCGCAGCCTGTCGGGCTACATCCATGACATGCAGCCCAGGTACCTGGATCCGTCGTATGGCAACCGCGATTTCCGGATCAACCGGGTCGACCTGATGCTCGCCGTGATGTTCCACGACAGCGAGTCGACGATCGGCAACGAGCAGATGTTGGCCAGCGAGCCGCTCCGCAACCTGGACCTGACCGGCCAACTGGCCCTGCAACGGCCGATGCTCGTGGCCCGCGTCAAGCGCCCGGGTTGCCGGCTCGCCCTGGAGAACGCCCCGTCGCCCCCCAAGGTCGACCAGACGACGTTGGTCCGCGTTATACTCCCCGTGAAGAAGGTCGAACCGGCGCGTTGAGGCATCCGCATCCCAGTCATCCCCGGGGGTGCCCCGGGGCTTCCGCATCGGGTCGCGGGGCACGCGACCAGCAGTCGACCGACCGTAGACGCGAGGCTCATTCCGATGATCGAGACGCATGAACTGACCAAGATGTACGGGGAACTCTACGCTCTCAACCGGCTCAACCTGACGCTCAACCAGGGGGACGTCTACGGCTTCATCGGCCCCAACGGGGCGGGCAAGACGACGACGATGCGGATCCTGGCCACGCTCCTGAATCCCTCGTGGGGCGAGGCGACGGTCTGCGGCTACTCGATCTATACCGGCTCGAAGGAGATCCGCCGCGTGATCGGCTACATGCCCGACTTCTTCGGCGTGTATGACGATATGAAAGTGATCGAGTATCTCGAATTCTTCGCCTCGGCCTACCGGATCAAAGGGGCCGCGCGTCGGAAGATCTGCGAGGAGGTCCTCGAGCTGGTCGACCTGACCTACAAGCGCGACGCCTTGGTGACCAGCCTCTCGCGGGGTATGACGCAACGCCTGGGCCTGGCCCGCACCCTGCTCCACGACCCCCAGGTGCTGCTGCTGGACGAGCCGGCCTCCGGGCTCGACCCGCGCGCCCGCATCGAGATGCGTGCCCTGCTCAAGGAGCTCCGCGCCATGGGCAAGACGATCCTGGTCTCCAGCCACATCCTCCCCGAGCTGGCCGACATCTGCAACAAGATCGGCATCATCGAGCAGGGCTGCTTGCTGATCAATGACAAGGTCAGCGAGGTCATGAAGCAGGTCCGCACCGACATCGTCCTGAACATCGCCGTCACCGATCGCATGACCGATGCCGCCAACATGCTCGAGAGCCAGCCCGAGGTCGAGAACGTCCAGGACAAGAACGGCGTCCTGGTGGTCAAGCTCAATGAGGGGGTCAACCAGTATGGTTTCCTGGCGAACCGGCTCATCGAGCAAGGCTACGACCTGACGCTGTTCAAGGAAGACGAGATCAACCTCGAGACGGCCTTCATGCACCTGACCAAGGGGATCACGAGCTGACACCGCCGCTCCGCACCTCCCGGCCGGAACACGAGGCGGCCTCCGGGGATAACGAGACACGGCGGTCGCGCCGGGGGGGGATACCGGCGCGCCGCCGTGTGGGATGCCGATCGTGATCCGTCGGTCGAACGGATCAGGGGATGATCCCACCGATGGCCGTCAAGTAGCCATCGGGTGCGGGACCGCTCCCGGTCGGTGGGATCGAGGATGCGACGGCAAGGGAAGTAATGAACGGCGGATTCGCCTGTGACGATAAGCCGTAGTTGATAAATATCCGAATATAGCCGTTGATCGTCCCTTCGGTGTACATCGTGTTGTAGATATTCCCGCTGATCGCGAACACGCTGCCGGGGTTGATGGTGATCCCGCCCTGGATGAAACTACCGACCGAGGGGATCGTTACCGTGACGATGGAATTGCTGACCGACGTGTAATTGAGCGACAGGACGTTGGAACCCGTGCCGGTGCCCTTGGGCGGCTGGGAGACCAGTCCGAGGTCGCGGTCGATCTGGAAATTGGCGCCGTTGGAGAGCGTGATACTCCCGCCGACGTTGAGCAGATTCAGGTCCCGGCCGATGGTAATCCCGGTCCCGCTGCCGCTCAGGTCGATCTGATTGAGGACGTCGAGTGTCTCCAGATCGCCGCCGGTGGTGATGGAGGCACCGGGCAGGATCGCGGCGAATGCGATCCGGTCGATGGCCGAACTCCCGGAGACCGTCAATGGGCCGGACAATTCGGCATCCTGATAGCCCTCGATCGCCCCGATCGTGCCGCTGTTGACCGTGATCTGGCCGATGTTCAGCAGGTGGTTTCGTCCGGATTCGCCATAGGCGAAGCTCTGCGCATAGCCCTTCTTCTGGGGCTCGCCGAGGGGGTTGATGGTCAGGTCGGTATTCTGGGTCGAGCCGTCGACGATGATCCCCACGCGGCCGCCCGACATGGCGTAAGCCCTGATCGTCCCGATCGGCTGCGGGTAGTTGGCGTTCTGCTCGGAGACGAGAGAGCCTGCCGCGGCACTCGTTGCGTTCCCATCCGTTCCGTTCGATCCCTCCGCTGTGTTGGTTTCTATGGTATTCGACGTGTAAGAAAGCTTGACCATATAGTGCGAGCCGTCGAGCGCCGTCACCTCGACGGCCTGGCCGCCACGGGCCGTCTGGGTCGCGATCGCCGTCTTGACCCTGTAGCCGTGGACGTTGTTGAAATGCGGGGCATTGTTCGAGAGGAACGGAGGCTGCTTGAGGTTGTACGCTTTCCGGGCGCTGGGATGCTTCAGCAAATAGGCGCTATCCGAGAGGAATCGCTGGCCGGCGCTTGAGAGCAGCATCCGGACTTCGAGCCGGCCGTCGATGGTCGGATTGAATACGTGAGAGGATGATCGCCGCGTCCTCGCGGGCCACTGGATTGTCGCTGGGTCGGTCTGGCGGCTCCATCGGGGCGCGAGGCGCCCGAGAGCCGACGACCAGCCCGTCCGGTAAAGCTTGCGAAGGAACGCGATGAAGGGCCTTCCGAGGAGGAAGGTCCGGGTCGGCTCCGCGGGTGCGGATGGTCGGGATGAGCGAGGGATGTCGTTCCCCCTGCGAGACTGCGTCATGCGACGATCCTCCTGATCGTAGCCAACCGGTACTCGCGAAGTCCGCTTCGTCCCGCTCGACCCCATTCCATGAGGGCAAGGGCCGAATAACCAAGCGGCGCCTCGTGCTCGCGCCGGTCCCAACCGGCACACGAAGGACGATGATCGGAACCTCTCCGGTTGTCTCCTGAACTAACTCTTCTTATCGGCGAAATCGCGCAAAGCCACGCCCTCGAACCACGACATCCCCTGGAGTAGGTTCCTTGCGTGCGGCTTGTATCGGTTCGATCGATAGGGAAGACTGGGCCGATTGGTGGTTTTTTGCCGGTTAGCCTGAGTCTGTGGGCATTCATCGGAGGGGAGTGATCTCCGCGGGACGAGGGACGATGACGGACTTGGTCTCGTACTCGTTCGAAATCCTCAAGTCTTCGCCGACCAACCCGACAGGTTCCAGATGTTGCGCAGTTGCTGGCGGCACGTCTCCGGGACATGTCCGGAGAAGGTCAGGACGATGCGACGGCCCTCGGCCATCCCGCGCACCTCCGCGCGATGGATCCCATGGCGTCGGCAGACCTCGCCGACTTCTTGAACGAACGCCCGGGTGACTTGGCCTCGGGTGGCTCGGGCGCTTCCATCCATGATTCGGATGACGAAACGGGCACGTGGGCGGCATGCCGACCAGAGGCCCCAACCCGCCAGCAGGACAAGGCCCAGGAGGAAGAAGATGCGCACAATCAACGTCTCATCGCTTCGTGAACGTGTTGGCTGGTTCGTCCCCCCGGCACCGGCAGGGCCGGCGCCGGAGCGATCCCGGCTGCGAGAAGCCGACCCGCAGACAATTAGCTGAAGAGCGCGCGGACGGGCTTGCCGCCGTCGACCACCTTCATGGGGCGACCGACGGGAGTCATGGCCTCCTTGTTCGGGTCCACCTTGAGTGCGTGGCAGACTGAAGCGAGCAGGTCGGGGACGCTGACGGGATGGTCTTTGACCTCGGTCCCGTCGGCGCTCGAGGAGCCGATGACCTGGCCGCACTTGACGCCGCCGCCGGCCAGGGCGATGTTGAAGACCCTGGGGAAGTGATCGCGGCCGGCGTTCGGGTTGATCTTGGGAGTCCGGCCGAATTCGCCCATCCAGACGACGAGCGTGTTGTTGAGCAGTCCATGTCGCTTCAGGTCCGCGATCAGCGTGGCGAACGCCGGGTCAACCTGGGTGGCGAGCTTGCCGACCCGCTCGTGGCTCTGCTGGTGGGTATCCCATCCGTTGGATCGGACCTCGACGAACGTCACGCCGGCCTGGACGAGCCGGCGGGCGAGCAGGCATCCCTGACCGAAGGCTGTCCGGCCGTAGGCGTCGCGCAACGGCGCCGGCTCCTCTTCCAGGCCGAACGCTCGCATGTGCGGCGAGAGGATCATCTTGGCGGTCTGAGTATACAGGGCGCGGTGGTCGCGGACCCGGTCGAGGCCGCCGATGCGCTCGAAGCCCGCGCCTTCGAGCCGGTCGAGGAGTCCGAGACGGCGACGGAACCGGTCGCCGGAGACTTTCGGCTGGGTGTTCTCGGGTGGCTTCTCGGGGTTCTGGATGACGAACGGCTCCATGGCGGAGCCCAGGAAGCCCGCGCCAATCGTCCCCCCGCCGATGCTCACGATGTGCGGCAGGTCGAAGTAGCTCTCGCCCACCTCGTTGGCCACCGAGCAGCCGATGTTCGGGTGCTTGATCGTCGCCGACGGCACATAACCGGTGTGGAGTTGATACGTCGCCCGCTGATGATTCCCTTCCTTGTTGGTCATGGACCGCACCAGCGCCACCTCGTTCATGACCTTGGCGGTTTGCGCCCAGCCCTCGGCGATCGCGATGCCCGGGACGGACGTCGCGATCGAGCGGGTCTCCCCGCCATGGTCCGTGCCCGGTTTCGGGTCGAAGGTCTCGAACTGGCTCGGCCCGCCGGACATCCAGAGCAGGATGCACGCCATCTGTCGCTTGCGCAGGTCGGCCGCATGGAGGGCCATGCAGTCGGTGAAGCTCAGGGGGATGGCCCCCGTCGCGGCGGCGCCCACCGCCCCCAGGCCGATCGTCCGGAGGAAGTGGCGGCGCCCGATCACTCCCTCGCCGTTCATCGCCACTTGCACCAGCTCGCGTTCCGCGTTCATCGCTATTGGCCTCGATTTCATGTACGGGACTTCATGTTGTTCGGGAGAGAAGGTTTTCCGAGGGCTTGGGATGGCGAGTGAGGATTCCAGATTCCAGAGATCGGGGCTTCGCCTCTTCGGGATCTGGAATCCGCAATCGAGAATCCCTCCGGGCATGGCCGGTCGAGCCGATGCCCTCAGCGCCGGGTGACGAACTCGGTCGAGTTGATCAGGCTCCAGTAGATGTCTTCGAATGCCTCGCGGCGGTCGCCGATGGCGGCCAAGTATCGGCCGCAGATCTCGGCCTCCTTGGGCGTCGGGTGTCGGGACAGGACGCGGAGGTAGAGGGCATTTAGGGCAGCCGGCTCATTGGGGGCGGAGGCGAGGATCTCGCCCAGGACGGTCCCGGGCCGGGCGGTGGTCCGGCTGTTGACCAGGGGGCTGTTCATCAGGAACAGGGCCTGGGGGATCGTGCCGAGGACGTCGTCGTTGGCGACCGAGGGATCGACGCCGAAGAGTCGTTCGAAGGCCAGACGAGGGCCACCCCGGCGCACCATGGCCGCGGCATTCTTGGCGGCCGGCATGGGCAGGCCGGCCGCCTGGACGGCCTTCTTGTTCGCCGCGGCCTTGGGCTTGGTATCGCCGAGGCTGACCGTCGCATTCTTGGCCTGTGCCTGGGCGCGTGGCCGGTTCATCAGTGCCTGAGGGACGAGGTTGCCCTCCGCGTCCAAGGGCAGCCCCAGCGCCTGGACGAGGGCTTCGAACACCTGGTCGGCACGCATCCGGCTCGGGCATCCCGAGGCGAATGGGGTCTTGCCGGCCGAGGTGGCCGTTGATCGGGCGCGGCGTTGATACGCCTGGGTATTCATGAGGGTGCGGTATAGCCATCGGACATCGTAACCCCCGCGCTGCCACTGGGTGGCCAGGGGTTCGAGGATCTCGGGGGCCCGGGGAGTCCGTTCCGGGCCGATGTCGTCGATCGGATCGTAGAACGACTCACCCATCAGGGCGTACCAGATCCGGTTGATGAACGCCCTGGCGAACCAGGTGTTATCCTGGCCCGTGATGTACGAGGCGACCAGCTCGCGGCGCTGCTCCGGGCCGAGACTCTCCGGGAGGGACGGCTCGGCGTGTTTCGATCCCGAGCTGGACAGGAAGAAGCGTGGGGCAATGGGGATTTGCCTGGTCGGGTTATCCTTGTCGGGCATCGTGTATCGGGCTCGCGGCTGGGTCACGACCGCGAAGACGGGGAGTTGACCCTGGCCGCCCTGGACGACCTGTCGCGGCCGCGCACCGGCGAAGAACGCCGCGAACTCGTGGAATTGCTGGCGCTTCCAGCTATCGGTCTTATGGTCGTGGCACTGGGCACACTGGATCTGCACGCCCATGAAGATCCGGGACACCTCGCCGGCCATCTCGACGGGCTGCGCCTCGTAGGCCAGCGGGAAGGCGACGGCTCCAGACTCGTCGTTGCGCCCGGTCGCCGTGATCATCCGAGCGGCGATCTCGTCCCAGGGCTTGTTGGCCTGGAATTGATCGGCCAGCCAGTCCTCCAGGGCATCGAAGCGTACCCGGTTCGGATTATCGCTGGTGGAGTGGAACCGGATCACGTCGCGCCAGTACCGGGCCCAGTTGCGGGCCCATTCCTTATTATTGAGGAGACTGTCGATCAGCCGGGCGCGCTTGTCGCGGGTATGGTCGCGTACGAACGCCGTGAACTGCTCGGGGGTTGGCGGCTTGCCGATCAGGTCGAAGTACACGCGACGCACGAATTCGACGTCCGTGGTGATGGGCGCGATGTCAACCTTGGGATCGTTCTTGGCCAGGTAGCGATCGACCAGTCGATCGAGCTCGGCCGAGGTCAAGGTCGGCGGCGTGACGGACCGTGTCGGCCGTTGTACATTAACCGCGACCTTCTCCTGACGGGAGTTAACCGCAGCCTGGAGCTGGCGGAGGGCCTGGGTGAGCTCGCGGGCCTCTTGCTGCGTGAGTTTCGGCTTCTTGTCCGCATTCGCCGCCAGCGAGGGTTGCGGCCCCGACTTCGGAGCCGCCTCGGCGTTCCTGGAATCATCCCCGGCCTCCGAGGAAGGAGCGGGCTTCGGCATTTCGCCCGTCGGAGTCGACCCCGGACCGAGCTTGCTCTTCCGGCCTTCCGGCGATTGAAACGCGAACGCCCGGCCGGCCGGACCGTCGGTCACGATCCCGACGACGCCCAAGGCCATCACCACGCCCAGGGCGATGCTCGTCGCCCCGCGGCGCTCGATCGATCGATTCCCAGTCCCCATCTGGACCATCGGTTCCCCCCTCGTACTACCCTGTCCGGCGTGTCGCGAGTTCCCGAATGATTCCGCCCTCTGTCGATTCCATTCACGCATCGCGCCTTGGCTTTACGCGATCCGCTCGTTCCAGTTAATTGAACCCTAGATCAGGCCGCGAGTTCCGCCGAGACCGGAGGTTATTGGGTTCGTTCGCGCCGATTTGCGAGCTGCCGACGCCTCGGCTTCGTTCGCCACTTTTCTCAGGAAGCACGACTCGGATTTCTCTTGGAATCCGAATATTTTGCCCAGATTGACTGGCTGTGGGTTCGTTTTTGGTGTTTGTACACGCCGATTACCAAGATTGGGTTCGTTCGACCGGTTTTGAGTCCGTCGATCACCGAGGCCGGGCCCCTCTGGAAAAAGGAGTCAATCGCAGCAGTCGTGCAAGCGTGTGACTTCGGCTTTCATGGGGTGTGGATGCCCGCAGAGTACGAGTCTCTTCGTCCGCGCAATCATGGCAGCGAACGTGCGAGTCCGCGGTCGTTTGCATGTTTGTTGCGGTCGGCTCCGCATCCCATACTGCTCCGGCTAACTCGTTGCGCACCCCGAACGCCTCTGAAATGCCCCGACATCCTTATTATAGAAACTTTCGACAGCTTCGCGCCGAGTCGATCCCGAATCATGGGGTTTTCGCCGAGATTGCTTCTCGAGGCTGGGTCAGGAGGGATTGCCGGCCTCGGCCTCCGTTCTTCCGGGTTTTTCAAGGCGGTCCCAGTACAAGCTGAAGATCACGGAGGCTGGGAGTAGGAGGCCCATCCCTGCCATTTGCTTCCAGGCCTCGAAAGACGGCGCGGCGAGCAGCCTCGGTACCGTCAGGAGCATGATGATCACGCACCCGATGATGATACCCCCGCGTAAGGCCGCCCGGAGCCACCAGGCCCAGGGCGGCACCGGCAGGCTTGCAACAGAGATAAAAACAGAAATCGCTATGAATGCTAGGAGAGAATAAAATAGCCCCAATCCGACGACGACGGCGACGAGCGGAAACAGCAGGGCACCGATCAAGACCGACGCCAGGAATCCGAGGATTCCCCCCGCGATCCATCCGACCAGCCCCCAGAGCAAGGCATAGGTGAGCCAGAGCACCATCGCGATGACGCTGTATGGATTCAGGCGGAAACGCTGGTCGTCGACCGGCTGTTCGGGCATGGGATGGCTCCGACATCATCCGCAGAGACGTGGCAGGCCGCGGCGACGTGGTCGAGCATCGGATCAGAGTGAGCTCCGTCCCTTCAGTGTCTCCGAAGATGCCGGATCTCGCAATGTCCGGAGCTTGACGCCGAGGCGGAGCGATTGAGCAGGCCCGGACGCGTGAGCGGATGGACGCGAAACTTCTCATACATGTCTTTTCATAGAATCGTGGGAACGGACCGGTTCGATGCGCCAGCCACCGGGGACGAGACGAAGGAATTGGCGCCGTCGGGTCGCGGTGTCATATTGACGCCATGCCAACCCTTACCGAAGCATTTGCGCTGGCCATCCGGCACCATCAATCTGGCCGCCTGGAAGCCGCCGAGCAGCTCTATCGGCACATCCTACAACTCGATCCGACGCATGCGGATTCGTGGCATATGCTGGGGGTCATCTACGCACAGACGGGCAATCAGCCGATTGCCGTCGAGTACATCGCCCGCGCCCTGGCGGAGAGACCCGACTGGGCCGAGGCCCAGGTCAACCTGGGGAATGTCTTGAGGGAGCAAGGGAAACCGGACGAAGCGGTGCGCTGGCTTAGGAGTGCGTTGCGACTCAAACCTGGCCATCTCGAGGCGCTGAACAACCTGGGCAATGCGCTCAAGGACCGGGGGGATCTGGACGAGGCGATCGCCTGCTACCGCCGGGCCCTGGAGCTGAAGCCGGACTATGCCAAGGCGCACTACAACCTGGGCATGGCGTTGCGGGAGCTTGGTGAGCTGGTTGAAGCGGTCGCGTGCTACCGCCGTGCCCTGGAGCTGAGGCCGGACGATGCCGACACGCAGAACAACCTGGGCAACGCGCTGAAGGACCTGGGGGATCTGGACGAAGCGATCGCCTGCTATCGCCGTGCCCTGGAGCTGAAGCCGGACTACGCCAGGGCGCACAGCAACCTACTCTACACACTCCATTATTGTCCGGGTGTCACGTCGCCGTCACTGGCCGAGGCCCACACCGAGTACGACCGCCGGCATGCGGCTCATCTGTATCTGGCCGCGACGCATCCGGTGAAGATCCGCCGTCCTCATGATCGGCCCCGGCTGGGCTTCGTCTCGCCCGACCTGGGGCGGCACCCCGTCGGCCATTTCCTGGTCCGCGTCCTGGAGAACCTCGGCCGGGAACGGCTCGAGACGATCTGTTACTCCGACCGTGTGGTCAAGGATGACCTGACCCATCGCCTCCAGGCCGCCGTGACCGGCTGGCGCGACGTGATGGGCCTGAGCCACGAACGACTCGCGGAGAGGATCCGGGCGGACGGGATCGACATCCTCTTCGACCTGGCCGGGCACACGGCGCACAACCGCCTGCTGGCGTTCGCGCGCAAGCCGGCGCCGATCCAGATCAGTTGGATCGGGTATGAGGGGACGACCGGTCTGTCGGCGATGGACTACCTGCTGGCGGATCGGCTCATGGTCCCGGAGGGTAGCGAGCGATACTATCGCGAGAGGGTGCTGCGGATGCCGGACGGCTATCTCTGTTACGAACCGCCGGAGTCGGCCCCGGCGGTGGGCCCGCCGCCGTGCCTGGAGGCGGGCTACGCGACCTTCGGGAGTTTCAACAATCCTGCGAAGATCACGCGGGAAGTCGTGGCGGTCTGGGCGAGGATCCTGCATGGGGCGCCGACCGCGCGGCTGATCATGAAGTATCGCGGGCTGGGCGATGAGAGCGTGAGGAAGCGGTACCTCGATCTCTTCGCCGCCCAGGGGGTGCCGGCCGAACGTGTGGAGCTGCTACCGTGGAGTTCGTATTCCGATTATCTGTCGAGGTATCAGCGGGTGGACGTGTCGCTGGACCCGTTCCCGTTTTCGGGGAGTACGATCACGTGTGAATCATTATGGATGGGGGTTCCGGTGGTGACGTGCCCGGGAGAGACGTTCGCCAGCCGTCATTCGCAGGGGCACCTCTCGGGCGTGGGACTGACGGAGACAATCGCCCGAGACCTGGAGGAGTATGTGGATCTGGCGGTGTCGCTGGCGGGCGACGACTGTCGGCTGTCAGAGCTGCGGGCGGAGTTGAGGGGACGGATGGCGGCCTCGCCGTTGTGCGATGGGGAGCGATTCGCGGCCAATCTGGCGTCGATGATGCGCGCCGTATGGGAACAGCGGAACGGATAGCCCCGGGGGCCAAACTCCCTGGCAGTTGCGCTTCCCGAGAATCCAGGATGATCGGTCCCTAGATAAGTCATGTGCGGGAGCTTCTGGGGGCTTCGCCCGACACGATTACGACGCCTGACGGAACATCGACCGCGGCCGGACTGGCCGGATCAGCCCGGCGCCGATCGAGGAGCGACGGCAATCGCGGCCAGTGCCTTCCGGACCGCCTCGATCAACTCCGGATCCGGCACGGCTTCCAGCTTCTTCAATTCGACGATCGCCGCGGCCGCCTTCGGCCCGAACCGGGCCAAGGCATCGACGACGACCTTATCGTCGTGTGGATCGTTCTGGACCAGTTCCGCCCTCGTCCGCAGGGATTCGGTCAGGGCCTGGACGGCCGATTCCTCATACAGGGTGCCCGGCGCGATCCGTCCCAGGGCCTCGGCCGCCACGGTCCGCGTCCCATACGGGGTCTCGCGGACGACCGACCGCTTCAACATCGCGACCAGGCCGGGGACCGTACTCGCCGCGGCCGGGCCGAACGCGCGAGCGGCCTTGGCGGCGTCCCTGTGGTGCTCCGCGGGGCCGGATTCCAGGACATCCACCAGCAAAGGGATGATTTCGCGGGCTGAAGCATGGGCCGGTTCGATCCGGCCCAGGGCCGCGGCCATCCACAGCGCGGGCCTGATCTGATGGGTGTCGATCGCCTCCCGCAACGTCGCGACCAGCGTGGGGACCGCCGGCGCCGCGGAGGGTCCGAAGCTGCCCAGCGCATCGGCCGCGGCTCGTCTTCTCGGCATCGGTTCGCGACGCAAGAGGTCCGTCAGGGCCGCGATCACCTCCGCGGCGCGCGGTGTGCCGACGGCGAGCTGTACCAGCAACTCCACGATATTGTCGTCGATCTGGTCGGGCGTCTCGGTGTAATCTCGGACCACGCGGAGCAGCGCGGGGATGGCCGGCGCGGCCTTGGGGCCGAACCGGGCCAGCGAGTGGCATGCCGACCATCGCAGACCCTGCTCGCGGCCGGCCAGCGCCTCGACGAGCGCCGGGATCATGGCCGGCGTCACCGTGGCGGCGACAGGGCCCGATGTCAGGGACACGACCCCGGCGCACATCTCGCGCACCTCCCGATCGGGATCGTGCAACCCATGGCGGACCACCGTCGGGAAAAGCTGGTCGATCACCCGCCCCGAGTGTGCGATGGCGGCGGCCGCCTGGGTTCGGACCTTCGGGGATGGATCCTCCATCGCCCTGGCGAGCGCGGTCTTCAGCGCTGGAGATGACTCGAAAGCGGTCTTCATGCCCACATTATGGAGCGCATGCAGGGATGCCGCCCGGACCGGGATCTCCGCATCTCCGAGGGCCTCGGTCAGGGCCGCAAGCTGGAGGGGGTCGGCATGGCCGATGGGCGAGCGGCCCGGCGACCAATTCCCCATAGGGTCGACGGGGAATCGCCCCAGTGCGGCGGCCGCGGCGGCACGTTGCCCGGCGCCGCCGGATTTGAGCACCTTCGCCAGCCCCGCGATCGCCTCGCCCGCCCGATCCGTCGGAGGGGCCAACTGTCCCAGCGTCTCGGCGACGGCGACCAAAGGATCATGGTTTGTTGGCCGCGTCCCCGCGACGGCCGGTCGCGTATCGCGTCGATCGTCCAGGCACTTGAGCAGGGCCGGGACCGCGCTCTTGGCATCCTTCTTGAAGGTCGCGAGCGCATTCACTGCCAGGTATCGAATCTCAGCGTCCCCGCTACGGAGGGCCGTCGTCAGCGCCGGGACGACGTCGGCCGAGAACTTCGGGGGCTTGATCGACTCGAAGATTTCGACGTAACGCGCCCTGACCTGCGGGCCCGCCAACTCCATCGACCGCACCAGCGCCGGGATCAGCCGGAAGAGCCCTTGGCGATAATGGACGATCGCGAAGGAGGCCGCGGCGCGGATCGGATCCGACGGATCTTCGATGGCCGCCACCAGCACCGGAGGAGGATCATCGGAGGCGCCCGGCCCGATGGCACCGAGGCCACGGATGGCCGATAGGCGGACCTTGTCGTCCGGGTCGCCGGCCGCATCGATCAAGGCGCCGACCACCTGGGCCCGGTCGATTACCGGCGCCGGGCCGGTCGAGGTGATCGCGACCATCCAGAGCGCCTGGGCGGCATCCGCCCGCACTGGGGGCTGCGGATCCTTCAGGGTTCCGATCAGGGCACGGACCGCGTTGCGCACTTCGTTCTGCGCCGCCCCGGCGGACCCGGCCACCTGGATGACCGACGCCAGGCCCATGGCCGCCGCCGCCCGGACACCGGCGTCGGGGTCTCCCAGGCAGGAGACCAGCGCGGGGATCGCCACCTCGGCGTCCTCCTTGCCGATGTTCGCCAGTTGCTGAATCGCGGCGATCCGCTCGCCGACGTCCCCCGAGTGGATCTTCCTCGCCGTCCCGGCCGCCGGATGTTTCGAATCCCAGTGAATACGCCAGGCCAAGAGGCCCAGCCCGATTGCCAGTACCAGTGTAGCCATATTCCGCACGCTGATCCGTAGCCACGATCGGCGAGATCCCTCGGCCTCGCCGGCCGGCCCGGCATCGGGTTGCCGTTGCTCCGGCCCGCGACCGCCATCATGCGTAGCACTCATTCCAATCACCCCCTGGCCCAGGCTATTCGAGGAAGTGGACCCATATCGGCGGAACGACGCAGGCGAGCACCCGTCAAACCTACCAGGTATACACAGAGTTCACGAAGGAACGATGAAGAACCGGTCGGAAGGTTCTGCCGCCTTGGGGTTTCCCGACCGCCGCCCGGGATGATATGTTTGATGGACTTTTGTTGGATATTTCCGGAACCCTCGGTTGCTGCGGAGGGAGAGATGCGGACCTTCGCCCGGTGGACAACGATCGCCCTGCTGTGGTGGATCCCGGCCGGCCCGAGCGTGTGGGCCGTCGATTCCGAGGAGTTCTTTGAGCGGCAGGTCCGCCCGGTGCTGGCCGGCACGTGCGTCAAGTGCCACGGGGCCGTCAAGGCCAGCGGCGGCCTGCGACTCGACTCGCGCGAGGCGATCCTCAAGGGGGGCGAGAGCGGGCCGGCGGTCGTGCCGGGCGACCCGAAGCATAGCCTCCTCATCCGGGCGATCGGGCACGAGGACGAGTCGCTCGAGATGCCGCCGGGCAAGCTGCTACCGGAGTCATCGCGAGCGGACCTCGCCGCCTGGGTCGCGTCGGGGGCGAAGTGGCCCAAGCCCGCCACGCCCGGCCGGACGCGTACGATCGACGGCCAGAAGCACTGGGCCTTCGAGCCGCTCCTCAACGTCGCGCCGCCGGAGGACACGACCGGCTGGGCCGAGGGTCCCGTCGATCGCCTCATCGCGACCAGACTGCGGGCCCATGGGTTACATCCGGTCGGTCAGGCGGGCAAGCGGACCCTGATCCGCCGGGCGTTCTTCGACCTGATCGGCCTCCCGCCCGACCCGGAGCGGATCGAGACGTTCGTCGACGACGACCGCCCGGATGCCTACGAACGCCTCGTCGACGAGCTGCTCGCCTCGCCCCAATATGGCGAGCGATGGGGCCGGTACTGGCTCGACCTCGCCCGATACGCCGACACCGCCGGCGACAACTCCGACTACCCGATCCCCGAGGCTTACCTCTACCGCGACTACGTCATCGACGCCTTCAACGCCGACGTCCCCTACGACCGATTCCTCCACGAGCAGCTCGCCGGCGACATCCTCGCGGCCCAGGGATCGCCCGCGGACTACGCGCGTCAGGTCATCGCCACCGGCTTCGTCGCCCAGGCGAAGCGGTTCGGCACTCACAAGCTGGAAGACATCCACCAGATCATCGAGGACACCCTCAACACCACCGGCCAGGTCGTGCTCGGTCTGTCGTTGCGTTGCGCCCGATGCCACGATCACAAGTACGACCCGATCACCTCGCGGGACTATTACGCCCTCTACGGCTTCTTCGCCAGCACGAAATACCCGTTCGCCGGCTCCGAGGAGGAACGGAAACCCAGCGAGTTCGCGCCGATCATCCCACCGAGCGAGATCAAGGATTGGGAGTCGAAGCACGCCGAGCCGGCTGCGCGGTCGAAGAAGGCCCCGGCAAAGCCCGCGCTCCCCATCGCCTACGCCGTCCGCGAGGGGAAGCCCACCGACGCGAAGCTCCAGAAGGGGGGCAACCCGCACCAGCTCGGCGCGGTGGTCCCGCGCGGGGTGCCGGCATGCCTCGATCCGAGCCCGTCCCTGTCGATCCCCGGGGAGTCGAGCGGACGCCTCCAGCTCGCCCGATGGCTGACCGAAGGCCCGCCGCGTGCCCTCACGGCCCGCGTGATGGTCAACCGGATCTGGCAGCATCACTTCGGCAAGCCGATCGTGGCCACGCCCTCGGATTTCGGACTCCGGGGCACGCCGCCGACCCATCCCGAGCTGCTCGACCGGCTGGCCCGCGACTTCATCGCATCGGGCTGGTCGGTCAAGGCGATGCACCGGACGATCATGTTCTCGAAGACCTACCGGCTCGCCGCCGAGGTCGACCGCTCCGACGCCGAGCTCGACACGGGCAACGCCTGGTACTGGCGATTCGACCGCCGCCCGCTCGACGCCGAGGCGCTGCGCGACACCCTGCTCGACCTCGCCGGCGGTCTCGACCGCTCCCGGCCCGGACCTCATCAGTTCCCGGCCGCGGATCAGTGGCGCTTCACCGCGCACAACCAGTTCAAGGCGGTGTATCCGTCGGATCACCGTAGCGTCTACCTGATGGTCCAGCGCCTCCATCCGCACCCCTACCTCGCGCTGTTCAACGGCCCCGACACCAGCCAGTCCACGGCCGTCCGCGACGACGCATTCCTCCCGCTCCAGGCCCTGTTCCTTCTCAACAGCCCGTTCGTCCACCAGCAGGCCGGGCGTTTCGCCCGATCGCTGATCGACCGGCAATCCGACCCGATCGCGCGGCTGCGCCTGGCCTACTTGCGGGCCTACGGGCGCCCCCCGTCGCGTGAGGAAGCCGACCACGCCGCCGCCTACCTCTGGCGTTATGAGCAGCTCTTGGCAGATGAAGGCGTCCCGGCCGACCGACGGGTCCTCGATTCCTGGTCGAGCCTGGCGAGGACAATCCTGGCATCCAATGAGTTCTTGTACGTGGATTGAAAACCCGTAGGTCAGGCTTTCCAGCCTCAGTACTTCCCAAATCCGCGGGTGAGAGAGGTGGCAGGGGATGGCCAACTCAAGCACTTCTCCGATAATGACTTGTGACAAGTTCCTTCAT
>JBKQHM010000425.1:0-16502 GCA_052148775.1 Isosphaeraceae bacterium | reverse complement strand
CCGCCTGCGCATCCGGGGGCACGGTATTCCAGAGGGCTTCAGGGATCGGAGGCGTGTGGCTCATACACAGTTATTACGACGTTGCTGTACAAAAGGTTCAGGGTGTGAGCGCCTACAAACGCGCAGAACGAACCCATTCGCGGCGATCGACAGACGCGAAATCGACGGAACGAACCCATTCTCGGCGATCGACGGACGCGAAATCGACGAAACGAAGCCAATGCCGAGAGTGCATGATTGAAGAGAGCGGCAGATGGGCGATGCAGAACGGATGAAACGACCCCAAGGCCAAGAGTGCATGCAATGCAGGTGGAAGTGGTAAGAACCGCAGACCTGACGAAACGAACCCAGGATTCGCTCCCGCCGGGCGGGCCGTTCGGCATTGCGGCCAGTCCACCCCAGACGGTATTGGTAGACGTCGACTCAATGATGTAGGATCTTGCTGGACTGGGAGTTGACGGGAGCGAGGGGTGACGACGCTGAGAATCCGCCGGATTGATTGCGCCAGCGACGACGCCGAGCGGGCGATCGCCGATTTGCGCGCCGAGTTGAGTCCACGGGGGAATGTGGTCAGCCCCGAGGGGCGTGCGCGCACGATCGCGGCCTTCGGCGAGCCGCTGGAACCGCATCAGGTCGTCGCGCGGATCTGCGACGACGTCGCCGCGCGCGGCCTCGATGCCGTGCTCGATTACAGCCGAAAGCTTGACGGCGCCGAACTCGATCCGAACCGGCTCCGGGTCTCGGCCGACGAGCTGATCGATGCTCATCGCCAGGCCGATCCGGCCTACCTCGAGACGATCGACCGCGTCCGCGAGAACATCCTGGCCTACCAGAAGGCGATCCTGCATCAGCGCGTGGCGATCCGCCGCGGCCCCGGCATCGAACTCGGTTTACTCTACCGGCCGTTGCGCCGGGTGGGCGTCTGCATCCCCGGCGGGGCGGCGGCCTATCCGTCGAGCCTGCTGATGACGGTCGTCCCGGCCCAGGCGGCCGGGGTGAATCAGATCGCCGTGGTCGTCCCGCCCACGCGATTCGGCGGCTTCAATACGGACATCCTCGCCGCCTGTCAGGCACTGGGCGTTTCGGAGGTCTACCGGATCGGGGGCGCGCAGGGAGTCGCCTCCCTGGCTTACGGCATCGTCGGGATCGGGCTCGAGCCGGTCGATAAGATCGTCGGGCCGGGCAACCTCTTCGTGGCCCTGGCCAAGCGGTACGTCTTCGGCACCGTCGACATCGACAGTATCGCCGGACCGAGCGAGGTGGTCGTGATCGCCGATGCGTCCGCGGTCCCCCGATACCTCGCCGCCGACCTCATCAGCCAGGCCGAGCATTCGCCAGGGGCGAGCATCCTCCTGACCTGGGAACCCTCCCTACCCGATCGCGTGCTCGCCGCCCTGGAAGAGCAGCTCGACCGGCTGAGCCGGGGCAGCCTCGCGCGCGACAGCCTGGAGCGGTTCGGGGCGATCGTCCTCGTCCGCGACGAGGCGGAAGCGGTCGCGCTGTCCAACCGGATCGCGCCGGAGCATCTCCATGTCTCGACCGCCGACCCGAATCGGCTCCTCGTGAAACTGACCAATGCCGGTGCGATCTTCCTCGGCCATTACACGCCGGTGGCGGCGGGCGATTATGCCGCGGGTCCGTCGCACGTGCTCCCCACCGGCGGCACGGCGCGATGGGCCTCGGGCCTCTCGGCCAACGACTTCCTCAAGCGATCCAGCCTGATCGCCCTGACACGCGACGGCCTCGCCGCCCTGGCGCCCGACATCCGGACCCTCGCCGACAAGGAGGGCCTCACGGCACACCGGCTCAGCGTCGACCTCCGGCTCGATGATGTATCGGAAGGCGGTGCCTCCTCATGAATCACGCCTCTGAGAACCGCGCGATGGGTTTCGTCGAGTCCCGGACAGCTTCCTTCACGATCCGTCCCGCCCGCGAGGAGGACGCGGAGGTCGTGGCGAACCTGGTCCGAGAGCTGGCCGTCTATGAGAAGTTGGAGGATCGCGCCCAGGCGACGCCCAACGACTTCCGCCGGCACCTATTTGGCCCCTGGCCCGCGGCCGAGGCCGCCCTGGCGGAAGTCGACGGCCAGCCGGTCGGCTTCGCCCTCTGGTTCACCAACTTCTCGACGTTCCGAGGCCAGGCCGGGCTCTACCTCGAGGACATCTTCGTCCGGCCGGAATTCCGAGGGCTCGGCATCGGCAAGGCGATGCTCGCGGGCCTGGCCCGGCTGGCCGTCGATCGGGGATGCGGCCGGCTGGAATGGTCCGTGCTCAACTGGAACGAACCGGCGATCGGCTTTTACCGATCCCTCGGCGCCCGGCCGATGGACGAGTGGACCGTCTACCGGATCGACGACGAGCCGCTCCGACGACTGGCCGCACTCGCCCCGGAATTCTGACAAGCCCTATGAGAGACTGACCGAGAGGATTCGAACGGGATGAGCCGCTACTTTCGTCCGAACATCGCGCGGATGGCCGGTTATGTACCGGGCGAGCAGCCGCGCGACGGCGGATTCACCAAGCTGAACACGAACGAGAACCCGTATCCGCCTTCGCCCCGCGTCAAGGCGGCGCTCGCCGAGGCGGTCAACGACCGTTTGCGCCTCTACCCGGACCCAATGTCCACCGAGCTGTGCCGGACGGCCGCACAATTGCACGGCGTCGAGCCCGACATGGTCCTGGCCGGCAATGGATCGGACGACATCCTGACCATCGTGACGCGGACGTTCATCGGCCCGGGCGACCCGGCGGCCTTCGCGACCCCGAGCTACCTGCTCTACTCGACCCTGATCCAGCTCCAGGACGGCCGCGCGGTGTCCATCCCCTACTCGGCCGACTGGAAGCTCGACCGCGCCGCGCTGAAAGCCCCCGGACTGAAACTCGTCTACCTGGCGAATCCGGACAGCCCCTCGGGCACCGCGATGCCTCGCGAGGAGATCGCCGAGCTGCTGAGTATGCTCGACTGCCCCGTCGTGCTCGACGAAGCCTACGGAGACTTCGCCGACCCGAGATGCCACGCCATCCCCTTGCTGAAAGAGCACCCCAACCTGATCGTCACCCGATCGTTCAGCAAGGGGTACAGCCTGGCCGGCATCCGGCTGGGCTACCTGGTCGCCCGGCCGGAGGTCGTCGAGCAACTGATCAAGGTCAAGGATTCGTACAACTGCGACATGCTGAGCCAGGTCGCGGGCATGGCCGCGTTGCGGGATCGCGAGTACCTGGCCGAGACGCGTTCCAGGGTCCAGGCGACGCGCGCCCGGCTCACCGCCGCGCTCCGAGGCATGGGCTATCAGGTCCCCGATAGCCAATCGAACTTCGTCTGGGCGACCGGCGGCCCGCCGGCGCGCGAGACTTTCCAGGCCCTCAAGGACCGCAGGATCCTCGTGCGGCTGATGACTTATCCCGGCTATCCCGAGGGACTGAGGATCACCGTCGGCACCGACGCGGAGATCGACCGCCTCCTCGAGGCACTCCGTATCAGTATTAACCAGTGACCAATGACCAATGACCAATGACCATCAAGAACGCCTCGCCGAGATCGTCCGGAAGACCCGCGAGACGGACATCCGCCTGAGCCTCAACCTCGACGGCCAGGGCCGGGCCGACGTCAAGACCGGCGTCGGCTTCCTCGACCACATGCTCGAATTATTCGCGCGCCATTCGCTCATGGACCTGACCGTCGCCTGCACGGGCGACCTCCACGTGGACGACCATCACACCACGGAAGACGTCGGGATCTGCCTGGGCCAGGCGATCGACCGGGCGCTGGGCGACCGGGCGGGGATCCGTCGATACGGCCATGCGATCCTGCCGATGGACGAGACGCTCGTGACGGTCGCGGTGGACCTGGGGGGACGTCCCTACTGGGTCTGGGAGGTGTCGTTCCCCTCGCCGAAGATCGGGACGTTCGACACCGAGCTGGTCGCCGACTTCTGGCAGGCCGTCGCGACCCAGGGAAGGATGAACTTCCACGCGATCCTGCACCACGGCCGCAACGCCCACCACATCAGCGAGGCGATCTTCAAGGCATCGGCGCGGGCCATCCGCGCGGCGTCCGAGCGCGACCCCCGATCGACGGCGATCCCCTCGACCAAAGGGACCCTCTGACCGTACCCTCCGCTCTCGGGCAATGATGGTTGAGCTCGATCCAACCCACAGGAATGAGGACGGCCGGTCCAAAATGACGACACCCACACGACGCTCGAAGCTCGGCCTGGCGATCAACGCCGCCCTGGTCGCCCTGGCCTTCGGCCTGCTGGGCTTTGTGATCTGGCGGAACCGCGTGAAGATCCAGGGCGTCTTCAGCCGGCCGCTCGACCTGCGACTGCTCGCCCTCGCCGAGTTGATCTTCCTGATCGGGCTCGTCTCCACCTTCTTCCGATGGTACTTCCTGGTCCGGGTCATCGACCCGCGGTTCACCCTCCGCGCGTCGATCCTCCTGGGTTTCATCGGCAACGTGTTCAACCTGGTGATCCCGGGCGCGGTGGGCGGCGACCTGATCAAGGCGGCGTACCTGGTACGGATGCACATCAAGAAGACGCAAGCGGTCGCATCGATGGTGATCGACCGGATCGTGGGCCTGCTCGGACTCTTCATCCTGGCGTCGATCGCCGGCGCATTCGCGTGGCCCAGGGCCTCCGGCGACGTCGCCAGGCTGATCGTGGCGGCCTGGGTCGCGACGGGCCTCGGGGTGCTCGTCCTGGCGTTGATCTTCGGACAGGTGCTGACCCGGCTCTTTCCCCAACTGGGGACGGGGCATTCCCGCTTGAGCCTGATCACATCCGAGCTGAAGGAGATGTCGACGACCTACAGCCGCCGCCTGGACGTGGTCTCGTTCTGCACCCTGATGTCGGTGGGCAACCATTCTCTGAACGTCCTGGCCTTCTACGTCGTCGGCAAGATGCTCTTCCCTTCGATGATGACCACGCTCGTCGATCACTTCTTGATGGTCCCGTTGACCCTCTTCACCATGGCTGTGCCGCTCCCGTTCGGCGCACTCGGCCTGACCGAGGAAGTCAGCGACCAGCTCTTCATGATGGTCGGCCACCCCAGTGGCTCGCTGGCGATGATCGGCTTCCGCGTCGTGATGTACGGCAGCGGATTAATCGGCGCCTGCGTCTACCTGGCCAAGCTGAAAGAAGTGCGCGGGCTAACCGCCGCGGCCCATCACATCGAGGAAGAACTGATCGAAGGGGACCTGAGAGAGGATCAGGGAGATCCTGAATGATTTCGTCAGACTCGCCAGTTCGTCAGCGTCAGCGGATAGCCCAAGTGTTGGATTCGCTGGTAGTGCGTCGTGTTGCCGGTGACAACTTCGAGCTTGTGCGTCATCGCGATGGCCGCGATCATCGGATCACATCGACCGATAGGACGCCCGACCCGATCGAGGTCGCCCGCGATCTGACCCGCCAGATCGGCCGCTGCCAGATCGAGAAGCAGAACTTCTTCCTGACAAGTGGCATTACGAAACGCCTGCATTCTCCGTGCGGAGGCCCTGACTTGCTGCAAGCCCTGGATGACCTCCATGAGTGTGACGACGGAGATCGTGAGGATTCCATGCACTTGCCGGTAAGCAACGGCGTTTCGATGGACGTTTTGGTCGATGGCTTTCAGGACTTCGGAGTAGATGTCCGTATCCAGCAGGGCCTTATTCACCGGCATCTAGCCTCCAGGGCCGCTCCTCCCGCACCTTCATGGCGTGCTCGACAGCTTTATCGAGCCATTCGGCGTCGTCACGCATGGCACCGATTGACCCCATGCCCGGCTGAACGGGTGGAGTCTGTCTGCGGAACTGCTCCAACGCCTCACGGACGACCTCATCCTCCGAGGGGAAGCGCCCGGCCCTCACTTGCTCGTTGACGAATTGCTCCAACTCTTCCGATAAATGGATTGTCATGGTTTATCATCTCCCCGCAGATTTGACCGATCTTGATCGTCCTCCCGATTCTCCGCCAGGATCTTGCCGGCTTCGGCCATCACGCTATGGAGACTATGACTGAGACCACTGGCGATTTCCACTTCTCCCCGAGCCAGGAGTGGGAGGAGTTCGCGTCGGTTCTGCGACCGTTCGAAGGCATCAATGCTCATGAGCACCGCTGCCGCACGACCCCGCTGGGTGATGAATACCGGCTCATCCGAACCCCGCAATCGCTTCAGGACGCCGGCCGCGTCCTTCCTGAGATCCGAAACCGGGACGATCGTCGGAACTTTAGACATGGGAATCACCTCCAAAGATACGCTTGAACGTACTACAGAACTCTCTGACAAGCAAGGCATGGGCATCGAGGTCTCGGCGACATCGATGCGGGATCACGTCGTTTCTTTGACCGGTGTTCCGTCGCGGCCGAGCGTCCGAGGTCGTATCATGGACGCCATTCGTTGGCCGAGAATCCTCCATCCCGCCCGATCAGGTTCATGAAGACCGAGGAGCCGATGCGACGACACGCTTTGCAATTGACCGGAATCGCGATCCTGGCAGGACTGGTCCTGGGTGCGGCACCCGACGCCGTCTTGAAGTCGGCCCTGGAGGGCATCACGACGGAGCAGATACTCGGGCACATCAAAGTCCTGGCCTCCGATGAGTTCGAGGGCCGGGGGCCGGGGACGCCGGGCGAGGAGAAGACCATCGCCTACCTGACCGGCCAGTTCCAGAAGATGGGGCTGAAGCCGGGCAACCCGGACGGGTCGTACGTCCAGGCCGTCCCCCTCGTCGGCTTCCAGGCCAAGAAAGTCACCGGCGCCTTCCAGGCCCGCGGTCGCGACGTCAGCCTGTCCTTCCCCGACGACTTCGTGGCCGTTTCGCGGAGGATGGCGCAGGAGGTGAAGGTCGAGAACTCGGATGTGATCTTCGTCGGGTATGGCGTCGTCGCGCCGGAGTACGGCTGGGACGACTACAAGGGCCTCGACGTCCACGGCAAGACCCTGATCATGCTGGTGAACGACCCGGCGGTGACCGACCCGAAAGACCCGTCGAAGCTCGACGAGTCCGTATTCAAGGGCCGGGCGATGACGTACTACGGCCGGTGGACCTACAAGTACGAGATCGCCTCGGAGAAAGGCGCGGAGGCCGTGATCCTGGTCCATGAGACCGGCCCGGCCGGTTATCCCTTCGAAGTCGTCAAGGGGAGCTGGAGCCGGGAGAACTTCGACATCGCCGCCGCACCCCAGCCGCAGGGCCGGCCCCCCGGCCGCGTGGCGGTCGAGGGATGGATCAGCGAGGCCAAAGCCCGCGAATTGTTCCAGGCCTGCGGGCGCGACTTCAATACCCTGAAGGCCGCCGCCGCCCGCCGCGAGTTCCGCCCCGAGCCGCTCGATTGCCGCGCCCGGTTCGCCGTCGCCAACACGCTCCGCGACGTCCGCTCGAACAACGTCGTCGCCCGGCTCGAAGGGTCCGACCCGGTCCTCAAGAACGAGCTCATCGTCTACACCGCCCACTGGGACCACCTCGGCCGCGACCCGGGCGTGAAGGGAGACCAGATCTTCAACGGGGCCGTGGACAATGCCTCCGGCGTCGCCTCCGTCCTCGAGATCGCCCACGCATTCACCCGGATCAAGCCGGCCCCCAAGCGATCGATCCTCTTCCTCATCGTCACCGCCGAAGAGAAGGGACTGCTGGGCGCCAAGTATTACGGAACGCATCCCCTCTATCCGCTCGACCGCACCCTGGCCAACATCAACATCGATGGCATCAACACCTGGGGACCGACAACCGACATCATCAGCATCGGCCTGGGCCAGACGACGCTCGACGACCGACTCGCGGCCCTCGCCGGCTCACACGGCCGGACGATCGCCCCGGACGCCGACCCGGAGAAGGGCTACTACTACCGTTCCGACCATTTCGAGTTCGCCAAGCAGGGCGTACCCGCCCTCGACCCCGAGGGCGGCCGGAATTACATCGGCAAGTCGGGCGACTTCGGCAAGCGTAAGCAGGAGGAGTACACCGAGAAGGACTACCACAAGCCCAGCGACGAGGTGAAGCCGGACTGGGACCTCTCCGGGGCCGTCGAGGACAACAGGCTCCTCGTCGAGCTCGGCTATGCGGTCGCGCAGGAACCGCTATACCCCGAGTGGAAGCCGGGCAGCGAGTTCCGTGCCCGCCGCGAGGCCATGCTCAAGGCGAAGAAACCATGACCGATCCCCGCGACGCGATCGCAGGCCGTTTCCAGTCCGCCGGGAGAGATCGGTGATGGGACAATCCAGGCCGGGACGGATCGCGGCGGCCCTGCTCGCGGGCGCCCTGGCGATCCTGGGCGCATGGCTCGACCTCCGCTACGGATGGATCACGACGGCCTTCGACGCGGTCGCCCACCAGTTCTACGAGGTCCCGATCCTGGCCCGGTTCCGCCGGCCCTCCCAGCTCATCCTCGTCCGGTGGCACCTGGCGATCGGCTCGACCATGGTGGTGATCGCCCTGATGCTGGCCCCCTGGCTGACCAGGCCTGTCCGCACATGGCTGACGATCTTAGCCGTCGGCTACGCGATCCGTGCGATCATCTGGATCTGCGGCGGCAACCTGCCGCTCGTCCCGGGGGATAGCTGCCACTACCTGGAGGTCTCAACCTCGGTGCTCCGGGGCGAGGGGCCGGTCAAGCATTATGTCGAGAGCTTCTTCGCCGACTATCCCCGGATTCGCGAAGGCCGGGGCGTGCTCGACGACTGGTCCACGCCGCTGGACGCCTACCTGCGTTCCTTCGCGATGCGTCTCGCCGGGATCAGTCCGGAGGACTCGCCGGAGGCGAAGATCGCCGTCGCGAAATCATGCAGCTTCGTGCTCAACCTGCTCTGCCTCCCGGCGCTCTACGGCTTCGCCCGGCGCCGGTTCGGACCCCGCACGGCACTGGCGGCGATGGGCGTCCTGGCGATCCTCCCGGTCCACGCGATCTACGCGGGGTTCGTGCTCCGCGAGAGCCTCGTCGTCCTGACCTCGATCCTGGCCATCTGGACGCTGACGGAGGTCTGGCATGCCGACCCGCTGTCCCGACGCGCCTGGGCCTGGGCGGCGGTGGCCGGACTCTGCGGCGGCCTCGCAATCCTCGCCCGTACGACCTCGCTGGCGCTCCTCGCCGGCGCCGGCGTGTACTTCCTGGCCGCCCGAGGCCGTCGTCAGTTCGGCCCGTTCTTGCTCTGGGGCGCGTGCATCACGATGGTGATCCTCCCCTGGGCACTGGCCACCTTCTGGGAATACGGACGTCCCTTCTATTCGTACACGTCGTTCTTCGAATACAACTTCTCGTGGACCATCCACCACTACGAGAAAGGCAACACGTCCCCCGCGCAGTTCTACACCATGGCGAACCTGCCGGAAATCGTCCGGGTGAAGATCAAGTCGCTCCTGATCATCGTCGTGTACTCGACCATGATCGTCGGCCTGCCGATCGTCGCGGGATTCGTCGGACGCCTCCGATCGCGCGGCGGGCCGGGACGCGACGTCGACCTCCTGGTCGCGACGATCTTCGTGGTCTTCATCCTGGCGACGCTCAAGAGCATCGCCGACGTGACGCAGGTGGCCCAGCTCGGCCGCTACTACGTGCCGGTCTTCGTGCTGGCGTTGCCGACGGCGGTCGCGGGCCTGCTCGAATGGTCGGCATCGCGTCGGATCCGCCGGTCGGTCATCCCCTGGCTGGCGGCCGGCTATCTCGCCCTGGTCTGGGCCGATCCGACCTGGGCCTACGACGCATCCTGGCTGGTCAAACCGTTCCAGCTCCACTGGCCCGCGCTTCGCGAGGCGGGAGACTGGATCCAGGCGAACCCGGAGAAGGTCCCGCGCGATGCGCGGATCATGACCTGGTTCCCCTGGGAGCTGCGCGTGACGAGCGACCGGACCACGATCCTCATGCCGCGCAACTACAACCCGGCCCGGATCCAGGAAGTGATCGCCCAGTACCGGGTCACGCACGTCCTCTGGGGCTCGTTCGAATCCCCGCCGGACATCGATCCCGAAGCCTGGGGCCCGTACCTCGAACAGCTCCGCACGAGCCTGGGACTCACACGGGAGCGCGAGCTCTACCACTCCTCGCGAGAGGTCCCCTTCTATCCGATTCGCTTATACCGATTGCGTTAAGACATCGCTCGCTATTCGCACCGCGCGAACATTCCCCGGTCACCGAACCGATCGCCGTCGGAGGACCAGACTCCTCGTCGGATTTGTCATTCGTGTCGGGCCGGTTGCCGATCGCTGGCAAGGCCGTTTGGCCCGCGTTAATTTGTAACGATCGAATCTCGCCGACTCCGATCACCCACCCGCTCGAGGCCGACACCGGTGCCATCCAGTCCCGAGGACTCATCTTCCCCGCCGATTCCGCCGGGCCTGTACGAGCAGGTGGTGGATCAACTCCTGGAACACAGGCTGGGCGATCCGCAAGGCTCGCCCATCGCGTTCGACGACGAGGGGCTCGACGACGGGGACAGCCACGCCGTCCTGGCCGACTATCTCCGTCATGTGATCCGCGACGCTCTCGACGGCGTGACCGGCGACGATCGCCTGGCACGGCAGGTCGAGCTCGTCGACCGCATCCTCCGCGAGGTGGAAGCCGCCGGTCCCCGAGGCGAACGATCGATATCAAAACCGGCACGTCGCCTGCTGGGCGTCTGGCCCCGAGCGATGCACGAGGGGAAGGGGAATCAGCCCGAAAGGCCCGACACACCCCTCGCCTTCGGTTGCCTGCTGGCTGGCACGCGGACCGACCCCAGCCTCGCCTCGCAGCTCCGCAAGGAGCTCGCCTCGGCCGACCGCGTCGACATCCTTTGCTCCTTCATCAAATGGAGCGGCGTCCGCATCCTGGAAGAGGGCCTCCGCACGTTCACCGCTCGACCATCCGCCCGTCTCCGCGTCGTGACGACGAGCTATATGGGAGCGACCGACCTGAAAGCGGTCGATTTCTTGCGATCGCTCTCGAATACCGAGGTCCGCGTCTCGTACGACACCCACCGGACGCGGCTCCACGCCAAAGCATACCTGTTCCACCGCGAGTCGGGCTTCGGCACCGCTTACGTCGGTTCGGCCAATCTCTCCCATCCGGCGCTTACCGACGGACTGGAGTGGACCGTCAAGGTCAGCCAGTACGAATCATCGCACCTCTGGGACCGCATCGCCGCGACCTTCGAAGGCTACTGGGAGGACGCCGAGTTCGAATCGTACAGCGAGGCCGAACGGCCACGTCTGTCGCGGGCCCTGAGGGAGGAACGATCGGCGGAATCATCCGGCCCCGAACCGTTCTTTTTCGACCTACGGCCTTACGCCTTCCAGCAAGAGATCCTCGACCGGCTCGACGCCGAACGTCAGGTCCAGGGTCGGGACCGCCACCTCGTCGTGGCGGCCACCGGCACCGGCAAGACCATGATCGCCGCGTTCGACTATCGCCGATGGTCCCGCGAAAACACCTCAGATCTAGGCCAGCGGCCCCGGCTCCTCTTCGTCGCCCACCGCGAAGAATTGCTCCAGCAAAGTCTCCAGACGTTCCGGGCCGTGCTCCGCGATCCCAATTTCGGCGACCTGCTGGTCGGTGGCCGCGAGCCGGGTCAGCTCGATCACCTCTTCGTCTCGATCCAGAGCTACAACAGTCGATCGCTCCACGATCTGCCCGGCGATCGGTATGACTATGTGGTGGTCGACGAGTTCCACCACGCCGCCGCGCCGACCTACCGGCGCCTGATGGGCCATGTGCGGCCCCGAGTCCTGCTCGGCCTGACCGCCACGCCCGAGCGGTCCGATGGCCTCGATGTCCTCAAATACTTCGGCGACCACCTCAGCGCACAGATTCGGTTGCCGGATGCCATCAATCGCAAGCTGCTCTCGCCCTTCCAATACTTCGCGGTCGCCGACTACGTCGACTTACGAGATCTCCGCTGGCAGCGAGGCGGTTATCGCCTCGACGATCTCGACCGGATTTACACCGGCAACGACCTGCGCGCCGCCTTGGTGATCGAGAAGGTCCGATCGATCCTGCTCGACCCGCGAAAGGCTCGCATGCTGGGCTTCTGCGTGAGCGTCGCCCATGCCGGGTACATGGCGGCCAAGTTCCGCGACGCCGGAATCCCCTCCGAAGCCCTGTCGGCCGAGACCCCGCGTGCAGACCGCCTCTCGGCCCAGGACCGCCTGCGTCGTCGCGAGGTGAACGTCCTGTTCGCGGTGGACCTCTACAATGAGGGCATCGACATCCCGGAAATCGATGCGGTGTTGTTCCTCCGGCCGACCGAGAGCCTGACGGTTTTCCTCCAGCAACTCGGCCGGGGCCTCCGGCTCCACGAGGAGAAGGAGTGCCTCACCGTCCTCGACTTCGTCGGCCAGGCACACCGCAACTTCCGCTTCGACCTGCGGTTCCGGTCGCTCCTGGTCGACCCCACCGTGTCGATCGACGGACAGGTCGAACATGGCTTCACCCACCTGCCCGCGGGCTGCACGCTCCTGATGGAGCGGGTCGCCAGGCAATACATCCTGGAGAACATCCGCCAGAGCCTCCGCCAGAACCGGACATCTCTGATCGCAGTTCTCGGCGAGTTGCGTGAGGCGCTGGATCGACCTCCGACGCTATCCGAGTTCCTCGAGCGCACCGACATCGACATCGACGACCTCTGCCGCCGCGAACCTGGCTGCTGGTCAAAGCTCTGCGTCGAGGCGGGACTCCGCGAGACGTTCCACGAACCGGACGAGGTGAGGCTGACGAAAGGATTACGCCGGATTGCCCACATCGCCGACGCCGAACAAATCCGACGCCTCCTCGCCCTGCTCGATCTCGAAGCGTCGCCACGCTCCGCGCTCACACTCACCCCTCGGGACGACCGCTGGCTCCTGATGCTCGAAGTCGGATTGTGGACGCGTGGCGGCCTCTCGGCTTCCTCAGAAGAAGCACTCCGACGTCTCGACGCCAACCCGACGCTTCGCGACGAGCTCCGCGAGCTATTGGCGTACCGACTCGGTTGCATCGATTCGGTGGCTCCTCCCCTGAATCTTCCATTTGACTGCCCGATGGCGCTCCATGCGTCCTACACCCGCGATGAGGTGCTCACCGCCCTGGGCCATTGGAACCGCGGCGCTCAAAAGGAGATGCGAGAAGGCGTCCTCAACCTCCCGTACCTCAAAGTGGACGTCTTTTTCGTAACCCTGCACAAGACGGAGAAGGACTACTCGCCGACGACAATGTATCAGGATTACGCCATCAACGATCGTCTGTTCCACTGGCAATCGCAGAGCACGACCTCGGCAACTTCGCCCACCGGCCAGCGTTACATCGAACATGCCGAACGAGGCCACACGATCCTGCTCCTCGGTCGCGAGCACAAGAGCCACCATGGCCTGGCCCAGCCCTACTTCTTCCTCGGGCCCGCCCGATATGTCACCCACACAGGAAGCCGGCCGATGAGCATCACCTGGCGACTGGAGCATCCCCTGCCCGCTCGGCTTTTCCGCATCCTGGCGCGGCTCGCGGTGGCATAGCCGGTAGGAATCTCTTGACCTCGACACGCGCTATGCGTTTCGGCTCAAGTGGAGCGAGAAGTGCCTTATTTCTCGACCAGTTCACTAGCTAAATCCAATTGGTTCGTTTTGCAATAGACCTGACGATATGAGTCAAGGACTTGGAGTGCATTATACCGTGTAACTTCCTCCGGCATGAGTCGCATGACGGTTCCATCCGGCAGTTTCACTTTGGGCGAGAACCAGCTTCTCTCCAGAAGGATGAGTATGAACTTTGAAGTGAGTGGCAACAAGATCTCGACTCCCGGCGAGCCAAAGCCGGCACCCCCGTAATGAGGGCTTGGATTATGTGAATAGCGGATGACAGGTGCATCGGATGTATATAGCGGCTGCAGCGTTTGATTCTCACCAATGAGCCAGATATGGTCAAATAAAATCCTGATCACACCGCTAGCGAACTCCGGATTGAGTAAAAATTTAGCATGGTCGAGCGATGACATTTCTGGACGATATGGCATAATAGGGATTTCCAGCTCGATCACACCGCTTTCTTCCATTCTTGAGTTTCGAGCAGCAGCAAAGATGTCTTCGCCGAACGCGATTGCCTTATGCATCATTGCGGTAAATGAATCTCGAAATTCCCTCGTGCGGGAAGCCTGAATGATCAAGAAATGGGCAAGGATTTGGTTCCTATCAGATGGACCAGGCGTGAAGCTGCCGGTCTTTTGCACTTCTTCTAATAATCCCCTCATGGCCTCGGCGTGTTTCGACTCAAAGGCGGAAAGAACATCCTCCATAGCCTGCGGATTACCTGTCACAACGAATTCAGGCGGCACATCGTAGAAAGCAGGTTCGCATGCCGTGCTTTTTATGCCCGGTCTGGAAGTCCTTTTCGTGATCTTGTCGAAAACATAGATAAACCGCCCATCAGGGCTGAAGTTCCGCAAGTAGAACTGGGGAACGAAATGGTGGTTCTTGGCGGACGGCATGGTGATCCGACTCCCGAATTCGGCCGATCCCTATCAAGGCTCATCAGCCAGGCGCTGTACTTCGCTTCGCAATTGATCGGAGATGAAGAATCCGAGTTCGCTTCTCAGACGGTCCAGGAGCGGAACAACCTCGAGGACCAGCCCGCGCTGTTTTGCCCGGATCAGGATGCCCAGAACCCCAATGGGAAGCAAACCGAGTTGCCTCGCCATTCTCCGACCGGCGCTCTCATCGATAAGGACCACAGAGACACCAACCTCCACGGCGAGGGCCAGAGCCTCGGATTCGCCAGGATCAAGATCCCGAAGAAGCTCCTGCACTCTCGTACGATCGCGTGGCGCCTGGATGGTTACGAAGCGTAGACCCGCGACATCGACACTGGGCAGCCCTGTCGGCGGCCTCTTCAATTCATCATCCACAACCGGTGGCACCAGCACTTCGGCGAACAACTCCGGGAGCAGCGCAAGCAGGCTCAGATGGGCCAATGCTCGGATCGGAGACGTGTCGCTGACGACGACGGCCACGATCAGGCTCCGATTTGATCCATCGCGGCGAGTTCCTCGGCCAGGTCGCGCGGATCGGGCCGATACCGAGGGATCCCCCGGGCGAGCAACTCCTGCTCGAATTCCACCCGGTTCAATCCCGCGAGCTTGGCAGCCGACCAGAGCGTGAGCTTCTGGCCCTCGAACAGCCAGCAGGCGATCTCGACCTTCGCGTCGCGTTCACTGAGACCCGCCTCTCGGAGCGTTTCATCAGGGATCATCACGGGCATGATACGTTCCTCCCTTCGTGACGATTCGGTCGTGGGCCCGTTGGTCTCTTCACATTCTACTCGGTTGGAGCAACCCGGGACACTCGCATCGTCTCATCGACAACCTCAGCGATCCGCCGGCCTTCACGTGCCGGCCCCCGGAAAGTGGGCCGGGATCCAATAATTCGACCCGCGGGAGCCAATAATTCGACCCGCGGGAGCCAAAACGGGGACGTAGCGCGGATCGCTCGGCGCGGAGCCAAAGCGGGGACGTAGCGCAGATGATGTCCAGCCGCTTCATTTCCCTTCACCCCTCTCGGGACTTAGTCGGATTCGTGTGGTCATCCACGCTCAGTAGCCAGTTCCTTCGTCACCGCCTCGCCGGGCAGGACGGCCATGGGCATAGTGTACGTATCCATCCATAGTACCCATTTGTTCCATTAGTCTCCAGACCAATCGGCATTGCGAATCGTTGGTTGGGACAACCTCCGACGGGCTCGCATCCGGATTTACGCCCGATTCTCCGCCGCAATCTGAAGATGTGTAACCCACTGAATTATTGAAGGCACATTGACTCATCGTTCTTGTTACCGAAACGGGGCCGTTGCCTCACCGGAAGGTTACCCACGCCTCAAGACGAGGAGTCGACACGCTTCTGGCGGACATCGATGCCAGGAGCGAGCGGGCTCGGCGGAGACACCGCAGACGATCAAGCCTGGAGGGCAGAGAGAGTACCGGAGCTGCATCCCATAAGCAACCGCCACTGGGGTAACATCCTCCGGTGAGGCGACGCGCTCGAAGGAACTCGTCAAGAAGGTGATCGCGGCCTGGACGGGTGATAGCCCCCAGGGCGTCGAATATAGCAGAATCGACGAGGCCGAGTTCGATAAGGTCAAGGTGTCCTACTCGAGCACGATGAACCTGAGCGATCGGGGCGACTATGTGCGTATTGACGGGCCGCGCGTCTGGATCGAGTTCGCCACTCAGGGTAGCGACCATGACCACACAATCTGGCGGGACCGGCTGACCGACTACGGTGCCGAATTCTCCTTCTGACGTACCGGTCGAAGGTCATGAGCTGATCCTGATCCCGCGGATCGCGCATCAAGTTGAGGGCCGGTGCGGGGAGGGCATACCAACGGCTGCGAAGGATCTCGTGGGTGCTCCAGGGCTTACGCACCAGAATAGGTAGGATGGGAAATCTGGGCTGTAGAAAACAATGGTTTATGGGATGCGGAAACCCTGGAAAACCAGGCGTTTCTGAAAGCGATGACTATACTATGCACCGACTGTGGCATATTACACAGTCCAACGACGGCCCCATTCAGGATCGAAAAGCACCGAAAACCCG
>JBKQHM010000424.1:0-6572 GCA_052148775.1 Isosphaeraceae bacterium | reverse complement strand
AGGGTCGTGTCGAGCCCCGCGTGACGAAGCGCCGCCCGAAACAGTACCCTCGGATGACCAAGCCCCGCAGAGAACTGCGTAAAGAGTTACTGGAGAAGGAGGTTGCGGCTTAAGTTCGCGGCATTCGCAACACTGTCCTTTTTCTCCCTCGTATCCGAAGACTCAGGCAACGGCCAAGGAGTCGATGGCCGGCGCGATGCGTCCCAGGATTGCCGGCCAGCCGCCACCCATGCCTTCGAACGCGCGCTTGCCCAGTGGGGAGTCGAGGTCGAACCCGGCGTGTTCGAGGTGCAGCCGCGTGCCGCCGTTCTCCGGCTCCAGTCGCCACGTGATCGTCGTATCGAGCGTGCCGGGTGCGAAGCGATAGCTCAGCAGGCGCTCCGGCTCGACCGCGATGATCTCACACGGCTGCTGCCCCCACGGTCCCATATCCAGGGTGAACCGATGCCCGACGACCGGTTTCACGTCCCCCGCCGCCCACCACTTCGCGTGGATCTCCGGATCCGTCAACGCCTTCCAGACCTTTGCCGGCGGATGATCGATCAACCGCGACAATCGTATCACGCCTCGCTCCGTCATCGCTCCTCCTCGTCCAGCACATCGTCAAGGGCCTGCATCCGCTTGCCCCAGTAGCGCGCGAAGGGCTTCAGCCACTCGTCCACCTCGATCAGCCGTTCCGGATCGAGATGGTAGTAGCGCTCGCGACCGCGACGCTCATCACGCACCAGCCTCGCGTTCCGCAAGACTTGCAAATGCTCCGAGACCGCGGGGCGGTGCAATCGGAACTCGCTCACCAGATGGCTGACCGTATACGGCCGGCCCACCAGAAGTTCCAGGATCCGCCGGCGAACCGGATTGGCCAGGACCGCGAATAGATCGGGCGTCGTCATGCGGGCCAGAATGTGTCGGAAGTCTCCGACGTGTCAAGTCCACATGGAAGACCACCTCGTCATCTTCCCCGGCACCGGCTGGCCCAGTGGCCTCAGATGGGCTAATCTTGCCCTTTTCTCACGACGCACACCCAAGACGGTGCATCCGACCATGATCTGGGACCTCCACTGTCATCTGACGGGCCCGGGAGGGCGCACGCCCGACGAGTCGATGGCCCGACTGATGGGGCTGGCCGACCGGATGGGCATCGATCGCGTGGTCATCTACATGGGCCAGCGGACGGTCGTCGACCCGTCGCCTGATGAGCTGCGCCGCCAGAATGACCAGGTGCTCCAGGCGCTCAGCCACTGGCACCACCGTGCGTTCGGTTTCGTATACGTCAACCCGCATCACGTCGAGGCCAGCCTGCGCGAGATCGATCGTTGCGTCCGCGACGGGCCGATGGTCGGGCTGAAGCTCTGGGTCGCGGCGCGTTGCGATTGTCCCGAGGCCGATGCCCTGGTCCGGCGTGCTGAGGAATTGAAGGCGGTCGTCTTCCAGCACACCTGGATCAAGGCGGGCGGCAATGACCCGGGCGAATCCTCGCCGATGGACCTGGCCGCGCTGGCGGCGCGGCATCCCGGCGCGTCGATCATCTGCGGCCACACCGGCGGCCAATGGGAGCTGGGCATCCGCGCGGTGCGACAACTGCCCAACGTCGCCATCGGCCTGGCCGGTTCCGACCCGACGGCCGGCTTCGTGGAGATGGCGGTGCGCGAGCTGGGTGCGCGGCGGATCATCTACGGCAGCGACGCACCGGGCCGGAGCTTCGCCTCGCAACTCGCCAAGGTGCTCGGCGCCGACATCGACGAGGTCGACCGCCGGCTCATCCTCGGCGACAACCTCCGTCGTCTCCTGACGCCGATCCTGGACGCGAAGGGGGTCAAGCCATGATCGACGTCAACGTCTCACTCTCGCGATGGCCATTCCGGCGGCTTCCCGACGACGAGCCGGCTTCTCTGGTACGCCGGCTCCGCCAACTGGGGGTGACCGAAGCCTGGGCCGGCAGCCTCGACGCGCCCCTGCACCAGGACCTCGCCGGCGTCAACGCGCGACTCGTGACCATGTGCCGCGCCTATGGTGCCGGACTGTTGCACCCCTTCGGCGCGGTCGACCCGCTCCTGCCCGACTGGCGCGAGGACCTCCGCCGATGCCACGAAGAGCACCGCATGACGGGCATTCGCCTTCATCCCAACTACCACGGATATCACCTCGATCATCCGCTCTTCGCCGAGCTGTTGAACGAAGCCGCCCGGCGCAAGCTGATCGTCCAGATCGCGATCAAGATGCAAGACGAGCGGACGCTCCACCCTCTCCTGAAGGGACTGCCCACGACCGATCCGACCCCGCTGATGGGCCTTCCAGCCGGACCGTCCCGACCGCCGATCGTCCTGCTCAACGCCCTGGGCAACCTCCGCGGGGGACCGCTCAAGAAGTTGCTCACCACCGATGGAATCTGGGTCGATATCGCGATGCTCGAAGGGGCGGCCGGCCTGGAACGGCTCATCGCCGAGGTCGGTCCCGAGCGGCTCCTTTTCGGTTCTCACTCGCCGCTCTTCTACGCCCGGGCGTCCCACCTGAAGCTCAAGGAGTCTGCCCTGACCCCCGAGCAAGCCGAGGCGATCCGCCAGGGGAACGCACGGCGAATCCGAGCCTCTTGAGGATGCAAACCGAGGAATCGAAGCGCAATCAACAATTTCCCGCATTCGCTGATTCAGCATTTCACCGTCTTGCGCTTGTTACCGACCGCTGCGCTCTCCCGGGCCTTCTGGATCTGCTCCAACGCATTGGGCACTTTGCAGGCCGTGTTACCCATGTCGACCGAAACCTGGCCGACCTTCACAGCCGCCTCTTCGGCAAGGTCGCTGAGGCCCTTCACGTAGGTGCCCAACGCGATCAAGAAGCCGTTCATGGCATGGCGAACCTCGTCCGGCTGCTGATGAATCGTCTCCAGCACGCGCCGGAGGAGTCGTTTGAGGCCATCCAGATCGAGATCTTCGTCGTCCTTGAGGGCCACCAGGCTGCTCAGCGTCGCCCACCCGGCGACGGCCACATTTTCCTTGTTGGATTCGATCCACTCCAGGGCGACCTCGTAGCCGTGCCGACTTCCCGCCGCGACCCACGGGACGGTAGCCGTCGCGAGTGCGCCCCCCTTGGCCATCTTCGCCCAGCGATTGAGATCCTTCTTCGTCATCCTGGCGTCGTCGGCGACGAGCCCAGCCAGATACATGGCATCATAATTCCCGGTGTCGTACAGATCCAGCGCTAGCTGATAGTCTTTCTTGATTCGCTTCTGGATCTTTTTCATGTCACCGATCTTCACGCCGAAGAACGGTTCCTCCACGCCGTGATTGCGAAGCACCTTCTTGATGCTCTCCGACCCGAGCGTCCTGAGTTCTTCGACGATCTCCTCTGCGGTCATATCAAGGTTCTCCTCGGGAATCTCACATGATCGCGAGGCTGAGGTGTTGCCTCATTTTTCGGTCGCGTCAGGGAACTCGCCAGTCGTTGATCGTCAGCCGGGGAATGTTGACAGAGTCCTGGACATCGTGAGTCACCATCGTCAGGCCATGGAGCACAGCGGTCGCCTCATCGAGCAAGTCCATCTCTCCGAGCGTTATTCCACCATCGAGCAATCCTGCCCGGATTTCCTCGAATTTCTCGGCCATGCCTTTCTCTGTCGTCCGAGTCCAGTCAGATGCCGATGCCGAACCCCTTGCGATATCGCTTGTGGATCAGTTCGCCGGCCTCGGGAGCGTTAGCGGCCTTCATGTTCGACGCGTCCCATTCGATCCGCTTCCGGAGCCGTAGCGACAGGTTCCCCACCAGAAGCGCTTCGGTGAACGGGCCCGAATAGGCGAAGCCCGCCTTCGCGTCCTCCGGCTTTTGGTCCTTGCACGCCTTGATCCATTCCGGGCGGTGCCCGATCGAGCGGGGGATCGTCGGCTCGGGCACCGGGAAATCGTTGCGGCGACTTTCCGGGTAGAGAATCGGCGGACCCGACCAGCCGCCGCCGACGAGGGTCCCCTTGTCGCCGACGAAGTAGATGCCGTTGTCGGCCAGCGACTCACCTTCCGGGAGGTCGTGCGGCCTCGGAGGCATCTTCCCGCCGTCGTACCAGGTGAGAGTCACCGCCGGCCGACCGCCCTTCGCGGCGAATTCATAACGCAGCACGGTCCAGAGCGGGTACGATTCCGCCTTGAGCGGGCTCGTCTTCGCCTCGACGGCCGTCGGCGCGCCGAGGTCGAGGGCATAGAACGCCGGATCCATGTTGTGGATGGCCATGTCGCCAAGCGCCCCGGTGCCGAAGTCGAACCAACCCCGCCAGGCGAACGGGTGATACAACCTCGAGTACGGCCGCATCGGCGCCGCCCCGATCCAGAGGTCCCAGTCGAGCGAGGCGGGGACCGTCGTGGTCTCGTTGGGCCGGTCGAGATTCTGAACCCACCATTTGCCCGGTCGATCCGACCAGCAGTGGATCTCACGCACCGGCCCGATCGCGCCCGCTTGGAGCCACTCCCGCGTCAGGCGGAGCCCTTCGCTCGCGTGGCCGTTGTTGCCCATCTGCGTCACCAAGCCCGTCTCGCGAGCGACGCGCGTCATGACGCGGGCCTCCTCGATGGAATGGGCCATCGGCTTCTCGACGTAGACGTGCTTCCCGGCGCGAAGCGCCGCGATCGTGATCGGGGCGTGCATGTGGTCCGGCGTGGCGATCATCACCGCGTCGATGTCTTTTCGACGGTCCAGGAGCACCCGATAATCGCGGAACTGTTCGGCCTTCGGGAACGCCCGGAAGGTGCCTGCCGCCTTGTTCAAATCGACGTCGCAGAGGGCGACGATGTTCTCGGCGGCCATGTCGCGGAGCACGCCGCCGCCCTGACCACCGATGCCGATCCCGGCGATGTTGAGCTTCTCGCTCGGGGGCGTGAAACCCCTCCCGAGCACATGCCGCGGCACGACGTGGAATGCGAAGGTGGTCCCGGCGACGGCCTGCAAGAATCCTCGGCGGTTCATCACGCGTCAGCCCCTGGTTGCTTGAGCGGGTCTCTCAATCGATCGAGCATAAGGTAGCCGGGAACTTCGAGCAAGCGGGGTCAGGCGCCACCGTCGGCATTCGGGCAGGATCGGACCACAGGCTTCAACCGTGAGTTGACGGCCGCCCTGTAGTCCGGTAATTTCCGCGGCAATCGGCTCCCGGGTAGGTCACGCGCGACCCGCCTGGGGGCTGCGCCAGCGGAGCCGGCTTGACCCCAGCCACCCCCGGGTCCTGGCCGCCAAGCCGGGGGTGGCTGGGGTCGAGCCCGTAGGGCGAAGCCGAAGATCCGAAGATCCGACGCCGACACTCCGAAGCCGAAGATCCGAAGACCGGTGAGGGGCGAAGATCGTGTAATCGTGTCGAGCGTCACAGATTCCTTGCGGTGAACGGGGGGCGAGTGCGGTAGAATTGTCCGGCGAGGAGGGCGTTGGCATGAGCGATCATATCGGGAGACACCGCCTGCCGGATCCGGATGAGTCCAATTTCGATGAGGAGGCCGGTTCCGGCGAGTTCCGGCTCTTCGGATCGAGGCCGGGCGTGTCCGGGTTGGCCGCGGTGCTGCTCAGCGGCGGCGTGCTGGTCCTGGCCTGGTCCAGCCTCTGGGAGAGCAACCATCCGGCGGCCGGACCGGCCCGGGAGATCCGCTCCGCCGAGCGGGCCGATCGGCTGAAGGCGATCCATGAGCTGGAACAGATGGGCGACGAGGACACGGAGGTCGCGATCCCCGCGTTGATCGTCGGCCTTTCGGACCCGGAAGCTGGGCTCCGCGCTGCGTCGGCGAGGGCCCTGGTGACGGTCGTCAACGGCGCCATGAGGACCGAGTCGGGCGCGGGAGAGGTCCGCGAGGCCGTGACGGCGTTGCTCGGGTCGCTGAAGGACCCGGATGCCGCCGTGCGGTCGGCGATTGCGCAGGCCCTGTGGATGATCGTGGTCACGTGGCAAGGCCCGTTGGGCGTGATCGACCTGGGCACGATCGGCGAGGCCCTCGAGGGATTCGCCACCGACACCGACGCGGGGGTCCGGCACGCGGCGATCTGCGGCCTGGGGGTGATCGGCTCGAGGATCTCCGACGCCGTCCCGCCGGGGCTCCTCGTGGCCCTGGAGGATGAGTCGCCGAGGAATCGCCTGGCGGCGGCCGGATACCTGTCCCACTTCCCTCGCGAGGTGACCCGGATGATCCCATCGCTGGTCAAGTCGATGGAGAAGGCCCCACCGCCCCTCCGCGCGGCGTATGTGGAGATCCTGGCGAAAGTCCGGCCGCCGTCATTCGCGGCGGATGCCGTCCCGGCCCTGATCGCCGTCCTGCACAGCCCCGACGCCGAGGTCCGTGGCCTGGCGGCGCGATCGCTCGGGGAGTTCGGCTATGCCGCAGCCAAGGCCGTCCCGGGGCTACTCGCGATCCTGAAGGGACCGGGTGGGATAGCGGTGGCGCCGGATCCCGAGATGAACTGGGACCCGGTGGTCTCGGTGGTCGAGGCGCTGGGCCGGCTGGCGCCCGGCGGACCGCAGGCCGAGGAATCGGTCGCTGCTCTCGTAAAAACCTTGCAATCGGGCGACGACCGACGTCGCGACGCGGCGGCCGCGGCGCTGGGCGGCTTCGGCCCGG
>JBKQHM010000423.1:0-26939 GCA_052148775.1 Isosphaeraceae bacterium | reverse complement strand
ATCCTCTTCTGCGGGACCGACGGCAGCCTGATGCTCGACCGCGGCGGACTCGAGGTCATTCCCGATAAGGTGGTGCTGCCCTACGGGATCAAGCTCGTTCATGGCGATCGTCCGCTGCGGAAGATCGACCTCCAGCCCGAGAAGATGAAGGGCGATGACGGCCAGGATCCCCACGTTCGCAACTTCCTCGACTGCGTCAAGTCGCGCGCGTTGCCGACATGCGACATCCAGATCGCCCATCGTTCCACCAACACTTGCCACCTCGGGAACATCTCCTACAAGCTTGGGCGCAAGCTGGAGTGGGACGCCGAAACCGAGACCTTCAAGAACGACCCGGAGGCCAATGCCCTCCTGAAGCGAGAGCCCCGCAAGGGATACGAGCTTCCCGCGATCTGAGCCCATACCATCCGCGCGGATGGCACCCGACCTCCGCGCGGGCACTTCGCCATGCTCCGCTCGCCCTGACCGCGAATCGAGATTCCCATGAAGAAAGGCACCGGCCAGAGCCTCCGGCTCGGCGGCATGTTGATCGAGATGCTCGGGGTCATGGGCGTGATGACCGGTAAGGGAGACATCGAATCCCTACGCCTGCGACTTCCCGGCGACACTGTCGTCTCGCCGGCATGGACCGCGGTCGTCCTGGGATTCGTGATCTGGCTGGTCGGGACGATCCTCGTGGCAAGTTCCAGGACGAGCCGCCCAAAACTCTGAGCCGCAACCGTGAGCTCTTCACCCATGATTTGCGCACGGCTCGACACGAAGGCCATTCTCACCAACCCGAAGCGTCAGCGAGGATCCGACACTGTCACGTAGGCGGGGTTCTGTTCGATGCCGCTGGCATTCACACCAACCCGAAGCGTCAGCGAGGATCCGACGGCATGGTCTTCGCTGACGATTCGTGTTGGGGTGGGTTGTACGCGGCACATTCGCTAAGCGCGATAGCAAGTCCGCTCCACTTCAACCACCGATCCGGCTTCAATCCCAGAGGACGTCGTATCCGGCCATGGGTTGATCTCGATAGCGCCCCCCCTTCCCATCAAACCCCCATTGCCCAGTCTACCCCCTTCTCCCGTTCGCGATTTCACTCTGGTCGTTCGACATCGAAGACGCTAGAAACCACCCTGAGTTTTTTCACGGATACTTGAGACAGACCCCATATCCTCCATGGATGGAGGACTACGCCTTGGCGATCGGGACACGCGAGGATACGAGATCGACGCACTGGCGTGATGAACGCCGAGGCGTTCTACGTCCAATCCTCGAGGGATTCCGTGTTTCGACCACCAGGGAATCGCCGTCAAGTGCATTAACTCGCGTCGCTTCATTGCCCGCGGGCCTGCTCGGTGCTCTCATACTCGTCATCGCCGTGGAGTGGGTGGGCCTCATCCCCGAGATGCTGCACATCCGCGAGAACGGAGACCGTGTCCGTTCATCCTGGCTGGCCTCGTGGCGAATCGCATCCGGTCCGGAAGCCGGGGCCGAGATCCTGTGCTTCGGGGACAGTCAAGTCAAGCTGGGCATCCAGCCCTGTGTAGTCGCGCATCGACTGGAAGGGTCGGCTTATAACCTCGCCGTACTGGGGGGTCAGGCACCCACCAGCTATTTCCTCCTCCGTCGAGTGCTGGAGAAGGGGCATCGTCCGCGTGCCTTGATCATCGGCTTCTCACCGCTCCTGCTGGCGAGAGATCCACGGGTCAACCTGGAATGGTGGTCCAATCTGCCCGCCGGATGCGAGCGACTCGAGCTCCTCTGGCGCGCCCGCGATCCCTCGCTGGCGGCATCGATAGCATTTCAATACTTGATCGCGTCGTGGTCGGTCCGGGCCGCGGTCCGATCGGCCCTGGGGCTCGAAGGCGATCGGGATGAGAGCGGTCGTCAGGCGTCGACCCCCGACGACATCCGCATTTTCGAGCGAAACTGGCGGTTGAACCGCGGTGCCCAGGTCGCCCCTCGGCATTTCGTCCCCATCGCGGGGGCATTGCCCAGGCCCTATGAGGGGGGCCGATGGAAATGGCGGCCAAATCCGGTTCATGCTTATTATGTGGATCGTTTCCTGAATCTGGCTGCGGCCCATCGAATCCCGGTCTACTGGGTCCTGACCCCGGCCGTATCCCAATGGCTCGACCGGAACGATGGGGTCGGAACGATCGGCGCCTATCGTCAATTCGTCCGGGAACAGCTCGTTCGATTCCCTGGCCTGATCGTCCTGGATGCCCAGGGGCTGGGATGGGATCGCGGGGCGTTCCGCGACCCCATCCACCTGAACCGGGACGGAGCAATCAGCCTGAGCCTCCTGGTCGCCGAATCGATCCGACATGGCTCCGATCGATCGACAGATGAGTCGCGGTGGATCACGATCGACGGGCAGATCGCTCAAGACCCGAATCCGTTTCAGGATTTCCTGGAAGACCTCGACCAATCACGCTCCGCCGTCCATCAGAACGAGAGCGGGGCCGGCCAGCAAGTGTCTCAAGCCATTCGATAGGCCGGACCAGGCCGTCGATTCAGAAGGGAGCAAGGTGATGGACCACGGACATCCGAAGAACGGCTCGCGCTCGCGGTGGGACCTTGGCGAGCGTGTGTTCGGGCCGCGTCGAAACGGTGACGAAGCCCAAGGTCACGGGAGTCAGCGGGCTGCGGCCGCCACAACCACGCGGACCGCGATGGGGGTCGGTGGGACGAACGAGCGATCCGTCGATGTCCTTTGCTCCGGCATGTACCGTGCTTGCTCGACGTGGCAATATGAGGTCGTCGCCCACATCCTGGAGCGCCATGCCGGAGGCCATCGGCTGGGCTACCTGAGCGGCGAGCACTACGAGAAACTCGTCGAACATGCCCAAGCCGCGGCGGGTCCGTCAAGGACGGGCTGGCGCGTACTGAAGTCGCACGAGGGCCATCGCAGCTTCTCCCGCGCGATCGTCGAAGGACGGGCCATCGCCATCTACGCCTTCCGCGACGTCCGCGACGTCGTCTTCTCCCTGATGCACAAGCGCGGATTGACGTTCGAGCAATTGCTTCGCCAGGGCATGATTCACCAGGTCCTGGCCAACGACCGCTTCTGGATGCGACAGACAGACGTGCTGGTCCAGCGCTACGAGCAGATCCTGGCCGACCCGGTCGGAAGCGTCCGCGCCCTGGCCGAGCACCTCGAGATCGACCTGGAGAATGGCGAGGCCGAGCAGATCGCCCACGAGTATTCCCTCGAATCGAACAAGGCTCGCACCGAGGCACTCCGCCGACGCCTGGAACAGGTCGGCGTGGATCTCAACGAGGCGGCGAACGCCCAGATCTGCGACTCGACCACCCTCCTGCACTGGAACCACGTCCGGAGCGGCAGCTCCGGCTCCTGGTACACCGAGGCTACGCCACGTCAGCGGCTCATTCTCAGTCGCCTGTGCGGCCGCTGGCTGAATGCGCGAAACTACCCGATGATTCCCGTCGGTTCGGATTCCGGAATCACCCGCGACACATCCTTGAGCCTGGGGGATCGATTCCGGATCGAGGCCGATCTGATCGTCGGCCGCCTCAATTACCTCGCTCGCGCGGTCTCGGAAAAGTTCCCGCGGCTTGCCTTCACGGTCAAACGGCTCCTCGGGATTCCGACTCCCGCTCAAGTCGGTGTGAAAGTCTACTCCGAATCGAAGCCCGAGTCGCCCGCGGAGTCATCGGCGCGGTGAGACCCCGATTTGAGACCGCTAAGGAACAGGCCGGGAATAAGAGACGTGTTCGGCGCGGGTCTCCCGACCCCGCCGTCTGCGTGTTCGGCGCGGGTCTCCCGACCCCGCCGTCTGCGGGAGACTCGTTCGGCGCGGGTCTGCCGACCCCGCCGTCGGGGGACCGAAGGTCTCCTTTCGGGCTCCGGCCTGGAGACCTTCGGTCCTCGGAGTGGCAAGGTCGGGAGACCATGCCACAACGTGAGCCCAATCACGGTCACAACGTGAGCCCAATCACGAGGATTCCCGCCCTGTTCATCGTTCCGTGCCTGTCCGTTTCTTCCGTGGTGATATTTTTCGCTTCAACCTTCCGGGCGTCATAGGACTCGGAGCAAGATCGCCGAATCCCCTCACTGTGTGTCGGCATCCTGGCGGTTCCAGGTACTGCGAGGGTATTCCTGCTTGAGCCGGAGCGCGAACTCCTCGGCCTTGGCATCCTGCTTGATCTGCCGGAAGAGGGTCGCGATAGCGTGAAGGGCCCGGGGATGCTCGGCCTTGTCCTTGCTGTAGAGCAGATCGGTATGCAGGTAAGCGATCAGGGCTTCCTTGGGACGGTTCGCCGCCCGGAGGCAGTCGCCAAGCGTGTTATAGGCCGGCGCCTGGGCCTCGGCGTCCTCGGCCGGGCTGGCCAGGATGACCTCGCGGACCAGCGTCTCGGCCTCCTTGTACTTCTTCATCCCGACCAGGCTCTCCGCCTTGGCCAGCATCGCCGCGCGATGTTTCTCCGAGTTCTTCGCGGATGACGCGATCAGGCGGTCCAGTTCGGCAATCGCCTCGCCATGCTTGCCCTGACGGGCTAGCACCTTCGTGCGCAAGACGGCGGCACGTTCGGCGGCCTTGGGAGACTTCGACATGGCCGCGATGGTCGCCTCGGCCCCCGAGAAATCGCCAGAATGGATCTGGAGCTTGGCCAGGCTCTCCCTTGCCGCCACGAGCTGTCGACTGTTGGGATAGTTCCGCAGGAACTGGGAGAGCTTGTCCCGGGCCTCCTTGACCCGGTCGGGCTCGACCAGGGCCAGGTCGCCGAGGGCCCTTGCCTCGCGGAACAGGGCCGCTTGCTGGGGATAGGGCCGGCCGGCCGCCTCGGACACCGCCTTCTTGAACAGGTCGGCGGCCTCGCCGAGCTGTCCGGCGGACTCCCGGGCTTCCGCCAGGGGATAGGTCGCGGACTGGCTGTCATATCGGACCGAGACGATCTGATCGACCGGTACCGGGACGGGCGTCGCGCCCACCAGGACCACGACCTCGTTCGCCGACTCCGACTGGACCTGGCCGCGGACCACGCCGCCGATTGCCTGCTTGACCGAGGTCCCCGGGATGAGCCGGACCTCGTCGCCCCGAAGCAACGCGGGCATACCAAATCCTGCCAGCCCGATGACAACGAAACACAACGGGCGGAGCCTTCCCCAACCGATCAATTGCATGATCATTCGCTACACCTTTATGACTTGGAGAGTCGCGCGAAGAGGGCCTGGTATTTCGCCTTCATATCGCTGTTGCCGACGCTCGGATTCAGCCGCATCACGCCCAGGAGCGTCTGGCGTGCCTTGACCATCTCTTTCTGCTTGGAAAGCACCAGGGCCACATGGTACCAGGCATCGTAATAGAAAACCGGCCGGGGCCTCATGCGTTCGAGGTTCTTGGCGAGACCTTCCCAGTGCTTCAAGGACGCCGACCAGGAGCCTTTCCCCGCATCCGCCTCGGCTTCGAGCAGGAGGCCTTTCTCGAATTGGGGCTCGATGTAGCGTGGATTCTGCGAGAGCAGCTCCTCGACCAGCGAGCTGGCGGCGTCGAGCTTGCCCTGGCCCCTGAGGGCCGCGGCCATCGCAAGTCGAGTCTGGAGCAACCGATTGCGACCGTTCTTCTGCTGGAGGAACTGGGGGTCCTGGGTGAATTCCTGGAGGACGCGCTGGAGGACCTGCTCGGCTTCCTTGTAGGCCTCGAGCGCCACCAGCCGCTCGCCGGCCCACTCCAGGGATTCGTAAGTCTGACCACTCTTGCTCCCGGCCAGTGTCGTCAGGAACGTCTTGTAAGCCTGGTGCATCTGGACGAATGCCCGGTTATTCCCCTTCTTACGCAACGAATCGAGCTCTTTCTCGAGGAGCTTGCCGAGCTTGAAGTAGAGCTGAGACAGGCTGGCTCCGGCGCCGGACTGTTCCAGTGACTTCATGGTGCCGATGGCCTGCTGGACCTGGTTCGAGGCGATGTAGGCGGTGAGCTGGGCCTCCATCAGGCGCGAGTAGGCCGGCCCCGACTTGATGGTCTGGACCCTGACGATCGGGTCGAGGAGCTTGAGGGCATCCGCCGGCTTGCCCGTCTCGGTGAGCACGATGGCGAGGTCGCCGACATTCCCGACCAGGCCGGGATCGGTCGGACCCGCCCCGGCTTCCTTGCGCGCCTTGAGGGCGCCCTCGAGGATCTCCACGGCCTTCTGGGCTTCGGGGGCCGCGGCTTCGGTGTTCCCCTTGTACTCGAGCATCTTGCTCTTGGCCCAGTGGGACGCACCGATTCGCGACTGGGCCTCGAACCATTTGGTGGATCGGCGGCGGATGGCCGCGAAGGACGCGATCGCCTGATCGTACTGTCCCCGGCCGAAATGGATCTGGCCGAGATTATATCGGGCGTCGTCGCCTTCCTCGCGGTCCGGCCACGTCTCGGCCGTATACTTCGCCAGTTCCACCAGATGCTCGATGTCGGCCAGCCGATCGACCTCGGTGTACGTGTTATAGGCATCCGCCAGCGACTGCATGGCGATGGCCGTCGCTTTGGGAGAGAGCCCTTGTTTGGGATAGCGCCTGGCAAGGTGCTCGGACAGGATGTCCGCCTCGTAGAACTGCTTGTTGAGGTAATAGCAGAAGGCCAGGTTGTATCGGGCCAGGTTCAGGTTCTCGATCTCGCGCACCGGATCGGCCTTGCGTACGGCCGACTTCAGCAGGGTAATCGCGCGCTCCCACTCCTGGGAAGCGATCGCCTCATCGGCTCGCTCCATGACATCCTTGAACGGGAGCTTGGTGATCTCCTCGGCCTTGATCGCGGCGCTGGGCTTGTATTTCTTGAGCAGAGCTAGGGCATCACTCTTGAAGGGCGTGGGATATCGGACCACCTTGCTGACCGTATCGATGATCTCCTTCACGGCCTTCGGACGGCTGGCGCCGTCGATCTCGGGCATCTGGGCGTCGATGGCCTTGGCGAGCTCCACCATCACGCCCAGGCCCTCCTTGGACCTCAGCTCGTCGCGCCGATTGAAGGTGTTCAGCCATCGCGTCGCCTCGTCGGCGGCCAGTGCGTACTGCTTGCGCTTGGCCAGCGCGACGATGTAGAAATAACCGACGTTGCGCTGGAGATCGCGGAGTCGGGGATCGGAGTGGCCCAGGAGCTGCTTGTACAGGCCGATCGCGGCCCCGATATCCCCCTGTTCCTCGAAGCACTTGGCCTGCCACATCTGGGCGGCCAGGCCGGCGAACTGCTCCCGATAGCTCTTGTAGAGGGCTTCGAACTGATCCAGGGCGGCCTTGAGGTACTTCGTCCGGTCGGCCGCTTTCTCCGGGTAGGTGTGGGCCAGCTCATAATCGGCGACCCCCTTTTGGAGCATCGCGTTGAGATAGGAGGCCAGGACCAGGTCGCGCTGGGCGCGCCGGGGATCGCCCTCGGCCATCGAGACCGGGAACGCCTTGTAAGCCAAGGCGAGGGCCTCGACCGATTTCCCATAGGCGTCATGGGACTGCGAGTAGGCGGCCCGCGCATCGGCGACCTTGGCCTCCTTCTTCGTCTTGTCCTGGACGTCCTCGCTCTGGAGCATCGCCAGGTAGCCGCGTTCCAGAAGGAGCTTGGCCAACTGGACGAGGGCGTCGCCGACCTCGGCGCGATCGGGATGGTTCTTGGTGAACGCCTCGAGCTTGTCGCGAGCGTCCTTCAAGAGCTCCTCGCGCAAGACCAGGTCGTTCGATCGAGAGGCCTCATCGACCAGTGTACGCCCCTCCTCGTAGTCGAGCCCGATCTTGAGATCATTCGGCAGGCCAGGATCGGCGCGGAGCTCGTTGATGTAAAACAGGGCCTGGTCGTGGAGGCCGTGGTTCTTGAGTTCCTGGAGAAACCGCGTGACCGTCCGTGTATCCTCGGACGCCCGGACCCCGGCACTGAGCAAAAACAGGCCAAGGACGCTTCCAAACAACATGAACCGCCGGCAAACGACATCTCGACGCGACATGGACGGCTCCTGAGTGACAACAGCCTCCGCGCGGACGCTCCGGCCTCGGGCCGATCGACGCAAAATCGCGAATCCCCCTCGGGCCGGAACGAACTGGAGGCTACCTATTAATCTAAGACTGCCCTGGAGAGGCCGTCAAGCCGGCCGAAGGGCTTGGAGCCTGAACCATGAGGCTCCTCGTAGCATGGGCACCGCCCGCCGGACTTGTACGGGGATAAGACCTCCCTCCCCGACGAGTCATCCTGGACCGGGGTTCCCGCCTACCAACCGGCCAGTGAGGGCCCCGCGGTCCGAGCCCACTGGTCGTCGCTCAGGTCGGAAGCGTAGGCTCTGCGCATCGATGCGTGCTCCCTGGTTGGTGTCGAGTGCGAACCTCCTGGAATGGCATGACTTTAGGGATTCTATGGATTACCGGATAGCCTCTGACTTCCAGCATCCGCATGTGCAGTATGCTGCCATTGTATCATTAGTGAGCATATTATTTGCCAAGGTAAAAGCATCAGTAGGGGCGTCAGGGTGTAGTCAGGGTTGGCTTTCCCAAGGTTCCGCCAGCCATCCCCTAACTTTGGAAGACGACCTCACAGTCATCCTGGATTCTCCAACTCTTACAAAGCGGACTTTCACAACTCACTGCACGTCGTGTATAAATAATTGACTCTCTCAGATCGAGACGACCGGCCCTTCCCTCGGAATGGAGAAGAGACCCGTCCGTCACTCGATTTCGGAGCGGAAGAATACCGACGTTGACCGGTCGGTCAGGCGATGTCCGGGGACCGAACCGTTCCTTGCGAGGTTAACATCATCGAGTCGTGGCTCGGCGGAGAGTTCTTCGGGGCCCCGAAGTTGGAGCGCCACAGATGTTTCGATCAGCCAGGGGCCTTCGCTCGGGTCGGCCCGGTCGCTCGCGCCGTTCCCGTCTGCTCATGGAACAATTGGAGGACCGGCGGCTGCTGTCGACGTTCCACGTCGACAACACCAGCGATGGCGGACCTGGCAGCCTTCGTCAGGCGATCCTCGACGCGGATGGCCCGGGCAACTCCGGTTCGACGATCGAGTTCGAATTCGTGTCGGGTACAAGCCCGTTCGTCATCTCTGTGGTCTCGGGCGACCTGCCCGCCCTGTCGCAACCGACCACAATCGAGAACACGCTCAGCCAGGTCGTCCAGATCGACGGCGGTTCCCAAGCGTCCAACGGCCTGACCCTCGGCTCGGGTTCGGACGGCAGCACGATCCAGGGGCTGGAGATCACCGACTTCGTCGTCGCCGGGATCTCCCTGCAAAGTTCGAATAATACGATCGGCGGGACGACGGCCTCGGCCCGCAACGTCGTCTCGGGTAACGGGACCGGGATCGTCGACGACGCAGGTTTCAACCTGATCCTGGGCAACTTCATCGGCACCGATATCTCTGGCCAGACCGCCTTCGGCAACGGCGACGGGATCGATCTGGAGGCCGGGCACGACACGATCGGCGGGACGGCAGCCGACGCCCGAAACGTCATCTCCGGGAATCGTTTCACCGGCCTCTCCATCTCCGAGGGATCTCACAATCTCGTTGCAGGGAATTTCATCGGCACCGACGTGACGGGCGAGAAGGCCCTCTCCAACGGTCTCAACGGCATGTCCACTGGCAGTGGATCGTCGAACGCAATCGGATACACGAGCGCCGGCGCCGGCGCCGGCAACGTCATCTCCGGGAATCGCGGCGATGGCATCTTCCTCTCCGGTGGGAGCCTCGACATCGTGTCGGGGAACGTGATCGGCATGGATGTCGCGGCCAAGGCGGCCATCCCCAACAGCCGATCCGGCGTGTCGATCTCCAGTGGGTCGAACGACTGGATCGGCGGGAAGACGAGCGCCGCCGGCAACGTGATCTCCGGGAACCGCGGCAGTGGCATCATGATCAGCGGGGGGGCCCACGACATCGTGTCGGGGAACGTCATCGGCGCAGCCGTAACGACCGGGGTCTTTACGAATACGCATACGATTCCCATTCCCAACTCTCGTACCGGCGTCGCCGTGCGCGGTGGATCATCGGACGCAATCGGAAGGACGAAATCCGGTGCCGGCGCCGGCAACGTGATTTCCGGGAACCGGTCCAATGGCATCTTCATCTACGGTGGGGCCCACGACATCGTGTCGGGGAACGAGATCGGCACGGACAGGGCCGGCCAGAGGGCCATCGCCAACGGCGAGACCGGCGTGGTGATCTCCGGTGGGTCGAACGACTGGATCGGCGGGAAGACGAGCGCCGCCGGCAACACCATCTCGGGGAATGGTAGAGACGGTATCTACATCTACGCTGGAGCGCATGACGTCGTGTCTGGGAACCACATCGGCGTAGGCGAATTGGTCGGGCCCTCTGGCACATCGTTCCCTTTGAAAGTTCCCAACTCTCTGACCGGCATAATCGTCAACTATGGAGAATCGGACACGATCGGGAGGACGAAATCCGGTGCCGGAGTTGGCAACGTCATCTCCGACAATGGCGGCGAAGGCATCTTTCTCTCCTATGGGATGCACGACATCGTGTCGGGGAACGACATCGGCGTGAACAGAACGGGCGAGCTCCAGGCCCCCAACGTCCTGAGTGGCGTGGAGATCGGTAGTGGATTGAGCGATCTGATCGGCGGGAAGACGAGCGCCGCCGGCAACGTAATATCCGGGAACCGCCTCAAAGGCATCTACATCGACGATGGGGCGTTCGACATCGTGTCGGGGAACGAGATCGGCACGGACAGGGCGGGCGAGACGGCCATTGCCAACGGCGAGGCCGGCGTGGTGATCTCCGGTGGGTCGAACGACTGGATCGGCGGGAAGACGAGCGCCGCCGGCAACGTGATCTCCGGGAACGTCGGCCCTGGCATCTACATCAACGGTGGGGCGCACGACCTCGTGTCGGGAAACGAGATCGGCACGAATCGGGCGAGCAATTCGCCCATCGCCAACGGCGGCGATGGCGTGGACATTATCGGTGGATCACACGATCAGATCGGCGGGAAGACGAACGGCGCCGGCAATGTCATCTCCGGGAATCGCGGCAATGGCATCTACATCAACAGTGGGGCGCATGACATCGTGTCGGGGAACGACATCGGCATCCACAGAACGGGCACGGGCGTGACTGGATCGTCCTCGACCTTGGAGCCCAATTACGGCGCAGGAGTCTCTCTCTCCCAAGGATCGTCGAACACAATAGGACGGACGAAATCCGGCGCCGGTGCGGGCAACGCCATCTCCGGGAATCGCTTAGCTGGCGTCCTCATCCGCGAAGGGTCGCACGACATCGTCTCGGGGAACGAGATCGGCGCGTTTTTTGTAAACGGCTCGTCGATAAGCGGACCGAATATGCACTCCAACGGCGGAGGCGGCGTGGCGATCCTCAATGGATCGAGCGATCGGATCGGCGGCACGGCCGCCGGCGCCGGCAACGTGATCTCCGGGAATCGCGGCGACGGCATCTACATCGAGGGAGGGGCGCACGACCTCGTGTCAGGAAATGTCATCGGTTTGGATCCAGCAGGCGGGAACAGCTTCCGCAACACCGGGACCGGCTTGGTAATCGTCAGCTCAACTTCCGACAGAATCGGCGGAACGATGGCGGGCGCCCGCAACGTGATCTCCGGGAATCGCGGCGCCGGCATCCTCATCTTCGACGCGGCCCTGGATCTCGTGTTGGGGAATTTCATCGGCACGAACGCGAGCGGCGAGGAGGCGATTGGCAACGGTAAGACTGGCGTGTCGATCGAGATCGGAACCTCCGACAGGATCGGCGGGACGACAGCCGGCGCGGGCAACGTCATCTCCGGAAACCGCGGCAATGGCGTCTATATCTTATACGGTAGCCTCGACATCGTGGCGGGGAATGATATCGGCACCGACGTGACGGGCGAGCACAACATCGGCAACGCCAAGACCGGCGTGCAAATCAGCCAGGGATCCCATGATTCGATCGGAGGGACGAAGGCCGGCGCGCGAAACGTGATCTCCGGGAATGGAGGCGATGGCATCTATGTCTCAGGAGAGAGCCTCAACCTCATCACGGGGAATTTCATCGGCACCGACGTGACGGGCGAGCACAACATCGGCAATGGCAAGACCGGCGTGCAAATCGTCAATGAGGCAACAGGAGCGATCCGTGGCACTCAGAGTGGTGGCAGGGCGGTCGTCGTGCGCAACGTCATCTCCGGGAATCGCGGCGATGGCATCCATATCATGAGCGGGTCCCTGGACCTCATCACGGGGAATTTCATCGGCACCGACGTAACGGGCGAGAACAGCATCGGCAACGGCAAGACCGGCGTGTCCATCGACAGCGGAAAGTCTGACAGGATCGGGGGCGAGACATCCGGCGCCCGCAACGTCGTTTCCGGGAATGGAGGCGATGGCATCCACATCGCCGGCGGGTCTCTGGACCTCGTGCTGGGGAATCGCATCGGCACCAACGTGACGGGCGAGAACCCCATCGGTAATGCCAAGACCGGCGTGTCGATCGCGAGCGGAATGCGCGATCAGATCGGCGGCACGACCGCGGGTGCCCACAACGTCATCTCCGGAAATCGTGGCGACGGCATCTACATCTCGAGGGGATCGCTCAACGTCGTGGCGGGGAATGATATCGGCACCAATGTGATGGGTAATGCGGCGATCGCCAACGCAACGGGAATTCAGCTCACCGGCGGCGCCGCTTCGAATGTGATCGGCGGGCTGACAACGAAGCCCGGCACCGGCGCCGGCAACGTGATCTCGGGGAATAGCGGTGCAGGAATCCTCGTCGGCGCCAGCGCGATCAGCAACCTGATCGTGGGCAACTTGATCGGCACGAATGCGACCGGGCTCGGTGCGGTTCCGAACGAGGCTCAGGTCGATGGCATCGATCTGGCCGGGGCGAGCCACAACACGATCGGCGGGTCGGGGGCGGGCGCGCAAAACGTGATCTCGGGCAACACCCGGAGCGGAATCGGTCTCGACGACGGCGCGAACCACAACCAGATCCTGGGCAACTTCATCGGCATGGATGTTACGGGAGAGGTGGCTATTCCCAACTCCAACGGCGTCGACCTCGAGGTCGGTGCCACGTCGAACTCGATCGGTGGACTAACGGCGACGCCGGGCACCGGCGCGGGCAACGTGATCTCGGGCAACGCGGTGAGCGGAATCGGTCTGAACGCCGGCGCGGACGGCAACCTGATCGTGGGCAACTTGATCGGTACGGATCTCACGGGCGATGTCGCGAAAGCCAACGCCACGGGCATTGAGCTACAGACCGATGCCTTGTCGAACACGATCGGTGGCACGGCGGCGGGCGCCGGCGATGTGATCTCGGGGAACAAGGGGGACGGAATCCGCCTCAGCGCCGGGGCGAACGATAACTCGATTCTCGGTGACGAGATCGGTACGAATGCAGCCGGACTCGACCCCCTGCCGAACAACGGCGACGGCGTAGACCTGGAAGGGGCTAGCTCCAACATCATCGGCGGGACGGCGCCCGGCGCGCCCAACGTCATCTCGGGTAACGTCGGGAGCGGGATCCTCTTCAACGTGGGCGCCGAGCAGAACGTCGTCGAGGGAAACCTGATCGGCACCGGCCGATCGGGAGAGACGATGCTGGGCAACGGAACGGATGGCGTGGACGTGCTGGCGGGCTCGTACGACAACACGATCGGCGGCTCGACCAGCGCCGCGGGCAACGTGATCTCGGACAACGGCGGGAGCGGGATCATCCTCAACTTCCCAGCCGGCGACCAAGTCGAGGGAAACCTGATCGGCACGGACAGGGACGGCACGAGAGCGCTGGCCAACAAAGGTGATGGGATCGATGTGCAGGGTGCAGGAGAGCCCGTCACCGGTGTCGTCGTCGGCAACACCATCGGTGGGACGGCGCCCGGCGCTCGCAACGTGATCTGGGGCAACCTCGGGAGCGGCATCCGCCTCACCGCCGGCGCGACGGGCAATCTGATTCTGAACAACCAGATCGGCACGGGCGTGACGAGTCTCGATGCGCTCCCGAGCCAAAGTCTGGGTCAGGGCGATGGGATCGACCTGGCAGGGGCGAGCGCCAACACGATCGGCGGGCTGCTCGCCGGCGCGGGCAACGTGATCTCGGGCAACCTGGGGAATGGAATCGGTCTCAGTGCCGGCGCGGACAGCAACGTGATCCGGGGGAACGTGATCTCGGTTAACGGGATGAACGGGCTCAGTCTCGACACCGCCTCGAACAGCAACGTGATCTTGGAGAACATGATTGGCACCAACGCCGACGGCGAAGACCCCATGGGCAACGGTCTCAGCGGGATCGCGATCGATTCGTCCACGTCCAATACCGTCGGGGGGCTCTCGGCCGGTGACGCGAATGTCATCTCGGACAATGCGGGGAGCGGAATCCTCCTCAACGCCGCCGCGAACAGCAACCAGATCCTGGGCAACAGGATTGGCACCGACGCCGACGGCGAGCAACCCCTGGGCAACTCTATTGGTATCAACATCAATTCATCTTCGTACAATGCCGTCGGCGGTACGGCGGCCGGTGCCGGCAATGTCATCTCCGGGAACAGTTTGGCCGGGATTCAGATCACCAACAGCCTCTCCTCGGGGAATCTCGTGGAGGGTAACCAGATCGGTACGAATGCGGCCGGGACCGCGGCGCTCATGCTACCCGATCTGACGTCGGGATCTCCGATCGGTGTTTCGATCAATGATTCTCCCAGCAATACCATCGGCGGGACCGAGGCGGGCGCGGGCAACGTCCTGGCGGGCTTCGCCATCGCCGTCAATGTCACCGGCACCAGTGCGACGGGCAACGCAATCCAGGGCAACGGGATCGGGACGAATCAGGAGGGCGATGCTCTGCCCGACGTGACGATCGGGATCGGTATCTACATCAACGGCTCGGCCGGGAACAGTGTGGGAGGGACGGGCGGGGCTGGAAATACCATCATGGGCTACGCGGACTACGGGGTCTACCTCTTCGCCACGACATCGTCGGGCGATGTGATCCAGGGAAACCAGATCGGCGAGCCCGTCACGATCGCGCAGCTCACGGCCAAGGACCCAACGAAACAGTTGGTGGGGATTGCCGTGCAGGGCGGTTCGAACAATCTGATTGGCGGGACGGCGACGGGAGACGGCAACACCCTGACCGGAAATGCGAATGCCGGGATTTATATCTTCGGGCAAGGCAATTCGGCGTCGAACAACAAGATCGAGAACAACGTTGTCAACAACAATCTTTACGGCATCCTCCTTTACGATGCCCCGAGCAACGGCCAGTATTCCACGCTCCTTCGGACGAATCGATTCGGGAAGAACAGCATTGCCAATGTTCGGGAGTTCACCGGGTCCGTACCGTCCTTGTCGAAGACTTCTCGCAAAGCCTCCAAGGAAGCACATGAGAAGGGACACCACGACATTCACCCACGCCCACTGCGGTATCACGTGCTCAAGTCCGAGACCGGCAGGAAAGCCGGCTACCACCGCGTGGAGATACGGGCCGGATTGCGGGGGGCAGAGGAGAAGTGACCCATGTCCACGATGACACCGACTCCACCGGCCACGCAAACGGACCTGACAACCTCCAGGGGGCGGGCCAGAGAGCCTTCGATGTCCCAGGCCTTGGAGTCGAATGATGATGGGACTGCCATGTCCCCACCGCGCCGGGCCGAAGCGCGCCGGCATATTCCAGGCTGACAGCCGCGATGCAAGTCTGGGAGGCCAACGCTGGCGCGTCGCTCGTTGACGCCTTGAGGATCGGCAAGCACCCAGGGTCGAGGTCGGTCGTCTCTCGGGTCATCGAGCCATGGGGTGCCGATGCGCTGCGGGCGGCCCTCGTACATCGCGATGCGGTCCTCGAGATTAGCCGCGTGCCATGCCGGGATACGGCCCTCGGCGGCGCACTCTCGCATCCTATCCAGCGTCTGTCGCTGAAAGACCGGCTCTCCGACCGCGTGCTGGGCCTGGTTTCCTCGGTCAGCGAGAATCCTGCCCCAATTGATTTGCTGGAGATATTTTATGCCTATCGTCTTATGACAACTGTGATCTGTTCGAGCAAGCGTCATTGTGGGCAGAAGGCCAACGGCTAACGATCGGTGGTGGCTGTCGACCGGCGACTACGATTCTCGACGGAGCCGCTCGATCATGAAACTTCCAATCGTCGAGTTCGCCGCGCTCGGCCACCAGCATAGCCCCGATCGTCTCGAAGACACCGCCGGTGAACCGGTGCTCGAACCAGTCGCGGAGGTACTGCTGGGGCCGAACCGCTCGGGCAGTCGGTCCCGCTGGCATCCGATCCGCGGGGCCAAGCGTATGGGTGGCATCTTGTCAGTGGCTGGTCATCCTGCCAACATGAGCTTCGGCGAGTCCGTCATACCAATCCACAATCAGGGTATCAGCGTGTCTCGATATTTCAAGTACAAAACGAGCGAGGCCTTGAAGGCGGACGCCCATGGGCTGGGACTGGAGCTCGAACTGAGCGCGGATCCGTCCTCGCTCCTCAGTCCGATCACGATCGGCGGTCGACGCGTGGGCAACCGGCTGGCGATTCAGCCGATGGAAGGATGCGACGGTCAGCCCGACGGATCCCCCGGCGGGCTGACGTTCCGCCGTTATCGACGCTTCGGCGCCGGCGGGGCCAAGCTGATCTGGGGCGAGGCGGCCGCGGTCGTCCCGGAGGCCCGCGCCAATCCGCGACAGCTCATCATCAACCCGGCCAACGCCGGCTCGCTCGAAAAACTGCTCCGCACCGCTCGTGAAGCTCACGTCGAGGCGAACGGGAAAGACGACGACCTGCTCGTCGGCCTGCAATTGACCCATTGGGCCGATATTCCTTCCAGCGTCCCCTGCTGGCCCAGCACGACCCGCTCCTCGATCCGCGGACCGTCGCCGACAAGTCCACGGGCCGATGTGTCGGACCGGACGATCCCCTCCTCTCCGACGACAAGCTCGATCGACTCCAGGACCGTTTCGCCGAAGCGGCCGCCCTGGCCTACCGGATCGGGTTCGACTTCGTGGATATCAAGCAGTGTCATCGATACCTCCTCAACGAGCTCCTCTCCGCCCGTTCACGCCCGGGCAAGTACGGCGGCTCTCTGGAGAACCGGACCCGGTTCATCCGCGACCTGGTCGCGCGAATCCGATCGGAGAATCCCGGCCGGATCATCGCGACCCGGCTGAACGTCCTCGACGGCGTCCCCTACCAGAAGTCCGACGACGGGCTTGGAGTCCCCTGCCCTTTCTCGACCCCGGTCCAATCGGCGTGGGGGACGAATCCCGACGATCCCTCGCTACCCGATCTCACGGAGCCGCTCGCACTGATCGGCCGGCTACGCGATCTCGGCGTCTCATTGATCAACGTCTCGATCGGCAACCCGTATGCGAGTCCGCACCTGCTGCGACCGTTCGAGTATCCTCCGCCGGACGGCTACGAGACGCCCGAGCATCCCCTGATCGGCGTGGACCGGCATTTCCGCCTGACCGCGGCGATCCAGGCCGCATATCCGGACCTGGCCGTGGTCGGGTCGGGCTATAGCTGGCTCCAGGCATTCGCGTTCGAGGCCGGGGCCGCGAACGTCGCCTCGGGCCGCACGACATTCGTGGGGATCGGCCGCGGCGCCCTCTCCCAGCCCGATTTCGGGCTCCGCCTGGCGCACGGAGTGCCGCTGGACCGCAAGCGCCTCTGCCGCACCTTCAGCTATTGCACGGCCCTGATGCGGTCGAAGCACAACGAGCTCGGGCAATTCCCCACCGGCTGCCCGCCGTTCGACAAGGAGGTCTACGGGCCGATCTGGGACGAGGCCCAGCGTTGAACGGCTCGAATCAGCCGATCAATTCCGGCACGACCTGCCCGTTGGTGACGATCTTGATCGGCTGGCCCCCCCGGTTGGTGAACGTCGTTTCAAGGTCGATGCCGAGCTGGTGATAGAGTGTTGCGACCAGGTCCTGGGGCCGGAGCGGGAGTTTCGTCGGGCGCTCCCCCCTCGCATTCGACGCGCCGATGACCCGTCCGCGGGCGAACCCGCCTCCCGCGACCAGGACACTCATGACGTTGCCCCAGTGGTCGCGGCCGGGTATCGGGTCGGAACCCGGCACGCCTTTCTTGTTCATGCGGGGCGTTCGGCCGAATTCGCCCATCACGATCACCATGGTCGAGTCAAGGAGTCCGCGGCTTTCCAGGTCCTCGACCAGGGTGCCGACCGTATTATCGAGGATCGGAAGAACCCGATGCAACGACCGTTCGAGACTCGAGTGCATGTCCCAGCCGCCGAAGGTCAACGTGACAAACCGCACGCCTGCCTCGACCAGTCGCCGGGCCAGAAGAGCGCTCTGGCCCCATTGATGTCGGGTGTAACGATCGCGCAGCCGAGGGTCTTCCCTGGTCAGGTCGAACGCCCGACGCGCCTCCTGGCCCAGCACGAGAGAGAACGCCTCCTGCTCGAAGCGGTCGAAGCTCTCCAGGATACCGGAAGCGTCGCTGGCCCGCCGGGCGCGGTCGAAGCCTCCGAGCAGTCCCCGGCGTCCTTCCATCCGCTGCGCGTTGACGCCTGCGGGAAGGCTCAGATTGGGGACGCGGTATCCCTCGTTGTTGGGATCGCCGTCCGCGTTGAACGGATTATACGACGCACCGAGATAGGCCGATCCATGATACCCCGGCGCGATCCCCACCGAGTGCGTATTCGGTAGCCCGACGTAGGCCGGCATGCCCGGCTTCCGGGCGCCCTGAATCCGCGAGACGATCGAGCCGACCGATGGATACTGGGGCGCCAGATTCAGGGCGTTGGACCCGAGATAGCCGGTCAGCATCCAGTGCGCGGCCGCGAAGTGATCGCCGTTATCGTGGTGCAACGACCGGATGATCGACATCTTGTCGAGGAGTCGCGCATGATGGGGCAGCAACTCCGAGACCTGCACGCCGGGCACGGCCGTCGAGATGGCCTTGAGCGGACCGCGATACTCGGAGGGCGCATCGGGCTTGGGATCGTAGGTCTCGTGCTGCGGCGGTCCGCCATCGAGCCAGATCAAGATCACCGATCGGTCGGGCGACGAAGGCCGGCCGCTCTCCGCGCCGAAGGCCCGAGCCCGCAGCGCGTCGGCCAGGGTCAGCCCGGTCACTCCCAGCGTCCCGACCTTCAGGAAACTCCGGCGGCTGACGCCGTCACAGCGCCGGGGAGATGGGCTCGTCAACTCGAGCATCGTCAAATCTCCTGAATCAGTGGAACCGTCCCAAGACCTTCGACCCGTCCCAAGACCTTCGACCCGTCCTCGACCCCGATGGTCCCGGCGTTCGCCTTTTCCTCAACTTCACACGAAGCATGGCGCCGACGCAATACAGTTGTTGAATAATATTTCATCAAGCGCATCGAGGGAGAGGGTCGCCTGCCGACGAGGAATGCGTCGCGGCTGCCGAACAGGGATCTTTCGCAGGGCATCAGGGCGCAGCTTCACGACTCCGACAAACGGAGGAGATTGCCGGTTGCGACACGGATCCGGCACGGCTAGCATGGACGTCGTCGCAACGCATGTCTCACTTTGGCCATGCCCTGTGAGGCCCCCGGGGCGCGGCCTCACACGTCGCGACGCGTCGTGCATCCCATCACGGGAGGACCTGATCGTGAAGCGGTTCGCTCGCAGTCTCTTCGCCAGGCGGCACTACACAGGGCTCGTCTCGCTATTCCTCGTGCTCGACGGGGCTCTGATGTTGCCCGCCCAGGACGTCGAACCGAAGCCTTCGAGCAAGACCCAGGCCGGCTCCGGGCTCGCCGTGGGATCGGCTGTCATCCTCAAGGATTGGAATACTCCGCTCAACGTTGATGGACGGCTCATCCCGCTGGGAAGATACTTCGTGCTGACCGTGGAACGTGTCGATGGCGATCGGGCAACGGTCGCATCGCCCGACGGTATCAGACGCGGGACGGTCGGTGTCGATCAGCTCGTGTTGAGAGACCGGGCGATCGATTATTTCGATCGCGAGATCGCCAAGGATCCTCGGAATGCGGATGCCTACTGGATGCGAGCGAAACTCAGGTTCGATCCTCGCCTTGCGGCAACCGATCTGGACCGGGCGATCCAGTTGGAGCCAAATCGTGCCCGATACCACGCGGAGTACGGCGATGTTCACATGATGAAACGACAGCTCGACCTGGCGATTGCCGACTTCGACAAGGTTATCCAGCTCGATCCCAGGATGGCAACAGCCTATCTCGGGCGAGCCACAGCCTACGCGATGAAGGGGGAAGTCATTCGGACGAAGCCCGACCTGGACGAGGCGATCCGGCTCGATCCTTCCGACTTCCTCGCCTGGAGCGGCCGCTATACGTACTGGATGAGCAACGGAAACCTCGAGAACGCCCTGAAGGACATTTCCGAGGTCATTCGCCTGAACGCCAGGAACCCCGTCTGGCATCTGTGGCGCGGAGATCTCTGGATGCGAATGGGCAAGGCCCAAGAAGCCCTGGCAGACTTCACCGAGGCGACGCGGCTCCAGCCGAATTACGACTTCGCGCTCGCCAAGCGAGGCAACGCCCTTCTACAGCTAGGCCGGTTCGACGTCGCGATTGCCGACTTCACCGAAGCGATCAGGCTCAATCCGAAACTGGCATGGTTCTACGTGTCTCGGGGCGACGCCTTGCTCAGCAAGATGAACTTCGACGAGGCGATCGCTGACTATACGACGGCCATCGGTCTCGAGCCGAACAAGAGCTATGCCGCACTCGGCCTCGAACCGAGCAAGGACCGGGTGTATCTGAAACGAGCCAACGCCCGTAAGAACAAGCACGATCGTCCCGGAGAAGTTGCCGATCTCACCGAGGCCATCCAGCTCGCCCCGAAGAAAGCTGGTTATCGGCTGTTTCGCGGCTATGCGTGGTCAAGCCAGGGCGATCATGCCAGGGCGATCGCGGATTTCGACGAGGCCATCCGAATGGCTCCCGCAAATGCGGCCTACCATACCGCCCGAGGATACGAGTGGGCGAAAGACCTTCAACTCGACAAAGCCCTGGCCGACTTCAACCGTGCACTCGAGCTGGACCCCAAGGATCCTTTTGCCTACCTGGGTCGAGGCAATGTCCGGGAGTTGGGTCGCGAATACGACAAGGTCGCGGCCAACTTCAACGAGATGATCCACATCCTGCCCAAGGATCCGAGGGGGCATCGGGAAATCGCGAAGGTTCTGGCGACGTGCCCCGCCGCGTCCGTCCGAGACGGCAATCGGGCGGTGATGGAAGCCACCGTCGCCTGCGAGTTGACGCAATGGAAGGATCTCGACTGCATCGACACCCTGGCCGCGGCCTGCGCCGAGGCGCAGGACTTCGATGCCGCCGTCAAATGGGAAACCCGGGCCCTCGAAATGTGGAACGCGCAGGACCTCGCCACGTCAACGTCCAATCTGCGGAAGGAATTCGCGATGCGCGATCGGCTCTCCCTCTACAAACGGCGGCTACCCTTTCACGCGAACCCGCATTAGGCTCGTCTCGGTTCGGATCCACGACGGATTCCGCTTTGCTTCCGGACTCCGACCTGATTACCATTAAAGATCCCGGTGACTTCCGCGTTCGCCTCGATGCGGCGATCCTCCCCCCGAAGTCTTCCACCCACCTTGACGGCGCCTCACCCGGATGCGCCTTCGATCTCGGGAGCGTTGCGCGATGAAACCCTTCATCGGACCCTTTCGAGCCGGCCGACTCGGGCCGGGTCTGGGCTGTCTGCTCCTACTCCTGATCGCGGCGCCGATCGCGAACGCGACCTCTCAGCAGGAATCCGACGATGCGATCGAGCCCTGGCTCGCGCCAGGGACCCAGGTCGTCCTCAAGGCGTCCGATATACCTCTACGCGATGGCGAGTGGTTGAGCCTGAGCCGCGACCACCTGACGTTCTCCATCGAGAAAGTATCGGGCGAGCGATTGCTCCTGGCCTCGCACGACAAGTCTCATTGCGGATGGATGCTCCGGGAATATGTCGTGCCCCTGGATGGTGCGATCGACTACTTCAGTCGCGAGATCGATCGGATTCCCCACCATGCCGACGCCTACTGGATGCGCGGACGCGTCTGGGCTTATCGGTCGGAGGACGAGCGCGCGATCGCCGACTTCAATCGGGCGATCGAACTCCGCCCCGATCAAGCCCCGTACTATGCCCGGCGCGCCCTGATCCTGATGAGAAGCCGGCACCTCGACAAGGCGCTGGCCGACTGCGACAAGGCGATCCAGCTCGATCCGAAGGCGGCCGGGCCATATCTCCTCCGTGCGAGCATTCTCTTGTCTAAAGGCGAGCCCGAGCGCGCCAGGGCCGACCTGGACCGCGCGATCGGCCTCGACCCTCTCAAGCCGCTGGATAAGGCCAACACGCCGGTGGCACGGGACGCAAACGTCCTCGAACCCGGCACGGCCGGGGCTCGCCTCCTCCTCGCCATGAAGATCGAGGACGAACGACGCGACGGCGTCGATCCCGACGAACCGGACAAGGCCCCGGAACCCGAGCCCAGGACGGTCCCCGAGTTGCTGGATCGCGGCCTGACCCTGTACGACCAGAAGGACTACAACGGTGCGATCGCCGCCTTCACGGAGGCGATCCGGCTCGATCCGAACTCGGCCCGTGCTTACGGTTACCGCGCACAGGCATGGGGTGCCAAGCACTATCGGGACCGCGAGATCGCCGACCTCGATCAGGCGATCCGACTCGAACCGAGGAACGTCTCTTACCGACTCTCACGGGCCCAATCCTGGTCGTCCCAGGGGCGACACGATCAGGCCATGGTCGATTACGACGACGCGATCCAACTCGAGCCCAACAACGCCCAGCTCTACGTGTCGAGAGGGAACGAGTGGCGAAGGCATGTGAAGCTCGATCTCGCGATCGCCGATTACGACCGGGCCATCCAGATCGACCCCACCTACATTCACGCCTACATCTGCCGCGCCCTCATCTCGAAGCAACGTCGTGCTTTCGCCCAGGCCGTCGCCGAGCTGTCGGAGATCGTCCGGGCGGCTCCGGATAACGACGAAGCCCATCGGGCGCTCGCCCGGATCCTGGCGACCTGCAATGATTCCGCGGTCCGAGATGGCAGGCGGGCCGTGCAGGAGGCCACCCGCGCTTGCGAGCTCACCCACTGGAACGATCCCAACGCGCTGGACACCCTCGCCGCGGCGTATGCCGAGACCGGCGATTACCAGTCGGCCGTCCAGTGGCAAACCAAGGCCATCGCCCTCACCGGGATCAATCCGACCGCCTCCGTTCGCAGGGCCATGAGATCCGGCGGCGGTCGCCGAGGCGTGGTCATCACCGACCGGGTCGGCTTCGAAGATCGCCTGGCGTTCTACAAGCGGAAACGCCCCTGCCGCGAATGACGCGAGACGTCACCGAGGGTCCCCCACGACACGCCCCCACGCGTGCAGCCCGGCGGGGATCACCGGGATTGAATGGCACGCGTCCAGATCCCTCCCGCGGGCGGCCTTGGTTTGCGGAGCTGGTCGTGGTGGCCGGTCCGCTGGCTCGGCCCGCCCGGAAAGGCCCCGGCCGAACGTTACTGTTCCCGGTGCCTGGAGAGGGTCCAACTCGCCCTCTATCGTGCATCTTCCCTTGAGGACGGGTTCGGAACCGTCGCGATCTGAGGCCTGACGAATCATTCCAGCAGACCAGTCTGTCGGCGAGCCGCGGAATTCCGGCGTTCGACAGTGGGAGCGGTGCTGTGTACGGTATATTCTTCCGAGCAGGTGGACTCTCCTTGGTGGATCCCGACGAATTCGCGACACCGGTCGTGAAGTCCTGGAGATCGGCCTTCGACGCGACGAACGAGCTGGCTACCGCCGGGGCCGGCTTGGATCTGGGCGGTGCTCCGCTCGCTTCGTGGGTCCTCGCGCGGCTGGCGGAGATCTCCGAGAGCAGCCTGTTCCCCGCCGATTTCGTCCGCCGGGAGGGCGAACTCGGCGGTTACCGCATCCGACTGCTGGCCGTGCGGGCTACGGAGCCGATCGCCAAGCTACAGCTTGGGGCCGAGTGCGGTGAGGCCGTATTGACGGCGACATCCTCGAACCCGGATACCGCTACGGAGGCGGCCCGCGGCCTCATCGTCGTATTGGCCGCGGAGCCGAAGTCCTTGGGTCGCTGCCGAGTCGAGGTCCGAGCCCGTGAATTGGGAGGCCACCGCAACGAGTATGGCTACGACGGTCGGAAGCTCCTGGGTGTTCACAATGTCCACTAGCGGAGCCGCTCGGGATGCTCGGCCCGGAGAGGTTCGTCGCCGACTTCGGCACCTACCGATCGCCGGGGTCGTCTACCGGGGCAAGCTGACCGGCAAGTTCGCTGAGGACGTCCGCACCGGCAAGTACTGCGTCACGGAAGGCGTCGTCTGCAAGGGGGGCCCCGGCGGTTCCGATCTGTGGATGGCCAAGATCAAGACCTACGCCTATTTGGAGAAGCTCAAGCGGGCCTTCGGGGGTCGGTGGGAGGACTACTGTGAATGATTTCGTTGCACCTGGCCGGGAAGCTGAGTTCCAGGAGGTGGACCGACGCATCGACGTCATCAGCGTTCAAGGGATCGCCCGGAGTCACGTCGCCCGACCGTCGGGTATACCCGGAGCGGAACCTCGCTCAGGAACTATGCTCATCGATGCTCAACCAGGAGACGATCTCCTCCTCCTGCCGCCAGTCGGCCTAATACTGCTGCCGGTCATCGACTCGTAGGCCAACTTCTCATTGAGCAATGAGGCCCCAGGGGACAATGACGGGACGTTCAGCCGAAGTCGTAGACCGTCACCTCGAATCCCTGGGAGACCAATTCATCGAGGATGATCGGTTCAATCTTCTCCCACGGCCCTCCAGCCAGGCCGCAGCCGATCCGGGGCATGTGGACGCTCGCCTGCAACCCTTCCGCCTCCACAGCCAGCCCCTTCAGGCAGGCACGGACGGCTTCATAGCGGATCGGCGGGCCGTTCGAGCCGGTCTTCATCCCCCTCTGGGCAATCATGTTGCCGACCCAGATATACCGCTCGACCGGCACGAGTTGGATCGCACCGAGGCCGAAGTCGTTCTTCGAGCGGTCCTTGTGCCACGCCCGGTAGGCCGCCTCCGGCTCCGGCCACCGCTTCGAGATGGCCAGGACGAAGCCCTTGCCCCAGCCGCCGAGGTCATTGCAGACGTGGGCAATGATCCGGTTCCCCCTGGCCTGAGGCTGGGTGGCATCGCCCTTGATGTATCGGATCGTCGCCATTGCCCCGGATCTCCGGTCGTCTCGTCGTCCTGGCCTCCGACATGGCCGATGGTTCCCGAACACCACCGTCGAATCTGAGCCTGAGACCAGGGGCTCCAATCATTCAAGTAGCGAACCGGGAGGGATGGATGTGTGTCCCTGAAGAAAGCGCTTCGGTTCGGCAGGTGCTCATTGTCGGGCCTCGGGGTCGGGGGCATCATGTCCCCTTGGGCTTGGACACGGCGACCGATTCCGAGGTTCGCCAATCGCCGTGAGGGGTGGGGAATCATGGAGCCGGACGGCCCGATTCTGCTGATCATGGACCTCGATGAGACGCTCATCTACGCCGCCGAGGAGTCGCTTCGGCGGGAGCCCGACTTCCTCATCGGCCCGTACAGTGTTTATCGACGGCCTTACCTTGCCGAGTTCCTGAGCTCCTGCTCGACCGGCTTCCGCCTGGCCGTCTGGTCTACTGCGACCGACGAGTATGTCGGGCCGGTTGTAGAACGGATCATCCCGCCGGGGATCGAGCCGGCGTTCGTCTGGGGCCGCAGTCGATGCGTGCGACGGTACGATCACGAGCAGTTCGAGGAGTACCATGTGAAGGACTTGAAGAAGGTCAAGCGGATGGGCTATCGCCTGGATCGGGTTCTGATCGCCGACGACACGCCCCGCAAGGTCGAGCGCCACTACGGCAACGCCATCTACGTCCCGCCTTTCTTCGGCGACCCCGAGGACGAGATACTGCCCCGGCTGGCCAGGTTCCTGATCTCGTTGAGAGACGTTCCCAACGTGCGGACCCTAGAGAAGCGGGGTTGGTCGAGAGACTTTCGATAGGCTGTTCCGAGGATTGTCCATGCCGACCCTGATCCTGTCCCCCCGGTACTCCGACGACTCGATCACGCTACGGAGGTCGGCGATCGCCCTCGGCTGGGACGTGATGCGGCTGCCCAGTTGGCGCTGCCCGGAGGACTTCGAGCCGGAGGAACCCGTCCTGCACGGCGAGCCGCTGTTCAACACGGCGGTCGCCGAGCATCTCGGGCTGACGCTCATCGAGCCGCCGGATGACTTCCTCGTCGGGCTGCCACGGGAGTACGTCGGCCGGGACGTGCGGTTGCTGACCGCTGCCCAGGCCCGTGCGCTCCCCGGCCCAGTGTTCCTGAAGCCGCCCAACCAGAAGACCTTCCCGGCGAAGGTCTATCTCTCCGGTGCGGCGTTGCCCGAGATGCCGGAGGATGATCCGGTGCTGGCCTCAGAGCCGGTGGGGTGGGTCGCCGAGTTCCGCTTCTTCGTCCGGGATCGGCGGGTAAGGGCCTGGTCGCCTTATTGGCTGCACGGGGTTCTGGCCCGTCAGGATGACGAGTGGGTCGTCGATCCCGACCTGATGGCGATGACAAGGGGGATGGTGGACTGCCTCCTCGACGACTCTCGTGTGGACCCGCCCGCCGCCCTGGTGCTCGATGCCGGGGTGATCCGGGATGTGGGGCCCGCGGTCGTGGAGGCGAATACGGCGTCGGGGGCCGGGATCTACGGCTGCGATCCCAAGGATGTGCTGGTTGTCCTGCGGGCGGCGACGGTCATCAACTCTCGTTCTTGAGGAGCGTCCCATTCCCTGATGAGTTTTGACTCTCAGAATCGGTAGGTGCATCGACCTAGGGACGCCACGATCTCGTGTTTGGACGGGTCGAGCTGCACCCCCAGGTGTACGCCCGAATCGCCGGCCCGGATTATTCATGAATTCTTTAGGTGATCGACGCAACCTCTTTGCCATTGGGCGATTGCCGCCGATCTTACCCAAACAGTGACCCAGTTTAACAGCGGCCGAACCCTAACGCTTGAAACGAGTT
>JBKQHM010000422.1:0-57984 GCA_052148775.1 Isosphaeraceae bacterium | reverse complement strand
CTATCAAGTCCGGTTCGGAGGGGGGCGGATGGAAAAGGGCGCAGCCGGTTACCCGTCACTGCCGTTGCATTACGGGCTCACGAACCCCGGCATAAGCCGAGACCTCGCCAGCCGCCTACCCAACTTCATGTCGCTTGCAAAGGACGCGGAGGAACGCGCCCTTCAGAAAGGGCTGCTGGAACATATCCACCAGTTCCTGATCGAGCTCGGGGCCGGCTTCGCCTTCGTCGGCCAGCAATACCCCCTCGAAGTCGGCGGCGAGGATTTCTACATCGACCTCTTGTTTTATCATCTGAAATTGCGTTGTTATGTCGTGATCGACCTGAAGATGACCGCCCTCAGGCCCGAATACGCCGGCAAGATGAACTTCTACCTCTCCGCCGTGGATGACCTGCTCCGCCACCCCGACGACAAGCCCTCGATCGGGATCATCCTCTGCAAGGCGAAGAACCGGGTCGTGGCCGAATACGCGCTGCGCGACCTGTCGAAGCCGGTCGGCATATCCACCTACATCACGAAGCTGGTCGAGTCGCTGCCCCCTGCCTTGCGCGGCAGCCTGCCGAGTCCCGAGGCGCTGGAGGCCGAGTTGAAGAAAGACGCCCCGACGGTGACCGGAGCGGAAGATGAGGAGTGAACCCAGTCATGGCCGGGGACATCAAACCGTCGAAGCTCATGATCCGCCCCCGGTCGCACGGAGTCTGCCACCAACCGGGCCGTCCGGCCGTCGGGGGGTCTCCGTAGGTGTGGGCCTTGTTCGTGCGTCTACGGGATGCGGAGGATCTGACAGGTCTCCTGGTAGCTCGGCTCGAGTTCCAGCGGTATCGAGTAATTGTCGGCGATCCAGAGCGGCAGCGTCGGCAACGGCTGGCCGATCGCCAGGGGATTCATCCAGGTCTGCAAGAGGCCGCGTTTCTTCCGCCTGCCCCAGCGACAGGCGACGGCATAGAGCGAAGGGGGTTCGTCGCCCAGGGATGGGTCGGCCTGGCCGATGAGCTCCATCAGGTCGGCATAGAGGTTGAAATTGCGCGTCGTGACCAGGTCGACGATCGTGACCGAGACATCGTCGCGGAGCAAGGTGGCGCACTTGGCGACGAAGGCGCTACGGTGTTCGGGCCGGTCCTTATTGGATGGGCTGACGATCTCGACGGCGGCCACGAGTCGGCGGCCAGACTTGATGTCGTAGACGCGGACCTCGTACTCGTCCATGTCAGGCAGGTCGGTCGCGATGGCCAGCGTCGGCTTGGGCGGTGCCCAGATCGCGGTCGCGATCCCGCCCCCGTTGTCGCTCCCACCGGCTGGGAGAAAATCGGCATCGTCTTCATCGAACGTGGCCACATCGATCCCGAGAGACGAGCCCAGGTGGACCTGTGGCTGGGCGACGTAGCGTTGCGGCAGTCTCCGGTTCAGACCAATGACGATCATCGTGGTCCAGGCAGCGTGCAAGCCCTCCCACGGACTTCGATCGGCGAGCGGCGGGCGAAAATGATCGCGTAGCGGCATGGCAAGAACCTCCTCGATTCCAGCTTAACCGAAAGACCTATCCGGTTCCCAGTCCGCGAGAGTCGACCGTGCAGAAGTCGCCCGGGCGTGCTAAGATCCTTGGGTCAGGGAGCACGGACTCGTATCGAACGTCTACCATCGAGGAGTCGAGAGCAATGTCCCACGACCAGACCAACGGCACCGATCGCCGCACGTTCCTCCAGGCCGGTGCGCTGGCCACGGCCGCGGCCCTGGGTGCGGCCCCCGGCGCGGAGGCGCAAGACGCCCCCGCGAAGGCGCCGGTCCTTCCCAAGCGAAAACTCGGCAAGACCGGGCTCGAGATCACGATGCTCGAGATGGGCACCGGTGCTCTGCGCGAGCGTGGCGTCCTCGAGCGGCTGCTCAAGCTGTCCTACGCTAGCGGGGTCCGCACCTTCGACACCGCCAAGATGTACGGCACCGAGCCCGGCTTCAAGAAGTGGTTCGAGCAGTCGCCCGAAGTCCGCAAGGAGATCGTCCTGGTCACCAAGGACAATCCCAAGGCCCCGAAGGACATGCTGGCGATGCTCGACAAGCGGCTCGCGGCGCTGGGCATCGATCAGGTTGACCTGTTCTTCATCCACGGCCTCGGCGACGAGCATAGCCTCGACGCCGCCATGAACTTCGTCAAGAGCCAGGAATTCAAGGAGACGGCCGAGGCGATCCGCCGGTCGGGCAAGGCGAAGTTCGTCGGCTTCTCGAGCCACAACAAGAACCGCGCCCCAATCATCCAGGCGGCGGCCGACGGGGGCATCATCGACGCGATCATGCTCCAGTACACTCCCTGGCTCGACAAGGACTCGCCGCTGAACATGGCGCTCGACGCCGCCCACAAGAAGGGGATCGGCCTGATCTCGATGAAGCAGATCGCAGGCCAGTTCCCCTCCGGGGAGAAGCGGGACATGCTCAAGGAGATCGTCAAGAAGGCGCCGATGCTGGCTGAGAAGAACCTGACGCCGTATCAGGGCCTGCTGCACGCCATCTGGACCGACGAGCGGATCAGCGGCTCGTGCGTCTCGATCAAGACGACCGACCAGCTCCGCGAGGATGCCGACGCCGCCCGCCGGTACGCGCCGCTGAAGACGGCCGAGATCGAGCAGCTCCGCGACGCCGCCCTTGCGTTCGGCCCGACCCTCTGCGCCGACTGCGACGGCCGATGCGCGGTCGCCGCCGGGACCCGGGCCGAGCTGGGCGACCTCACGCGGTTCCTCACCTACCACGAGCACCACGGCATCCGCACCGAGGCCCGTCGCCAGTACGCGTCGCTCTCGCCGGAGGCCCGCGACTGGTCCGGCGCCGACCTCGAGGCCGCCCGCGCCGCCTGCCCCAACAAGCTCGACTTCGCCAAGCTCCTCCCCGAGGTCGATCGGCATCTCGCCTGAACCAAGCCTCAACGCACTCGAGAATCGAGGGCCGGTCGCGGGAATTGTTCCCGGCCGGCCTTCTTGCATTTCCGCCGGCACCTCCGCCCGCGATTGCCGCCTCGATCGGACGGCGAAGAGACCTCAACGCTTCGATCGATTGAGGTGTCAAGTTGGGGGACGGGTGTAGAAGCTATCGTCGGCGCCCATAATCTCACCCGTCCCGATTAGCGAGACTTTATGTGTTATAATGGAGTTGCGCACAAAAATCGTGATGACCGTTTCGATTTGGCACGCGATTTGATAGCATGGGATAGACCGCTGTGGAGCGAGGGGAGAGCAAGGTAAGGGTTCGGCCCGATCGTTGACACTGTGTTGGGTGTCGGAATGGTCGCTCGTCGAGAGGGCGTGCCTGCGATTGCCATCCCGTTCCCCGGATCGATGAATCGTACAGGCTGATTGATGACGCATTCATGGCCTTGGCAAGGCGCGGGGCAAGTCGCATCGAGGAGCTTCACTCGTGGCCGCCGAAACCAAGAAAGCGAGTTCCGCGAATCCCACTGTCCTGGCGATGGATAATCCCATCACGCTGATGATGCTGGTTGTCGGCCTGATCAGCCTCGGCATGCTCGCTTACGGCAAGATGCGCGTCGACATCTTCCCCTCGCTGAATACCCCGAAGATCTACGTGTTCTTCGATTTCATCGGCATGAGTCCCGATCAGATCGAGGGATTCATCGTCAACGAGCTCGAGCTGTATTTCCAGTACGTCGACGGCATCCAGGACATCAAGTCGCGGAACATCCAGCAGGTCGGCCTGTGCGAGCTGGGGTTCTTCCACGGCACCGACATGGGGCAGGCCATGGCCCAGGTGGTGGCCATGTCCGACCGTGCCATGGCGTGGATGCCCCCGGGGTCATTGCCGCCGATGATCATGCGGATGGACGCCGGCAGCGTGCCGATCGGCTACCTCGTCTTCACGAGCGAGGGGGACAAGACCTCGCTGGGGGCGATGGGGGACCTGGCGCAGAACATCATCCGTCCGCTGGTGCAGAAGAACGTGCCGGGCACGGTCGCCATCTCCCCCTTCGGCCCGAACATGCGGTCGATCATCATCAATGTCGATCCGCGGAAGCTGCTCGAATACAACCTCAACCCGCAGAACGTGGTCGAGGCCCTGAAGACGGGGAACGTGGTGATCCCATCTGGAAATATTTATATCAAAGATTCGATGCCGATGGTGATGAACAACGCCACGGTGGTGGACATCCAGCGCCTGGGCACGATCCCGCTCAAGCTGGGGCAGAACGTCTACCTCCGCGACGTGGCGACCATCCAGGACGACACCGACATCACCTACGGCTATGCGCTGGTGAACGGCCTGAAGGCGATCCACCTGCCGATCATCAAGAAGGACACGGGCTCGACGCTGACCGTGGTGGCCGACGTCCACAAGTCGATGGAGAAGTTCCGCAACGCCGTCCCGCCGGACGTGAAGATCAGCTTCGAGTTCGACGAGTCGCCGACGGTGGTCCACGCGGTCGAGAGCGTGGCCACCGAGGGTGCGATCGGCGCGGGCCTGACCGGCCTGATGATCCTGCTGTTTCTCCGCGACCTGCGGAGCGTGCTCGTCGTCGTCCTCAACATCCCGCTGGCCCTGACCGGTTCGTTATTCGGGCTCTGGGTGACCGGCAACACGATCAACATCATGTCGCTGGGCGGCATGGCGCTGGCCATCGGCATCCTGGTCGATGAGGCGACGGTGACCATCGAGAACACCCACGTGCAGATGGAGGACACCTCGAACGTCGCCACGGCGGTTCTGCACGCCAGCAACGCGACGGCCGTGCCGCGGCTGCTGGCCTTGCTCTGCATCCTGTCGGTGTTCATCCCGGCGTTCATCATGGAAGACCCGCTGCGGTCGCTGTTCATGCCGCTGACCCTGGCGGTCGGCTTCGCCATGATCTCGTCGTACCTGCTCTCCAGCACGTTCGTGCCGATCATGAGCGTATACCTGCTCAAGCATAAGGGGCATCGGGGTGAGGAGGGCGAGAAGAAGCCCGGCCTGTTCGACCGGTTCCTCGAGGGTTATCACGGTGCCGTGGACTGGTTCGTACGACTCCGATGGTTGGTGGTCCTGACCTATCTGGCCGCGTGCGGCCTGGTCCTGGGGGTGCTGGGCCTGGAGGTCGGCACCGAACTGTTCCCGCGGATCGATCAGGGGGAATTCGTGCTGCGGTTCCGGCCGCCGGCGGGGTCGAGCTACGAGCTGACGCGGGAGATGGGGATCAAGTGCCTCCAGGAGATCGAGCAAGAGGCTGGGACCGAGAACATCTCGATCACCATGGGCTTCGTCGGCCAGGTCGCGCCGAATTTCGGCATCGACAACATGGTGCTGTTCATGCGCGGGCCGGACGACGGCTATTTGCGCATCAAGTTGAAGGAAGACAGCGGCATCAAGCTCGACGAGTTTCGCGAGCGGCTGCGCAAGGTCCTGCCCGAGCGGGTGGTCCCGTGGCTGGCCCAACGGTTGGAGCGGGGGGGGGGGGGCCGGGGGCTTGCCCAAGGACGAGGCGCGGCAAGAAGCGGATAAGTCCACGTTCGGATTCGAGCCGGGCGACATCGTGAGCCAGGTCATGAGCTTCGGCTCGTCGAAGCCGATCGCGGTCCGGGTGATCGGAACCGATTATGACGAGGTCCGCAAGCACGCGGAAACCATCGCCGGCGAGATGAGGAAAATCTCCTTCCTCCGCGATATCGGCTTCGAACAGACGCTCGACTACCCCACGGTCGAGGTCGACATCGACCGCGAGCTGGCGGGGTTGATCGGCATCACCCCCGAGCACGTCAAGCGCGCCCTCGTCATGGCGACCGCCTCGACCCGTTTCTCGAACCTCAATTACTGGATCAACGTGAAGACCGGCTTCGACTACCTGGTGCAAATCCAGGTGCCGCCCCTGCGGATGGACAAGCCGGAAGATATCGAGGAGTTGCCGCTGGAGTCGGTCAACCCCTATGTCCCCCTGATGGTCCGCGACGTGTTGAAGGACGGCCGGGTTCACACGAGCGCGCGGCCCGGCGAGTACGACCGCGACATGTCGCAGCGCTACCTGACCGTGATCGCCAACGTCGAGGGCGAGGATCTTGGCCGGGCCGCGAAGCAGGTCCGCAAGGCGGTCAAGGACGCCGGGGAGCCGCTCCGAGGCGTGCGCGTGGAGGAGATGGGCTCGCTGCCGTCGATGACCCAGATGTTTGAGGCGCTGGGGATCGGGCTGGCGGTCGCCGTGTTCGTCATCCTCATCCTCTTGACGGCTTATTTCCAATCCCCGCGCCTGGCCCTGATCTCGATCGGGGCCGTTCCGGGAGTCCTCGTCGGCATCGTGACCGTCCTCTACTTCACCGATACCACGCTCAACATCGAGTCGTTCATGGGCTCGATCATGTGCCTGGGGGTGTCCGTGTCCAACTCGGTGATGATGGTCACGTTCATGGACGAGCACTGGAAGGCGGGCAAACCTTCGACCGAGGCGGCCATCAAGGGCGCCAGCGAACGCGTGCGGCCGATCTTGATGACGGCCTGCGCCATGTCCACCGGCATGGTGCCGATGGCGCTGGCGCTGGAGCGCGGCAGCCAGATGGAGGCCCCGCTCGGCCGGGCGGTGATCGGAGGGCTGGTGATGTCCACGTTCGCCACCTTGCTGGTGCTCCCCTCGATCTTCGCGCTGGTGATCGGCCGGAAGGTACACCGCTCGGCCTCGCTCTTCCCGGACAACCCCGAGAGCGCGCACTACGACCCTCATGTCTATGCCCGCGCCAACGGCGGCGACCGCGAGGACGGTGGCGACGAGCATACGGCGGACGAAGACGAAGAGGAGGCCCCGTGATGAGGATCCGGCCGGCACATCGGTTCTGGCTCGTGGCCGCGCTCGCGGTCTCGGGCTGCTCCAAGGAGGAGAAGACGGCCCCGAGCGTCACGAAGCCTCCGGTCCTCCAGGTGGTCCATCCGCAACTCCGGAAGATCACCCGGGTCGTCGGGCAACCGAGCTTCACCCAGAGCTATGAGCGTACGTCGATCTATCCGAAGGTGACGGCGTTCATCGAGAAGTGGAACGTGGATATCGGGGACAAGGTGCGGAAGGGGGACGTGCTCGCCGACCTGTTCGTGCCCGAGATGCGCGAGTTGTTCGGGACGAAGAAGGCGACCGTCGAGTACGACAAGGAGCGGGTCCGGCTGGCCCAGAAGGACGTGCTGGTCGCCACGGCCGACGTCAAGGCGGCGCGGGCGCGGCTCGACGAGGCCCGGTCGATCCTGGGCAAGTACCAGGCCGAGGTCGAGCGGTGGGACATCCAGGTCCGTCGGCTCTCCCGCGAGGTCAACCGGACCGTGGTCGACCCCCAGATCCTGCTCGAGTCGACCAATCAGTGGAAGTCGAACATCGCCGCGCGGGACGCGGCGGAGGCGTCGATCGCCAAGGCGGACGCGGAATTGCTCTCCGCCGAAGCCCGATTGGCGCGGGCTGAGGTCAACGTCGCGGTCACCATCGCCGACCTCGGCGTGGCCAACAGCGAGGCGAGGCGGCTCGAGGCGTGGGTGGGCTACCTCAAGCTGCTGGCGCCCTACGACGGCATCATCGTGGCCCGGAATGCCAACACCTGGGACTTCGTCCTGCCCAGCAGCGGCGACCCCACGGCCGAGATGCGCTCTCCCGACCTGTCGCCCGGCGAGAAGGCCGCGCCGATCTACGTGGTCGATCGCACGGACATCATCCGGATCTTCGTCGATGTCCCCGAGCGGGATGCCAATTTCATCCATATCGGGTCGGAGGCGCGCGTCAAGCTCTGGGCCTACCGGGACGAGTGGCTGCCGGCATCGGTGACGCGGCTCTCCTGGGCCCTCAACACCAGGAGCCGTACGATGCGTGCCGAGATCGACATGCCCAATCCCGGTAGCCAGATCCTGCCGGGGATGTATGCCTACGGCGAGATCGTCGTCGAGCGCCCCGATGTCCGGGCGCTGCCCAAGTCGGCCCTCACTTATGCCGGCGGGAAGACCTTCGTCTGGCGATATGAAAACGGCAAGGCGCGGCGCACCGAGATCCAGACGGGCGTCACGGATGAAGAGTGGGTCGAGGTCACCAATCGCCACATCGATTCGAAATCCCCCGGCACGAAGGAGCATTGGGTACCGATCGACGCCTCGGAACCGGTACTCATGGGCACCAAGCTGTCGACCCTCACCGAGGGCGCTCGCGTGCGGCTGGTCGACGCACCGGCACCGAGCGAAGGAGAATCTGCAAAGACGACGTCCGACGCGACGGGAGCCGATTCGAAGACCGGCCCCAAGACCGGAGGCTGACCTGTGAACGAGAGCGAGCAAGAGCAAGGCCGCGAGGGCCGGTCAGGGCAGGTCCGACACACCAAGAAAGATCGATCCGATCCTATGCAGAACCGCAACGACGATCGGGACGGGGCCGGCGAACGCCGCGCGGACGAGCGTGGCCGATCGGCCCAGGCACCCTCTCTCACACGCACGCTGCTGCTCCCGGGCCTCGTGGCGCTGGCCTGCGGCGCCGCCGGCGCCTGGGGCTACTGGCACTTCTTCGGGTCGGCCAAGTCGGGCGATCAGAAGTCCGCGAGCAAGGACTCGGCTTCCGATTCGGCCGGAGAGGACACGGCCAAGGCGGAGACCCGGCAGGCGGAGGCGGAGTTGAAGAACGCGTTGAAGGAGCGCGATCGGGCCTGGGCGTCGGAGAAGGCGGCGCGGCGTTCCGAGGGAGACACGAAGGCGATCCTGGATTTCTTCAAGAAGAACCTGCTGTCGGCTGGCCGATCGGGGGACATGTCGCTCTCGGAGGCCTTCTGGGCCGGGGCCGGGGGCAAGGGCAAGGACGTGACGCTGCGCCAGGCGGTGGATGCGGCCGAATCGCAGGTCGCCGGGGTGTTCGCGGATCGGCCGATGGCCGAAGCATCGGTCCGCGAGATGCTGGGCCTGGCCTACTCGAGCCTGGGGGAGCCGGCGCGGGCGGTCCAGCAATACGAGCGCGCGTTGGCGTTGCGGGAGACCATGCAAGGGGTCGATCACCCCGACACGGCCGAATGCCGCAACCAGCTCGCCGTCGCGTACCGGCTCGCCGGCCGCACGGCCGAGGCCGGCCGCTTGTTTGCCCGCAATCCCAATTCACCCGCTTACGCCTCCGCGCTGGCCGTCCGCGGATCGATGCTGCTCTCGCAGAACAACCCCGCCGAGGCCGAGTTGAAACTGCGCGAGTGCCTGACAATCCGCCAGAAGAACGAGCACGACGGCTGGACGACCTTCGACACGATGTCGATCCTCGGCGAGGCACTCGCGGACCAGAAGAAATTCGCCGATGCCGAGCCGATGTTGCTCTCGGGCTATGAGGGCATGAAACAACATGAGGGCACGATCCCATCCCAGGACAAGCCCCGCCTCACCAAGGCACTCGAACGCCTGGTGAAGCTTTACGAGGCCTGGGGCAAGCCGGACAAGGCGATGAGGTGGCGGCAGGAACTGGAGGCCACGAAGAAATCCTGACCCGCGTCCGGACGTGCGCCGGCCTGACCGGCGAACGTCGCGACTCGTCGCAATCGCGGGCCGCGCCCGAATTCCGGAAATCCCGCCCTTCCGCTAGATCCGCCATCATCCGGACGACCGCTCCGGGCCGATAAATCCCGTGATCCGGTCTTGCCGGAGCGGCCGATACCACCATGGTATCGCGGATCCCGTGAATCTCGAGGGCAGAAGCGATGGAACGATCCACCTGGGCATGGATGCTCGCTGGGAGCCTGCTGCTCTCCTGGATCGGATTCGCCTCTTGCGCGGCCCAGTCGCCCGGTCCGCCGTCGCCGTCGCCGTCACCCCCGTCGGTCGTCCCCGCCGAGCCGGACCGGAGAGGCTGGCCGGCGCCGCCCCCCTTGCGGGGTCCGGTGGCCCCCGAGCCTCCGGAGGGCCTCTTGCCGGCGGGCACGAGCCCTCTCGACACGGGCGTAAAGCTCCCGATGCCGACGCCGATGGCGAACGAGGTCCGTTTCCCGATCAATCTCGCGACCGCCCTGCGTCTCTCCGACGCCCGGCCGCTGATCGTGGCCGCGGCGCAGGCCAGCGTCTGGGTCGCCGAGGCCGACCTCACCCAGGCCAAGGTCCTCTGGCTCCCCACCCTCAACCTCGGCTTCGACTATATCCGTCACGACGGCGGCGGCCCGGACTTCAACAAGGGCATCTTGACCGCGGTCAGCACGAACTTCTTCTACGCCGGCGGCGGCCTGACGGGGCCCGGCCTTGGGGTCATCTCCACGACCGATGCCATTTATCAGCCCCTGGTCGCACGGCAGGTCCTCAACGCCCGGCACTGGGACATCCAGTCGGCGAAGAACGACGCCGTGCTCCGAACCGCCGACGCCTACTTCCAGGTGCACCAGCAACGGGGGCTGTACGCCGGGACGCTCTACTGCGTCCAGCGGGGGCGCGAGCTGGTCGATCGGATCGCCACTCTGAGCCACGACCTGGTCCCGGAGGTCGAAGTCGAGCGAGCCCGGAACATGCTGGCTGACCTCCAGCAGCGGGCCGTCTCGGCGCGGCAGGAGTGGCGCGTCCAGAGCGCTAACCTCACGCAAGTCCTTCGGCTCGAACCCCGCGCCGTGGTCGAACCGCTGGAGCACGATCATGTGCAGATCACCCTGATCGACCCCGGCCGGTCGCTGGAAGACCTGATGTCCGTCGCTCTGACCAACCGGCCCGAGCTGGCCTCGCGCCAGGCGCTGGTCAAGGCGGCGGAGGCGGCGATCCGCCGGGAGATCGCGCGCCCATTCATCCCCAGCATCGTGCTCAACGGTTTCCAGACTCCCATGGAGCAGCTCCAGGCCGGGATCTTCGGCTTCGGCGCCAATACCAGCCTCAACCAGTGGACGGGCCGTGATGACTTCAGCATCCAGCCCCTCTGGCAGCTCCAGAATATCGGGTTCGGGAACCTTGCGATGATCAAGCGGCAACGGGGTCAGCAGTCGCAGGCCATCATCGATCTGTTCAAGACCCAGGACATGGTGGCGGCGGATGTGACCCGGGCCCTGGCGCGGCTGCAGTCGGCGGCCGCCAGGGTCTTCCTCGCCGATCGCACCCTGCGCACCGGCATCATCACCGTCAACGGAAACTTCGAGGGCCTGACGCAGATCAGCCGATTCGGCGACGTCCTGGTCCTGGTCAACCGGCCGCAGGAGGCGGTGTATGCGCTCCAGCTCTTGCACAGGGCCTTCGAAGAATACTTCACCACGGTGGCCGAGTACAACCGGGCTCAGTTCGAGCTATTCCACGCGCTGGGCTATCCCGCCCGGGAAATCACGTATCTCCGCCCGCCCGGCAACATCCAGCCTGTGGACACGGCCCGGCCGCAGTTCCTGCCCCCGGTAGGCAACGGGCCGCCCCCGGCAACCCGATGAACGGCAGCCATCCCGATGGCGCTCTTGGGGACGTCGGTGAATGGAGTGGGATTCGCATGATGGAACGTTCCGTCTGGCCATGGATGCTGATCGTGGCCGCACTACTCCCCTGGGTCGAGCGCGCCGCGTTCGCGGCCCAGTCCCCGGCGACGGAGACGGAGACGAAGGACCCTTCACCGCGCGCGCAGGGTGCGCCCGTGCCGGCGTCGACGGTGTCCCCCGCCATCGCACGCTTCATGAAGCGGAGTGGCCTGGACCTGCCCGAGCTGGCCGTGCCCGCCGTCCACGCGACAGCACGGGGGCACGGGTCGTTGCCATCCCCCATCCCGCCGTCGACCTCGTCGGCGGCTGTCAACTCCCGAGTAGGCCAGGCGGTCCGCGACTTGCCGCCGGCCCTCCCGTCTCAAGGGCCCTCGACCCGCGCGCCGACGGTGAGCGACTCGGCGACGATGCGACCTTCTCCCCTGTCGGGCAGCGCGGAGCTCAAACCCGCGCCGATCGGTCCCAACGAGGTCCGGTTCCCGATCAACCTGGCGACGGCGTTGCGGCTCTCCGACGCCCGGCCGCTGATCGTCGCCGCGGCGCAGGCCAGCGTCTGGGTTGCCGAGGCCGATCTCACCCAGGCCAAGGTCCTCTGGATCCCCACGCTCAACGTCTCCGCCGACTATCTCCGCCACGACGGCGGCGGCCCGGACTTCAACAAGGGCGTCATGACCGCGCCGAGCGTGAACTTCTTCTACGGCGGTGCCGCCCTGTACGGGATCATCTCCACGACCGATGTCATCTACCAGCCCCTGGTGGCGCGGCAGGTCCTCAACGCGCGGCAATGGGACGTCCAGTCGGCCAAGAACGACGCCGTGCTCCGCACCGCCGACGCCTACTTCCAGGTGCACCAGTATCGGGGCATGTACGCCGGATCGCTCTACTGCGTCGAGCGGGGGCGCGACCTGGTCGATCGCATCGCGACCCTGAGCCGCGACCTGGCCCAGCCGTTCGAGGTCGATCGGGCGCGGAACATGCTCGCCGACCTCGAGCAGCGCGCCGTCTCGGCGCGGCAGCAGTGGCGCGTCCAGAGTGCCAACCTCACGGAGGTCCTCCGGCTCGACCCCCGCGCCGTGGTCGAGCCGCTGGAGCGCGACCACGTCCAGATCACCCTGATCGACCCCGGTCGGTCGCTCGAGGAGCTGATGCCGATCGCCCTGACCAACCGGCCCGATCTCTCCTCGCGCCACGCGATGGTCAAGGCGGCGGACTATGCGATCCGAAGGGAGCAGGCCCGCATATTCCTCCCCACCATCGCGCTCACCGGCTTCCAGTCGCCCGGCGGCATGTTAATCCAGGGGGGGCTCTTCGGGCTGGGCCCCAACAGCAGCCTCAACCAGTGGACGGGCCGCGACGACGTCAGCGTCCAGCTCACGTGGCAGCTCGAAGGCTTCGGGATCGGAAACCTCGCGCGGATCAAGAGGCAACGGGGCCAGCAATCGGAGGCCATCATCGACCTCCGCACGGCCCAGGACATGGTAGCCGCGGACGTGAACCGAGCCCTGGCCCGCGCGCAGTCAGCGACGGCGCGGGTCCTCCAGGCCGATCGCTCCCTGCGCACGGGCCTCATCACCTTCAACGGGCAAATGGAGGGCCTGGGGCAGACCAGCCGTTTCGGCAACCTCCTGGTCCTGGTCAACCGGCCGCAGCAAGCGGTCTATGCGCTCCAGCTCTTGTATGTGGCCTTCGAGGAATACTTCGCCACGGTGGCCGAGTACAACCGGGCGCAATTCGACCTGTTCCACGCGCTGGGCTATCCCGCGCGGGAGATCACGTATCTCCGGCCGGCCGGCAACATCCAGCCGGTGGACACGGTCCGTCCGCAATTCCTTCCCCCGGTGGGCAATGGGCCGCCCCCGGCGACCCGATGATCGCCGGTGGCTCCTGATCGTCGGGAGACCGTGCACTGGTCAAGGCTCGCGAGGCGGCCTTGTCCGCGGCGTCGAGGTCCGGGGATTCGATCAGAACCGCCCGGCGAAATCGATGCGGTTGGCATCGGCGGCGATGATCTCGTTGATGGCCGTATCCGGCATCCCGGCTGGCGGGCCCTTGCCCAACTCCGCGCCCTGGCCATAAGCGACGATCCAGTCGAGCGTCTTGGCGAACTTGGCGGGATCGTATTTGAGCCTCAGGAAGATCCCCGACGGGCCCGGCACCAGCGTCGACGACGCGCCGCCGAGATTGAGCTGGAATCCCCCGGCGACATAGGATACCGGGTAGTACCGGTTGGTCAGGACGTAGAAGACGAACCATTGATCCGGCTTCCACTGCTCGTTACCCGTGAGGATCGGATACGCGTGGGCCTTCGTCTGGCTGGTCAGTCTCACGGTAAACTTGTTGCCCGCGGTGAAGGTCTGCTTGGTCCCGTTCTTCACGGCGACGTAGAGGACGTTGTAGACATGTCCGGGTACCGGTTGGCGATTCTGGACCAGGACCTGCTTGAAGGGAGGCACCAGGTTGACTGTCAACGGATAGCTCGTGATCGTGATGCGGAACGCGAGGAACCGGGAGGGCTCCGTCGTCTTCCTCCTCGCGAGTTCGGTCGAGGCCCCGTGCGCCTCCGAGGTCGCGGCCGAGTGGACGGCAGGGGCTTTGATCTCGGCATCGATGTGCGCCACGCGAGGCATCGACGGACCGGCGCTGAGCAACTGCATCGCTTCCAATCGCTCGAGACCCGGACGGAATCTGTTGAGCCGGCGTCCGTGCATGAAAGTACCTCTCATTGGCTCGAAGATGGCCGCTCCGGCCGGCAAGGCGCGAGATCGGCGATGCCGGGCGGGGCTCGGGCGCGGAGATCCTGCCACCACCGCGCAGCAGCGATCGGACCGGCATGATCCTTCCCTGGGAGTCCTACGAGTTCGCGTGGGGAACTCGGTGGGGGCCCTCGATCGATGCCCGCCCGGTCTCCTGATGAGTCTGCATCCTGTTCCACTTTTCTTTCTATATCACAGATTCTCCGGGAGGATGGAGCAATCGATCGAAAGGCGGCTCCGCGCCGACCGGCACCGGACAAAGGACAGTCAAAATCCGCAGATCCCGGCCGCTGAAGTCGCGTTGGTTCGCGCGACCACGCTCGATGCCGTCCGCGCGGAGCGAGACGGGCGCGAGCGGCCGGTTGCACTGGGCTTCGATCAGAAATGACCGGCGTAATCGATGCGGTGGGTATTGGCGGCGACGATCTCGTTGATTGCGGTGTCGGGCAGGCCGACTTTCGGGCCCGCGCCCCCCTGGGCGCCCGGGCCATAGGCCACGATCCAGTTGAGCGTGCCGGCGAACTTGGCGGGATCGTACTTGACCCTCAGGAAGATCCCCGACGGGCCCGGCACCAGCGTCGACGACGCGCCGCCGAGATTGAGCTGGAATCCCCCGGCGACCTCCGACACGGGATAGTATTTCTTGGTCAAGACGTAGAAGACGAACCATTGATCCGGCTTCCACTGCTCATTCCCCGTGAGGATCGGATACGCGTGGGCCTTGGACTGGCTCGTCAGCCTCACCGTGAACCCGTTGCTCGCGGTGAAGGTCTGGGCCGTCCCGTTCTTCACGGCGACGTAGAGGATGTTGTAGACCTGCCCGGGCACCGGCTGTTTCGATTGCACCAGGACCTGCTGGAAGGGAGGTTTCAGGTTGACTGTCAGCGGGCTGCTCGTATTCGTGATGCGGAACGCGAGGAACCGGATGGGCAGGGTCGATTGCTTCCTGGCGAGTTCGACCGCGGCCCGATGCCCCTTCAGGCTGGCGTCGGAGTGGAGGGCCGGGACTTTCGCCTCGGCATCGGGGTGCGCCACGTGGGTCGTCAACGGACTGGCGCTGAGCAATTGCTTCCCTTCCAATCGCTCGATGTCGGGACGGAATCGGGTAATCCGTTGTCGATGCATGAAGGAATCTCGTGTTGACTCGAAGACGGCCGATCGACCGGAGGAGCCCGCGATTCCCGATGCCCGGCCGGGCACCTTCCGGGAAATCGCGGCTCCGTCGAGTTGCGGCGATCTCATGGGGATGGCTCTTTGTTGTAGGCAACGCGAATCCGCATGGGGAACTCGGCGGATTCCTCGATCGGTGATCGCCCGGTGTTCAGACAACGCCTCATCTACGGTCGGCTTTCCTCTCTCCTACGAATTCTCCATCAGGATGGATCGATCGAGAAGGGTGTTTCCTCGCCGACGAACGCCGGACGGGGGGACGGTCGCGCCGCTCGGGACCCGATCGTTGGGATCGGGCCGGCCGGTCGGCCGGGAGCCGCGGAGCACGGGGGCCGGCGAGATGCTTGGCGTTCGCCGGGTTGCCTCGGAGCTTACTTCGAATCGGCCATCGCCGCGATCCATTGCCGGACCAGCGCCACGCCTTCCTCATGAACCAGGCGTTTGCCCAGTTCGGGCATCATGACGCCCGGGTGGGTCGAGGCGATCCGATAGGCCACGATCGATTGGTCGGGCTGGCCGGGGACGATGTCGTATTGCCGGCCTCCCGAGCCCAGGCCGGCGGCCACCGGGACCTTGGAGACGCCGAAGGCCGTCGGGTTGCGCTGGCTCGCGAGCAAGTCCAGCCCGCTGTTGCGCGCCGGGCCATCGGGGTTATGGCAGTGGGCGCAGTTGATCTCCAGCCAGGCGCGGGCGCGTGCGTCGAGGGTGCCGCTCTTCGGGTCATCCCAGGCAGCCAGTCGGGGCGCCTCATTCGGGGATGGTGCCCCGGTCAGGACACCGAGACGGCCCCAGTGGGCGAGCTGATTCTCGCGGCCCTCGCGGTACGCGAAGTCGCGGTTGAGGTGGCGCGCCTTCGGGCCGATCGGCGTCATGACCTCGCCGGACTTGTGGCACCCCTTGCACTGGTTGCTATTGGGGATGATGTAGTTATTGGTCCGCGGACGGCCGTCGGAGTGGATCCAGCTCACGTCGACGGTGTCGCCCGCGACGTCGAGGGTCGCCTCGGTCTGCGCCGCGTTCCAGACGTACGGCAAACCGACCCAGCCGTCGGGCTCTCGCTTGAGGATGCGCGTCTCGATCAGGCGACGCCCCTGCGACGGGTCGCGCGCATTGCGCGGGTAGGCGAACGTCTTGGCGATCACCGTGCCCACGGGGAACTCGAAGGTATCAACGTCGCGGTAGGACGCCGTCCGGCCCGCCGGCAGCTTGATGAACCGGAATTTCTCGGCATAATCGCTGAAGAGCGCCGAGTTGAGATCGTAGGGGATCACCCCATCGGCCGGCACCTGCGCAGCCGGTTCGCCCGCGAAGAGCCCGTATTGCGAAAGCTTCTCGAACGGCCGCGACGACTCCGCGACCGGGACCGGGGTCGGCGCCGTCTCGGGTGCGGACCGCGAGCCACAGCCAGAGGTGACCGCCTGGAGCACGCATACCCAGGCTGCGAAGGCATTGAGCCAGCCGCGGTGAGCAATCTGGCCATGGGCGGGGTCGGGAGACCCGCGCCCAACGCTCTCGCCATGGGCAGGGTCGGGAGACCCGCGCCCAACGCTCTCGCTCCGGATCGGGGATGGCTTGCTCACTTGAAGCCCTCGATCGCGACCGCATCCAGCGCCCTGGACGGACCTTCATAAGCCTTGAGGTCGCGGACGATGTTCGGCGCCTTGCCGGTCTGGACGGCGGCCTTCAGGCCGGGGGCGTCGAAGTTGGCGAAGCCGGCCTTGCCGTTGTCGTGGATGCGGATCGCCAGGTCGTCGGGGAGCTTGCCGCCGACCACCTTCTTGGGGTCGACCACTCCGTCATAGAGGATGTCGGGCAGCGGGGTACTCATGGCCTTGGTCAGCAGCTCGCCGAGCGCCCCGGCCGGCTTATCGCCGTTGGATGCGAATCGGTTGTCATGGACGTGGATCGCCTCGCAGAAGGGGTCGTACTTCGGGTCGGTCATTGGCTTGTCCATGATCAGGTAGCTGACGACCGAGAGGCCCGCGGTCTGGTTGTGCTCGATCGTGTTGTCGAAGACCTCGACCTGGTCGTTGGCCATGATCATGATGCCGGTGCCGGGCGGGACGCCGGCCACGGTGTTGCCCTTGGGTGCGAAGTTCTCGTGGTTGTTGGCGAGCACCCGGTTCTTGTAGACGCGGCAGTGGCGGCCGTCCTTCTTCGGCAGGTCGGGCATCGTGAAGACCAGGATGCCGCCGGAGTTGTCGGTGGCGAGGTTCTCGGAGACGTCGGCCCGGGTCGAGTTCTCGATCTCGATGCCCGCCACGTTCTTCTCGGCCCGGTTGCGCCGGACAATGATGTTCTCCGACTGGCCGACGTAGATGCCGGCATCCGAGGCGCCGATGGCCGTGCAGTCCTCGATCACCACGTCGGTGCAGATGACGGGATAGAACCCATATCCGCCGTTGGTCTCCTTCGGCCCGCCGGTCCACTCGGCGCGGACGTTGCGGAAGACGATCCGCCTGGTCCCGCTGGCCTTGATCGCGTCGCCCCGTGCGTCTTCGACGGCGAAGTCCTGGAGGGTGACGTTCTCCTTGCTGGTGACGAGCAGGCCCTCCCCGCCGGTCCCCTGCCCCTGATCCTTGAAGGAGAGAATCGTCTTGTCCGGACCCTGGCCGCGGACGGTCACGCCGCTGACGTCGAGCGAGAGCGTCGAGCGGAAGTCGAACCGACCCGCGCCGAATTCGATGACATCGCCGGGCTTCGCATTGATCAACGCCGCCTGGGCCCGCTTCGGGGCATCCGGGCCGGGATCGATCCGGATCGCACTCTCGTGCTTGGCGGGCGTACCCCCTCCGGATGAGACCCCATTGGTAGCGGGCTGCTCTGCGCAACCAGCGACGAACACCGCGGCACAGCATAGGGCCGCAGTCGAAATGTCTACGACGCGCACGTGAGATCTCCCCGGCCGAAGTGCCAACCCCTGGGCCCCGTAAGAAACGCCCGGTCGACTCGACCGGTCCGGGGCCGGATGCCGCACATCAATTCTATGTCCACGCTCCGGCGAACGCCAAGACATCCGAGGATGGCGTCCTTGGATTCGGAAGGCGAAGATCGCGAGTCCCGCACGAAATGGTCAGATATCCGTGTCCTGGGCCGCTTCCTGGGCATCAAGCCGGTCGAGCTCCGCTTCGGCTTGCTCCCAGGGAATAGCACTCTTCTCGGCGACATCAACCAAGGCGCGCCGCGCGGCTTCGAGATCATGCCGGTTCTCGATCGCTTCCAGCAGGGCCAGGTCCTCGACCGAGACGATCGCGGCCACGGCCTTGTCGTGCTTCTCCAGGAGGAACCGCTTTCCCTGCTTGACCTTTCTCAGCACTCGAGCGAATTCCTGCCGCGCCTTGCTGGTTGTCACCCTGATCATATTCAATCCCACCAATAGGAATTTGTACAAGACTCGGGAAATCCGCCTTCTGTGGTTCAGTCTACTCTCTCGGACGACATGTCATAGAATAGAAGGCCCGGCAGGACGCTCTGCATCGCATTCGCGTGGGCGACTATCGCGTGATCTATGCGGTTCGAGATGATGAGTTGATCGTGCTGGTCGTTCGCATCGGGCATCGACGAAACGTCTACCGCGACCGAGACTGAGAGCGAGGCCATGAAGCTGATCCGCATGATCCGGTTCTCGATGGGTACGATCATGATGTTCGTGCTCATGTCGGCGGCGGCCATGGCCCTGTTCGTCAAGATCCAGCATCTCATGGACGGGTCCCCGATCCCGCCGGGATGGAATCTCGACGTCCCGAGCCTGTTCCTCCTGGCCATCGCCCTGACGGCCGTGGCCCTCGGCTCCTGGAAGGAGCACTCGGCCGTCCAGACCATGCTCCAGGTCACGCTGGCCTGCGTCGGCTGCCTGTCGCTGATCTGGATCGGCGAGGCCCAGTACGAGCGCGCGATCCGGTACTGGTGTCAGGGGACCTTCGCCGCGACCGTCACCCTCCCCATGCTGGCCCGGAGGTTTGTCAAATCCGGCATGTCGAGGGGGCCCCGGCGCGATTGGTGGAAGAAGACCTGCGAGGCGATCTTCTTCTCGTTCCTGACCATGATGCTCGTGACCGCCGGTGGGCTGCTCCAGGCGACCGTTTACATGGTGGCGACGAACATCCCGTCGACGGCATCCGCCACGGCCGCAGCTTCGACGCCACCCGTTGCCCCGGCCGGCGTAAGCCCCGCCCCCAACAACGCGTTGCCGACCACTCCGCCGGCCGTCGGTCCGGCACCCGCCGACGACCTGCCGCCCGTCTCTCCTCCACCGCCCGAGGACTCATCGCCGAGCGCCCCACAACCTGCCAAGAAGGACATCGAGTGAACGATCGCCCGTGTTACATCAGCCCTCAATCGCCCCGCGAGCCGTCCCCAGGCCCGGGGTAGGAGCTGGCATATTCGGGCAACTCGAGGCCGGGCAGCAGGCGCGGGCATGGGACCGGCTCGCCGGCCTTGATCGACAGCGGCAAGACACCCGACCAGGTCGGCATCGCGTAGTCGTCCTCGTCGTCCACCAGAGGGCCCGTGCGGACCTTGGCCGACGCCTCGTCGATCGGAATCGAGAGCACCGAAGTCGCCTTGAGCTCGCCGGTCGTAGGCACCCGGATGTCGCGCCATCGCCCCGGGACCAGGTGCTCGGCCAGCACCTGGAGCACCCGCGCCTTCTCGTCCGGGTCGTCCACCGCGCGGGCCTCGCCGAAGAGGACCACCGAGCGGTAGTTCATCGAGTGGTGGAAGGCGGACCTGGCCAGGACCAGGCCGTCGACCATCGTGACCGTGATGCAAACCTCCACACCGCCGGCCATCGCCTTGAGCATCCGACTCGCCGGCGAACCGTGGAGGTAGAGCCGATCGCCCAGCCGCACGTGGATCGTCGGGATCACGAACGGCCGCCCGTCGGCGACGAAGCCCACATGGCAGATCAGCGCCTCGTCGAGGATGGAGTGAATCAGCGCGCGGTCGTAGGCGCCGCGAGCGGGGAGGCGGCGGACTGTCGTCCGATCGGTGCGAGGGATCTCGTCCATACGCGGCTGGCCTTTCCTCTCGATTTGGGATCCTGGCTTTCGGGACAGAGACCAATCATCCTATCGCAACGGAACCAGCCTCGTAGAGGATTGCGGATTCCAGATTCCAGATTCCAGATTCCAGATTCCAGAGCGTGGTTCGCGGGTCATCGGGGCATCGACCGATCCAGGCACGGTTGACCGTCGCGGCGTCAGAATGGACAATGCGACGAAGTCGTCCTGGGAGAAATCGCGTGGAATCACGGGAAGTTCGCATGATCAAGCTTGTCCTCCTGCGTCATGGCGAGAGCATCTGGAACAAGGAAAACCTCTTCACCGGCTGGACCGACGTCGACCTGTCCGACCAGGGCAAGGCCGAGGCGAAACGGGCCGGCGAGCTCTTGAAGGCCGAGGGGTTCACGTTCGACGTCGCGTTCACTTCCGTCCTGAAGCGGGCGATCCGGACGCTGTGGATCACGCTCGACGAACTCGACTTGATGTGGATCCCCGTGGAGCACTCGTGGCGGCTCAACGAGCGGCACTACGGGGCCCTCCAGGGTCTGAACAAGGCCCAGACCGCGGCGAAATACGGCGACGACCAGGTCCTGACCTGGCGCAGGAGCTATGACATCCCGCCGCCGGCCCTCGAGAAATCGGACGCGCGGTATCCCGGCACGGACCCCCGCTACCGCGAGCTGAGCCCGTCCGAGCTCCCCGTGACCGAATGTCTCAAGGACACCGTCGCGCGGTTCCTCCCCTACTGGCACGAGGCCATCGTGCCGACGATCAACAGCGGCAAGAAAGTGATCATCGCCGCCCACGGCAACAGCCTGCGGGCGCTGGTGAAGTACCTCGACGGGATCAGCGACGAGGAGATCGTCGGGCTGAACATCCCCACGGGAGTGCCGCTGGTCTATGAGCTCGACGACCAGCTCAAGCCGATCCGCCACTATTACCTCGGCGATCCCGAGGAGGTCGCCAGGGCCGCGGCGGCCGTCGCCAATCAGGGGAAGGCGAAATAAGCGGCGGAATTCGCATTACCGCGAAGATCGCTCGGATGCCAGTCGTTCGAGCGCTTCGCGTCGGATTTCGTCCCAATCCTCGCGGGTCATCAGGACCGACGGCCCTTCTAACCCTTCCCGAAGCTTGGCCTCGAGGTCTTGCTTTGCCTTGCGCTTCTGGACTTCGCCGATGATCGAACAGAGGTACTCGCCGGCTGTGTCGAAGCCCAGCTCGGCCGCCTCATACTCCATGAAGGCCATCATGTCGTCGGGAATGAAAGTTCCAATGTCGTCATGAGATGGTCCTCAAAATCTCAGGGGTACCCGCCGTATCGCTCAAAACAGCGTGTAGATGAACGGCGCGGCGGCGGTGCTGGAGAGCAGGATCAGCGTGCCCAGCAAGAGCATGACGATCACGATCGGCAGCAACCACCACTTCTTGTTCTGGGACAGGAAGGCCCAGAACTCGGCCGCCAGGCTCTCGCCCTGAGAGTCGGCAGCCGCTTTCTCGAAGTCGCTCGGTGTCTTGGGGGTCGTCTCGCTCATCGTCGTTGTCCCGATCAGGAATGGAGCCGACGGCTCGATCAAAATTGCTTGAAATAACGCCTCAAGTCGGCGGGCGCCGGCTTGGGTTCCCAGTACGATTCCCGTCCGGCTGGGCGGGTACGCTGGAGCGGGTCGCGGCCGATGAGCCGGAACACCAGGCCGATCGGCGTGAACAGCCCGAAGAACATCAACGCCAGCATCACCTGAGAGACCGTCCAGCCGATCGGGAAGGCCAGGATCATCCAGCCGACGTAGATGAAACGCAACCACTCGGGCCGGGTCAAGCCCGCCAGTCCGCCCGCCAGGGCAAGGGCCGCGAGAGATAACCCCAGGATCCCGTGTCCCTTGACCAGGGCCTGCCAGAGGGCCATCCCGCCGAAGAACGCCAGCCAGAGCCCGGCGAACTGCCGCAAGGTCTTGCGCGGGGGATCGAACGGGATATCGGACCATTGCATCGTCGGCCTCTTGGGATCGGAGTGCGGCTCAATCGAGCTGGAACTGGGCCAGGTAGGCCTCGCGGGCCTCCAGGCCGGCTTCTCGCGCCGCCGCGTCCTTGGCGATCACGACGTCTTCCAGGACCAGGACGTCCATGTCGGTGGCCAGGAAGCACCGATAGGCATCCTCGGGCGTGCAGACGATCGGCTCGCCCCGGACGTTGAAGCTGGTGTTGACCAGCACCGGACATCCGGTCAGTCGATCGAAGGCCTCGAGCAGGCGGTAGAACCGCGGGTTGCGCGCCTCGTCGATCGTCTGGAGCCGGGCGCTGTAGTCGACGTGGGTCACCGCGGGGATCTCGGAGCGGACCACGTTGACCCGACGCCGCAGGTCGGGATCGTGCTCCATGACCCGCAGCATCTCGGCATCGACCGGGACCCGTCGCCGGTCGAGCACGGGGGCGACCAGGAGCATGTACGGACTCTCGTGCTCCGGCTTCAGGTCGAACCATTCGGATGCCCGTTCCCGCAGCACGGCCGGGGCGAACGGCCGGAAACTCTCGCGGAACTTGATCTTGACATTCATGGTAGCCTGCATGGCCGGCGAGCGAGGATCGCCCAGGATGCTGCGCGCCCCCAGGGCCCTCGGTCCGAACTCCATCCGCCCCTGGAACCAGCCGACAACCTTGCCGTCGGCGAGCAGGGCGGCGACGTGGTCGAGCAGCTCGCGCTCGTCGTCGCACCGGCGTCCGGATGCGCCGTGCGCGGCCAGGGCTCGCTCGACCTCGTCGCTCGAGAAGCTGGGGCCGAGGAAGCTCCCCTGCTGGGCGTCACGGCCGTCGGGCTGTCGGGGATGGTCCAGGAGCTGGTGCCAGACGAACAGGGCCGCCCCCAGGGCACCTCCGGCATCGCCGGCGGCCGGCTGGATCCAGATGTCATCGAATTCGCCCTCGCGGAGCAGCCGGCCGTTGGCCACGCAGTTGAGCGCCACCCCGCCGGCCAGGACCAGGTGGTCCATCCCGGTCTGCCGTCGGACGTGACGGCCGATCCGGAGCACGACCTCCTCGGTCACGGCCTGGATGCTGGCGGCCAGGTCCATGTGCCGCTGGTCCAGCGGGGCCTCGGGGGGGCGCGGCGGGCCGCCGAACAGTCGGTGGAACCGACGGCCGGTCATCGTCAGCCCCTGGCAGTAGTTGAAATATTCCATGTCGAGCCGGAAGCTGCCGTCGGGCTTGAGGTCGACGAGGTGTTCGAGGATGAGGTCCCGGTAGACCGGATGCCCGTAGGGGGCCAGGCCCATCAACTTATATTCGCCGCTGTTGACCTTGAAGCCGCAATAGTAGGTGAACGCCGAATAGAGCAGTCCCAGGGAGTGGGGGAACGCGATGTGGTCGATCAGGCGGATGCGATGGCCCTCGCCGACGCCGAAGGCGGCGGTGGTCCACTCGCCGACGCCGTCGAGGGTCACGATCGCCGCCCGATCGAAGGGGCAGGGGAAGAACGCGCTGGCGGCGTGGCTCTCGTGATGGTCGGTGAAGATCAGCCGGGCGCGGGTGGGGCCGTCCAGGCCGTTGCGCAAGGTCCGCCGCATGTGCAGCTTGTCCTTGAGCCACAACGGCATGGCCAATCGAAAGCTGCGGAACCCCCTCGGGGCGTAGGCCAGATAGGTCTCGAGCAGCCGTTCGAACTTGGTCAGCGGCTTGTCGTAGAACGCGAGATAGTCCAGGTCCCTCGGCGCCAGTCCCGCCTCCCGCAGGCAATAGCGGATCGCCCGGGCCGGGAACGCCGCGTCGTGCTTGATCCGGGTAAATCGCTCCTCCTGGGCCGCGGCCACGATCCGGCCGTCGACCACCAGGGCGGCGGCGCTGTCGTGATAAAACGCGGAGATCCCCAGAATCGCGGCCATGCGTCGCAACCCCTCAGTGGTCCGCTTCTCGCACCGGCATTCGGCCGAGGCCGAGCGGCCCACATCATAACCGAGGGGGGGCGAGGGTTTCCATGCCGGCCGTTGGCCGCAAAATCGCGGCGTTCGTTGTAACCGAGGAGGTCCGAGCAGTCTCTATTCTGACCGAGGGATACCGACGCCGGGATCGCAGCCGGGGCAGACCTCCCGGCGCGCGACGCCCGATGGACCGGCCGAGGAAGGGTCATACATGTATCAAAACCGAGGAAGTATCTTGAGGTTCCGCCCGCTCTTATGGGAGAATAAAAGAGTGGATGTCCAAGATAGGTCGTGCGAGCTCTCACTGTATGAAATCCTGTCCGGCCCCCGGATGAGTCCGTTCCCCACAGCATTCTGGTCAATACCATGACGTTGATAACGGTTAGCCCCTCGTACGGAAAGCCGGTCCAGGCACCTCGACACCTCGTCGCCAAGGCATCGAGTTCGCCCTGGTTGTGGATGACCATAGCCTGCCTACTCCTGGGGATCTCGGGCGGAATCCGGTTCTGGCGCGATTGGCAGTTCGCGGCCCTGGCCGCGGAGAGCGACCGGATTCCCTTCCAATTGAGTGAGCTGCCTCGGACCATCGGCAACTGGATGTCGAGGGCGGAGGAGGACGGCGAACTCGATTCCAAGGTGTCTCGAGTCGCCGGGTCGCGTGATAGTATCGTTCGGACCTATCTGGACAAGAAGAACGGCGATAGGGCATCGGCCCTCGCCATCTATGGTCGGGCGGAACAGGTCTGGCCGCATTCGCCCGATATCTGCTATCCGGTCGCCGGCTACCAACTGGTCAAGGGGCCGGCGGATCGAGAAATGTCGGTGCCCGGCATGGAGGGCAAGGTCCGCTATCGATGGTCAATTTACATGAAGAAAGTCGGTGGAGTCGCTTATTATCAGGAGGTCTACCATAGCTTCTTTCATAACGGAGAGTGGCTATCCGATGTGGCGGATCGATGGAAGTCGTTCCGTTATCATCCCGCCATGTTCAGGATCCTCCTGGATCGGCCCGTCTCGGTCCCGAGCGATGAGGTGTACGGTCCGACCGAAGAACTCCTGGGCGAGCTAGCCCGAGAGATTAGTGATCGAATGTCCCATTCCGAAGTCGGCAAGACCGTGGAGACGAAGCCGGTCTCGACATCGCCGGCACTCGATCCGCAGAAGCTCCCATGAGGGCCTGGTTGATCGAGATCGGCCGCAATCCGGGTCCTCTCATGATACCTCAGCCGGACGTCGCGACTCTCCGGTGGCACGATCGCCGCGCACGCCCGTGATATTCGCTGGTTGAGCCTGCCCTCGGGCTTCGGCTCAGGGGTGGCGGTCGTCGAGGCGCAGATCGGATGGAGGGGATGATATCGGTCCAAGGGGCGCGCGAGGCCAACGGTCCGGCCCCCACATGATCGCCGTGACAACACGTGCGACCGCCAGAATGACGATGCCGCATCCCCCCACAACGAGCACGATCAGTAAGGCGGGTATCAGGTAGAGGGCCAAGGCGACCTGGACGAGCCGGCTCAAGCCGCTGGCCGCGGGTGGCTGCTCATCCGTCGGTACAAAAGTACGACCCTCTACCCGAAATGGCGCCGATCGGAGTCTGGTAGTCATGACAAGATCCTTTGCCCGATTCACAGGCAAGGAGCCCCATATTGGTACACTCCAGAATTCCTCGAAAAGTCGACGAACCTATCGTGGACTCTTTTCTGGTCGATTCGATGTGAGACACACCCTATCCCAAGGCTGCGAATCGACGGATATGGCGTCACAAGATCGGCTAGCCGACCGTCGTATGATCAGGCAGCCTCCAAACTGTGACGACCATCGCGAGATCCTCTCTATTGTAGAATCGGAGAAGCCTAGCTCAAAAAATTCGATCGATGATGCGATTGGAAGACTTCTGACATGGCCCTAAATCGCCAAACATGGCGAAAAATGTCATGTGATGGAAATTCATGAGCTGCCAAGAGATCGAATCGGCTTCCGATCCGTGGTGCTCTCGGAAATTCGGGCCAGGGGACGGTGTTCCGCCCTTCAGGTTAAAGAAAGGAAATCCGGCCAGGCGCGACCAATTGATGGCAGACTGCGCTGCATTGGATTCATCCCGCTTTTATAAAGCAAATCCTGGAAGGAAGCAACCCCTAATAAAAGGCATATAATCCAAGAGACGGGATAAACGCGAAACATGCTGCCAGATCAGGTGATTTGGCGGATCGATTGTGAATGAATCGGTGTTATTGTGTTGCCATTGAGCAACACAGAAATCCTCAGAGGAGGTCGATAGTCACTCATGCAATTTTAATTTGACTACGCTCGGGAGGGTCGATTAAAGTTTGTGCAATCAAGATCGTGAGAAAAACGTGGATGGGGAGGGGTAGAACGACCTTTGGGAAGCATATTTGCTATAAGGAGTTCGCGACTTTTGTCTTTGCTCCGAGCACTTGGCGTTGGCGCCGAGGATGGCGGTGGCGTGGCCTGTAAACGCGTAGGAGTTGATACGCCTGTCCTGCGAAGTTTCCGTCTTGCGGCACCCGTTGATCTCATCGGTTTCGGTGAACAGGCCGCCTGATCGAGTGAGTTTTTCCGACACGTGCTGTTTTGTCGAGTGACATTCACGATGGACACCATGGACAGATCCGACTCGAACGTCCCGGCCCGATTCTCTCCGGATTCATTCCGAGCACCGGCACCGGTCTACGCGCCAACGCACGATCTGGCAAGCGTGTCGACGCCTCAAATCACTCCTCAGGTCCTCCTCCGTGGCCTCAGCCGCCATTGGTGGCGGATTCTCCTCTTGTGGTTAGTGGTATCAACTCCGCTGGTCTACTTGATTTTCAGTCTCGTCGCTCCGGGCTACGAGGCAGTCAGTTTGCTCCAGGTCCAACCGAACCGGTCCGACCTCTTCGGCCCGAGCATGCATGACAGCAATGACACGTCGGTCTCCCAGCCCTACCTGGCAACTCAAGTCCAATTGATCACGACTGACCGGGTGCTTGATGCCGCCATAGCGAGACCACCATCCACGACGGGGATCACGATCTCCAAGCTGCCGATGATCGCCAAATCCGAGGATCCGAAGACCGACCTTCGCAAGGATATGACGGTTGAGATCTTGAAGAATACCTTTCTGATCCGGGTCGCCTTGACTTCCCCGAATCCGGAAGAGGCCGCGGCGATCGTCAACGCGGTGGTGGATGCCTATCTGGAACAGCATAACGACTATCATAAGTCCGCCAACAAGGCCCTCAAGAAGAGTTTGGACGAGGAGTTGGGTACGCTCGCGGTGAAAATCTCCGACAAGAAGAAAGAGCTGAAGGACCTGTTTGAAAAGGGTCGTGTTGAGATCAATCCGGTCAGGCCGGAAATCAAGCCATCGAAGGGTGAGAAAGAGGAACAGGGGATCGAGTCGGCATTGCCCACCGTCACCGCAGACCAGTACACCCAAGCAACCAACACGCTGCTCCAGACCGAGATGGAGCTGCTCGAAACCCAGGCGGATCTCGAAGCCGCCACGGGGCAATACAACCGGACCCTGGCGGCCAGGCAGGAGCAAGAGAGCCAACCGCCGAATGAGCGGCAGCTCGAAGGTCGGATCGAGGAGGAATTCCTGAACGATCCCGATGCGGCCTCCCTCGTCAACCAGATGAACGAGGCGGAAGAGCAGTTGCAGGATATCGCGTCGAAGGTGCGGCTCGCGAACGACCCTGCGAAGCAAAGCATCGAAAGGCACAAGAGAATCCTGACGCAGAAGTGGGAGAAGCTCTGGAACGAGAGGCACGATAAGATCAAGCAAATCCTGCTGGCTGCGGATGCGGATACGAGTCAGGAACCCGAGGCCTGGCAGGCCAAGATCACCGATTTCCAGGTCCGCCTCGAGAAGCTGAAGAAGAAGAAGACCACCCTGACGGAGCGGATCAAGAACCTGGAAGTCGACAGGAGGGTGGTGAGCAGCGATACGTTCAATGCGAGCATGGCCAGCCAGGAATTGGCGAGCCTCCTGAAGATGCAGGACATCATCAGCCAGAAGCTCGAGGAACTGTCCTTCGAGAGCAAGCAGGACGTGTACCGCGTCTCACTGCACGACCTGGCCCAGGTGCCGATGAAGGCTGCGAACAACAAGCGGCTGAAGTACATGGCGGTCGCGCCGGTGGTCATCATGTTCCTGGTGCTGGGGCTCTTCCTGATGATGGAGATCCGGGCCGAGCGGATCGCCGACCCCGATGCCCTCTCGACGCGCGTCCAATCCGAGGTGTATGCCCTCCCGCCGCTGCCGACGGCGCGTTCGATCCGCAAGCGGAGTGCCTCGGAGGCGGACGACCAGATCGAGCAGTTCATCCAGCGACTCGACCATGTGCGGTTCGCCGTTTGCGGCAACCCGTCGGACCTGGCGAAGGGTCGATGTGTGCTGATCACCAGCGCCATCGGCCGCGAGGGTAAGACGACGCTGGCGGCCCAATTGGCGGCGCGATGCGGCAACGCGGGGATGTCGACGCTGCTGATCGATGCCGACCTGCGCCGGACGGGGCTTTGCTCGCTGCTCGATGTCCCCGAGGGCCCGGGACTCAGCGACTTGCTGACCAGCGACGAGCTCACGCCGACGGATCTCATCATCCCCGTCCAGGGGGGCACGTTCCACCTGCTTCCCGCGGGTACCCCGATCCCGGACCCGAGCCGCGGGCTTCAGAATCGCAAACTCGGCCTGTTGATCACCCAGTTCCGCCAGATTTACGACCTTGTGATCATCGACTCCCCCCCGGTCCTCCCGGTCCCCGATGCCCTGATCTTGGGGCGATGGGCTGATGGTGCGGTGCTCGCTGTCCGCTACGATTCCAGTCGGTTCCCTCAGGTGGAACGAGCACGCCGCCAGCTCGACGGCGCGGGCATCTGCATCCTGGGGACTGTGATCAACGGCATGCGGAACTCCGACACGTACTATGGTAGTTACAGCTACAGCAGGCGCCCGACCTCCCAACCGGATCCCTCCGCCGCGATCTAGAATTCCATCAGCCGGTCCGGTCATGGGCAGGGTCTCCGGGGCGGCGGCTCCGCCGAGGGCCATTGACGTATTCAATCGCGGCGGATGCGGCCCATCCCATCGGCCGCGGCTTCGATCATCGGACTGAAACGATTCGTCATTCGGATACTGGATGCACATACACGTGTAACCCATGGGGACGGAGTCCGCGCATTGATCGGGGAAGTCGCGCCGCTTCGTACTCGAGCGTCGCGCGGCCGAGACCGCTCCCCACAAACGAGTCATCGGCGGAGTCGCGACCGATCAGAACCAGGATTCACAGGTTGATGAGCATGGCGACGACGGGGAGTGGTACGCTGATCACGACCGATTCTGGAGGGGTCCTGGTGGCTCCCGGCGCGAGCGGGACTCCGTCGGCGGATTGGGAACAGCGGCAATCACGGGCTTGGTGGTGGGCCGCGGGGGCGGTCGTCTTGATGCTCTTCTTGACCTACGCGCCGAATTTCCGGGAGCTGTTCAGAATCTGGTACGACGATCCGAACTACCAGCACGGATTCCTGATCATTCCCATCGCACTGTTCATGCTATGGCGCCGGCTCAGCGAAAAGCCTTGGGAGCGATCCCAGGATGCCTCCCGCGCATCCTGGATAAGTTGGGCGGTCCTGGCGGCAATCCTCGCGATACGAGGTGCTGCCTACGAACAGAACTTGCAGTGGGTCGAGACCGCGACCATCCTGCCGACGATCGCCTGCCTCACCTGGACCTTCGGCGGTTGGTCGCTGGTGAGCCGGGCTTGGCCGGCCATCCTCTTCCTGGTCTTCATGCTCCCGCTGCCGAACTCGATCAACGCATTGGTCTCGCTGCCACTGCAACGTATCGCCGCGACGGGCAGTCACTTCTTCCTCCAACTGTCGGGATTCTGGGTTGTCCAGCAGGGGAATATCATCAACCTGAAGACCGCCGAAGGCATGAAATCGCTCGATGTGGCGCTGGCCTGCAACGGGCTGAAGATGCTGATGACCCTGGCCGCCACGGTCACGGCGACAGTCATGTTGCTGCCCCTGGCGACGTGGAAGCGAATCGCCCTGCTGGTGAGTGCCGTGCCCATCGCCATGGTCAGTAACATGATCCGGATCGTGACGACGGGGTGGTGCTATTACTATATCAAGGGGGAACACGCCAAGGAGTGGGCGCACGACATATCCGGATGGCTGATGATGCCGCTGGCGCTGGTCCTGGTGGGGCTGGAGCTGCAGGTCCTGCGATGGCTGGACCCCGAGATGAGCGGGGGAGAAGAGGACGACGAGAAGCCCATATTACCGGAGTTCCATGCGAGGAAGTCGGGCAAGTAGCGGAGTGGTCCGGGAAAGGCCGATCGCCGTTCCAGGCCGACGGGCGGCCGGGCGCCCATCCGATTGGACGCAGCCGGGCGACCCGTGCGATGCAAGTTCGGGGCCCGCGGGACGGACCGAACCATCGGGCGCGCCGGCGGAGTTGGGCAGAGTCGACCGAGGATTATTACCGAGGAAATGCTCCTGTGATCATCTCGCAGACACCTTACCGAGTCAGTTTCGCCGGGGGCGGGACGGACTTGCCGGCGTTCTACCGCCATGAGTATGGCGCCGTCCTGAGCACGACGATCGACCGGCACATCTACGTGACCATCCACCGTCGGTTCGAGCCGACGATCCGCATCAGTTACTCCCGGACCGAGGTCGCCACCACGCTCGACGAGGTGCAGCACGATCTGGTGCGCGAGGCGATGCGGCGGGTGGAGATCGACGAGCCGCTGGAGATCACGACCATCGGCGATGTCCCGGCGGGGACCGGGATGGGCTCCAGCAGCAGCCTCACCGTGGGCCTGCTGGCTGCGCTGCACGGCTATCGGCACCGGATGGTCAGCCCCCGGCTCCTGGCCGAGCAGTCCTGCCGGATCGAGATCGACGTGCTGGGCAAGCCGATCGGCCGCCAGGACCAGTACGCGGCGGCCTTCGGCGGGCTGAACTACATCCGGTTCAACCCGGACGACACGGTGGATGTCGAGCCCGTCCCCTGCCGGTCCGAGACCCTGGAGGAGTTGGAGCGGCAGATCCTTCTGGTCTACACCGGGCAGACGCGAGACGCCAACGCGATCCTGCAGCGGCAGGCGGAGGCGACCGCGGATCGCCGGGATGTGCTCCGCGCGATGCGGGAACTGGCCGACCAGATGCGGCATGCCCTGTCCGGCGAAGGGGAGATCGACCGGTTCGCGGCCCTGTTGCATGAGGGTTGGGAGCTGAAGCGATCGCTCGGATGCGGGATCAGCAGCGGCCCGGTGGATGAATGGTACGAGGCGGCGAGGCGTGCGGGCGCCGCCGGCGGCAAGCTCCTGGGTGCCGGCGGAGGCGGGTTCCTCCTCCTGGTCGCGCCACCCTGGCGGCATCGCGCGATCCGCGAGGCCCTCGGACGGCCTCAAGAGCTCCCCTTCCGGATCGCCCGCCATGGCAGCCGCATCATCTTTGTCCATAATTGATTCCACCCGATGGGCGCGGGTCCGGGAGGTCTGGCGATGGCCCCGAGGGCCAAGGCATTGATACTGGCGGGCGGGCTGGGGACGCGGCTGCGCCCGCTGACCGACGCGATCCCGAAGTGCCTGGTACCGATCGGCGACCGGCCCCTGCTGGATTACTGGGTCGAGTGCCTGGCCGAGGCCGGGATCGCCGAGGCGCGGATCAACACGCATGCCCATGCCGGCCGAGTTCGGGAGTACATCGGGTCGGTCAACGCCGATGGCCGGCTCCGCCTGGCGGAGTCGTACGAGCCGGAGTTGCTGGGCTCGGCCGGCACGGTGGCCGCCAATCCCGACCTGGCCGACGACGCCGAGCAAGTCGTCATCATCTATGCCGACAACCTCAGCGATATCGACCTGCGGCCCCTGCTGGCCTTCCACCGCCGGCACGACGACCCGATGACCATGGTGCTCTTCCGGCCGCCCAACCCGCGGGCGTGCGGGATCGCGGAGCTGGACGAGCAAAGTCGGATCGTCTCGTTCGTCGAGAAGCCGGAGCACCCGGCGAGCGACCTGGCCAACGCGGGGCTGTACGTACTGGACGCGTCGGCCTACCGCGAGGTCGCGGCCATGCGGTCCTTCGACCTGGGGTTCGACGTGCTCCCCCGGTTCGTGGGGCGGATGCGGGGCTGGATCTGGGGGGGGTACTACCGGGACATCGGGACCCACGAGGCCCTGGAACAGGCCCAACGCGTCGCGGTCGAGGTCTTTCCCGATCGGCCCGACTCCCGGCGAGGCCGGCGCCGACCGGCCGTCTTCCTGGACCGCGACGGCACCGTGATCGAGCACGTGCACTACCTGTCCGACCCGGCGCTGGTGCGCCTGTTGCCGGGTGCCGCCGAGGCCCTGCGACGGCTTCGCCGCGCCGGGTTCGCCCGCGTGCTGGTGACCAACCAGTCGGCCATCGGGCGCGGGATGCTCACGGTGGAGCGGCTCGAGGAGATCCACGCCGAGCTGGAACGGCAGCTCGCGGCCTCGGGCGCGACTCTCGACGGCATTTACTACTGCCCGGATGCACCTTCCGGCGACGACCGGACGGTCGTGGAGCACTCGGACCGCAAGCCGGGTCCCGGGATGCTCCTCCGCGCCGCCGACGAATTGGGGCTCGACCTGGACGCCTCGTGGATGGTCGGCGACCTGATCAGCGACGTACTGGCCGGACACAACGCCGGGTGCCGGAGCATCCTGGTCCAGTCGGGCCAGGCCAAGGACGCCGAGGCCGACGCACTGGCGGGCCCATGTGAGGTCGCCGCTGACTTCGCCGCGTCGGTCTCCTTGATCTTGACTGGCCAGCAAACCTAACCGGCGACAACCGATAACGGAATACGGATTACATACATGAAGATGCTTCTGACCGGCGGCGCGGGCTATGTGGGCAGTGCCTGCCTCCGCTGGCTGCTCGACCACGGGCACGATCCGATCGCTTACGACAACCTCCTGGAGGGGAACCCCGGGGCGGTCCCCCAGGCGAACGACCGGCTGATCCGCGGCGACATCGCCGAGACGGACCGCCTGACGGACGCGATGCGCCGGCACGGCGTCGAGGCGGTGATGCACTTCGCGGCGCTGGTGTCGGTCCCCGATTCGATCGCCGACCCCGAGGCGTACTACCGGGTCAATGTCGCCGGGACCAAGAGCGTGCTGGACGCGATGCGGGCCGCGGGTGTCCGCAAGATCCTTTTCAGCAGCACGGCGGCGACCTACGGATTCCACGGCGAGATGCCGCTCCGGGAGGAGTCGCTCCAGGCCCCGGAGACCCCGTACGGCACGACCAAGCTCACCGCCGAGTGGCTGATCAAGGATTATGCCCGAGCCTACGGCCTGGGCTACACCCTGCTGCGATACTTCAACGCCGCCGGCGCCGACCCCGGCGGCGACTTCGGCGAGGACCGACGTCACGAAGCTCACCTCATCCCGCTGATTTTCCAGGCGGCAGTGGGTCGCCGGCCCAAGGTCATGATCTACGGGAGCGATTATCCAACCCCGGATGGGACCTGCGTGCGGGACTATGTCCACACGGCCGATCTGGCCCAGGCGCATCAATTGGCCGTCGAGTCGCTCGAGCCGGGCATGGGTCGGGCTTACAACCTCGGCTCGGGGACCGGCGCGTCAGTGCTCGAAGTGCTGCGCGCCTGCGAGAAGGTGGCCGGCCGGCCGATCCCGCACGAAGTCGCCGGCCGTCGGCCCGGCGACCCGGCCGTGCTCATCGCCAGCCCGGAGAAAATCATCAAGGCGTTGGGCTGGTCGCCACGCCATTCCGACATTGACCAGATCGTCCGGACCGCCTGGGACTGGCATCACGGCCACCCCAACGGCTTCTCGGCTCCCACCGCACACTCAGACTGACCATGACAGGACAGAGCCATCAACGATGAGCATCGCCTACCTGATCCCCAGCTACCCCATGCCCAGCCAGACCTTCATCCGCCGCGAGATCAACGCGCTGGAGGCCCGAGGTCTGACGATCCACCGGTTCGCCATGCGACGATTCCCCGGCGGTCCGGCCGACCCGGCGGATTGGACCGAACAGGATCGGACCCACTACATCCTGGATTGCGGTGCGCGCGGGCTGGCCTGGGCGCTGGCCGCTGAGGCGTTCGGCCGTCCCGGGCGATGGCTTTCGGCCTTGCAGGCGGCCGTGCGTATGGGCCGTCGCTCGGAGAAGGGTGTGGTGTGGCACATGATCTATCTGGCGGAGGCGTGCTACCTCCGCCGACGGCTGTCGGGCCACGGCGTGCGGCATCTTCACGCCCACTTCGGCACCAATGGCGCCGCCGTCGCGATGCTGTGCCGACTGCTCGGCGGCCCCCCCTACAGCGTCACGATGCACGGCCCCGAGGAGTTCGACGCGCCCCGGCCGCTGGGCCTGCGCGAGAAGGTCCGCCATGCGGCCTTCGTCGTCGCCATCAGCCAGTTCACCCGCAGCCAGCTCCTCCGCTGGTCTGATTACCGCGACTGGTCCAAGATCCGCGTCATTTACGCCGGGGTCAACCCCGTCTACCTGGAGCACGGGCCGGCGCCGATTCCCGATGCCCCCCGGCTGGTCAACATCGGTCGGATCGTCGAGCAGAAGGGCCAGGTGATGTTGATCGAGGCGGCGGCGCTGCTGATGAAGCGGGGCTACGACTTCGAGATCGTCATCGTCAGCGACGGCCCGATGCGCGACGAGATCGATCGGCTCATCGACCGGCTCGGATTGGGCGGGCGGATCCAGATCACCGGCCACGTGGACGACCAGCGTGTCTTCCAGGAAATCCTGGCCGCCCGAGCTCTGGTCCTGCCCAGCTTCGCCGAGGGACTGCCCAGCGTGTTCCTCGAGGCCATGGCGCTGGGGCGCCCGGTCATCGGCACCGCAATCGCGGGCCATCCGGAACTGATCGAGCCGGGCGTCAGTGGCTGGCTGATCCCGGCCGGGTCAGTCGAGCCGCTGGCCGAGGCCATGGCCGAGATCCTGTCGGCCGACCCGGCCGAGCTCGAGCCGATGGGCCGGGCCGGCGCGGCGCAGGTCGCCCAACAGCACGACCCCCGCACGGCGATCGACCAGTTGGCGAGCCTGCTCGCGAGCTCGGCGGGGCTCGCCGACCGGCCAGGACCGCACGCGCCCACCGCCTCCCCGCAGGGCGCCGCCACCATCTAAGGCTCGGGATTGATCGGCCGGGACGTCCCGTTTTCGATCCGAGGCCCAGCGACTGAGCGCTGGCCGTATCGTACCAGGAGAAGATATTGGTGAGTGATCATGACACACCCAGGTACTTCGTGACGGGGGGCGCCGGCTTCATCGGCGCCCATCTCGTTAACCACCTCCTCGACACGACCTCGTCGAGCGTGACGGTGTTCGACAATTTCAGCACCGGGCGGAAATGGGCCTTCTTCGAACGGGTGAACGACCCCCGGCTCGCGATCGTGGCGAAGGACGCCCGCGACCAGGCGGCCCTGACCGAAGCCATCGCCGGTCATGATGTCGTCTACCACTTTGCCGCGAATTCCGACATCGCCCGGGCGGCTACCGAACCGGCGATCGATTTCGACAACGGCACGGTTCCGACCCAGAACGTCCTGGAAGCGATGAGGCGGACCGGCGTCAGCCGCATCCTCTTCACTTCGGGTAGCGGCGTCTACGGCGAAGTGCCTCCGGTGCCGATCCCCGAGGAATATCCCAGGATGATCCCGATCTCGACGTACGGAGCAAGTAAGCTCGCGAGCGAGTCGCTGATCAGCGCCTACTGCCACATGTTCGACTTCACCGGGACGGTCTTCCGCTTCGCCAACGTCGTCGGCCCTCACCAGACGCACGGCGTGGCGTACGACTTCCTCAGACGGGTCGCGAAGGATCCGACACGGCTGAAGATCTTCGGGGACGGCCGTCAGACCAAGCCTTACATCCACATCGACGACGTGCTGGCGGCGTTCCAGCTCATGGAACGGGAGCAGGCGTCGGGCTATGACGTCTTCAACGTGGGCACGGAAGACTCGCTGACGGTGCACGACGTCGCCGACATCGTCGTCGAGCGGATGGGCCTCTCGAACGTCCTCTACGAATTCACCGGCGGTGCGCGCGGCTGGAAGGCCGACGTCCCGGTCTACAAGCTCGACACCCGCAAGATCCGCGGCCGCGGCTGGTCGAGCCGCCGGAACTCCCGCGAGGCCGTGACCGCCGCAGTGGACTCGATGATCCGGGATCTGAAGGCGGGCAACATCACGCCGGATGCTTGACACTTCCCGTCTCCGAAGGGCGGACTTCATCTGTGGAGTTCGGTAAGTCACGATGGAAAAACTCCTTGGCGATGCCGCGGCGAAGGTCTTCGTCACCGGCGGGGCGGGGTTCATCGGCAGCCATCTGGTCGACATCCTGATCGGCCAGGGATATCGGGCGACCGCGTACGACAACCTTTCGAACGGCCGCCGCGCGTTCATCGAGCACCAGCTCGGTGGGCCGAACTTCCGGTTCGTTGAGGGCGATATCCTCGACGAGGACCGGCTGGCCGCGGAGATGGAAGGGCACGACCTGGTCTGGCACCTGGCCGCCAATACGGACATCATCGGCGGCGTGGAACAGCCGCGACGCGATCTGCGCGACTGCGTGATGGGGACCTTCAACGTCCTCGAGGCGATGCGGCGGACGAACATCCAGCCGATCATCTTCTCATCGACCGGGGCCGTCTACGGCGAGCTCTGCCGCGACGTGGCGACCTCGGAATCGGACGGGCCGCTGCTAGCCATGTCGACGTACGCGGCGGGCAAGATCGGCAGCGAGGCATTCATCTCGGCGTTCTGCAACCTGTACGGCCTGCGCGGCTGGATGTTCCGGTTCGGCAACGTGATCGGCGCGCGGATGACGCATGGCGTCATCTTCGACTTCATCCGCAAGCTGCGAGAGAACCCGGAGGAACTGCTCATCCGCGGCGACGGCAACCAGGAGAAGAATTATTTCCTGGTCGAGGAGTGTATCGACGGCATGGCCTACGCCTTCCGGAACATCCCGATGACCGAGGACAAGCCGTGCGACGTCTTCAACCTCGGGACCGATTCGATAACCCGAGTGGTGGAGATCGCACGGATCGTCAAGGAAGAGATGGAGCTCCCGGACGCCCGGATTCGCATCGAGGGCACGAAACGGGCGTGGGCCGGCGACCAGCCGAGGGTGCACATCACCGTGGATCGGATGCGCCAGTTCGGCTGGACGGCGAAGCTAAGTTCGGACCAGGCGGTGCGGATCGCGGTGCGCCGCATGCTGGGCAAGGAGTAATCGTCTGATGAACGTCTGCGTCATCGGCCTCTGGCATCAGGGAATCGTCGGCGCGGCCTGCCTCGCCGACCTGGGCGGCACCGTGGTCGCCGCCGACCACGACGCCAGCAAGGTCGCGCTGCTGAATGGCGGGAAGGCCCCGCTCTTCGAACCGGGGCTCGACGAGCTGATCGGGAAGGGGCTGGCGGTGGGCCGGCTCCGCTTCAGCACCGAGGTCGCCCGGTCCGTGCAAGGGTGCCCGTATGTCCTGATCATGTTCGACACGCCGGTGAACGACCGCGACGAGAGCGACCTCTCGGGGGTCTTCTCGGCGGCCGCGGAGATCGCCCCGCACCTGGAAGACGGGGTGGTCCTCTACGTGACCGCGCAGGTGCCGGTGGGGAGTTGCGACCGGATCGCGCAGATCGTGCGCGAGGGGAATCCGTCGCTACGATTCGGCATCGCGTACAGCCCCGAGAACCTCCGTCTCGGCCAGGCGATCGACCGGTTCCTGCACCCGCCGTTGCCGGTCATCGGCGCCGACGACCCCGCGACGCTGGACCGCCTCGAGCCGCTCCTGGCGCCCCTGGGCGTGAAATGGGTGAAGGTGGGCCTCCGGACGGCCGAGATGACCAAGCACGCGCTCAACGCGTTTCTGGCGACGTCGATCTGCTTCGCGAACGAGCTGGGCAACCTCTGCGACGAGGTCGGCGCCGATGGCAACCGGATCGCGGAAGTCCTCCGCCTGGAGCCGCGCATCGGCCCGAAAGCCATGCTCTTCCCCGGCCTGGGCTTCGCGGGCGGCACGCTGGCGCGCGACATGCAGACGCTCCGGTCACTGGGCGACCGATCGGGCCTGGAAACCCCGCTGCTGGACGGCGCCTGGGACTCCAATCAGCAGCAGAATCGCCTGGTCCTGCGCAAGCTCGAGAAGGCGTTCGGCAGCCTGTCGGGCGTCCAGGCCGCTGTCCTGGGCCTGACCTACAAGCCGGACACCAGCACCCTGCGGCGGTCGGCCTCGCTGGAGATCATCGCCGACATGGTGCGCGCGGGGATGCGGGTCAGCGCTCACGACCCGAAAGCCGACCGCGCCGAGGTCGCGGCCCAGACGGATTTCCGATTCGTCGAGGACGTCTACGGAGCGGTCGAGGGTGCGGACGTCCTGGTGCTGATCACGGCCTGGCCCGAATACAAGGCGCTCGACTTCGCACGGGTCCGGAGATTAATGTCGGGCTCCCTGGTGATCGACACGGCGAATATGCTCGACGCGCCAGCGCTCCAGGGACTTGGGTTCCAGTATTTTGACATCGGCCGAGGGCGGGGTTTTGATGGCGGAAGTCCGGCCTCGTCAGGTCCGCATGGGAGGGTCTGAACATTCAAGTCGCTATCATTGGTGCGGGTCTCCAGTGCCGCCGGCGTGCGCCGGTGGTCCGGGAGAGCAAGGACGACAATCTGGTGATCATCGCCAGCCTCCATCGGGAGCACGCCGAGGCGATGGCGTCCCAGATGGGCTGCGAGGCGTCCGACGACTGGCGATCGGTCGTGACTCGCAACGACGTCGACGCGGTCCTGATCTGCACGCCGCCGCACGTCCATACGGAGATCGGCATCGCCGCGATGAAGGCCGGCAAACACGTCCTTTGCGAGAAGCCGATGACCCGGACGGTCGCCGAGGCGGAGGAACTCGTCGCAGTCGCGCACGAGACCGGCATGACCCTGAAATGCGGATTCAACCACCGGCACCATCCCGCCATCTGGGAAGCGAAGCGGTTGCTGGATGGAGGGTCGATCGGCAAGCCGCTCTTCGCTCGTTGCGTCTATGGGATCTGCGGTCGGCCGGGCTATGAGAACGAGTGGCGCGCCGACCCCGAGCAAACCGCCGGCGGCCAGTTCATCGAGCAGGGCACCCATGCGATCGACCTGTTCCGTTGGTTCCTCGGGGAAGTCGCCCAGGTCGCCTGTATGACCGGGGTCCAGTACTTCCGGACCCAGTCGCTGGACGATAACGGCATGGCGATCTTCCGGATGACCTCCGGCGCCATGGCCAGCGTGCACTCGAGCCTGACCCAGTGGAAGAACGTATTCTCCTTCGAGGTGTTCGGCGAAGACGGCTATCTGGGCGTGGAGGGACTCGGCGCCAGCTATGGCACCGAGAAGCTGATCGCGGGACGTCGGGATTTCTCCGCACCGTTCCAGGACACCATCACCGAGTTCCGCGGCGGCGATATCTCCTGGCGCGAAGAATGGAAGGAATTCCGACGCGCCATCGCCGAGCGACGAGAACCGATCGGCAACGGGCACGACGGCCTGGCCGCGATGCGTATCGCCCTGTGGGCCTATCAGTCCGAAAAGGCCGGCAGTTTCGCGACGATCCCGTGATTCCGGAGGCTGCTGATGAAATGCCTTGTAACCGGAGCCGGCGGGTTCATCGGCCGTTACCTCGTCGAGTTCCTGGCGGAGGAGAAGCACGATGTGATCGGCCTGGGCCGGGGAGCGGACCCGATCCTGGCTGCGTTCGCACGCGATTTTTTCACCTTCGTACAGGCCGACCTGCTCGACCGGCAGGCTGTCGGCAACGCGATCGAGTCGATAGGTCCCGAGGTCGTCTTCCACCTGGCCGCGCAGAGCTACCCAAGCGTCTCCTGGAAGCAGCCCGCCAGGACCTTCGAAGTGAACGTGCTCGGCACGATCGGCCTCTTCGATGAGATCCTGGCGCGGAAGCTCGACCCCACGGTCGTGGTGCTGGGCTCGAGCGCCGAGTACGGGCCGAGCCGCGACGGCCGACCGATCACCGAGCAGGACGAGCTCTTGCCCTCGAGCCCCTACGGCGTCAGCAAGCTGGCGCAGGACCACCTCAGCCGGCTGTACCACGCAGCGTACGGGCTGAAGATCGTCCGCTGCCGCCCGTTCTTCCTGATCGGCCCGCGCAAGGTGGGCGACGTCTCGTCGGACATGGCGCGGGGTGTCGTGGCAATCGAACAGGGGCAGAAGGAGGACCTGCCGGTCGGGAGACTGGATGCGGTGCGCGATCTGCTGGACGTGCGCGACGGCGTGGAGGCCCTCGCACTCCTCGCCCGTTGCGGGCGGCCGGGCGAGGTCTACAATATCTGCTCCGGCACGGGTTACAGCCTCCGCGAGATCCTCTCGGTCTACCGTGATATCGCGCAAGTCGAGGTCCGGGAACGGCCGGACCCGGGCCTCATCCGTCCGATCGATGAGCTGGTGAAAGTAGGCAACCCGGCCAAGCTCCACGGCCTGGGTTGGTCGCCGAGGCGGCCGATCCGGCAGACCCTCGAAGATATCCTGGAATACTGGCGAGAGCGGGAAGCCCCCGATTCCCGCGAAGGACAGGGCCAGAAGCTCGTCGCATGTTGACTGGGTCGCGGCCCAAGGGCCCAACCGGAGACCGCAATCGTGATTATGACCCGTAGCCCCCTCCGCATCTCCCTCGGAGGCGGCGGAACCGACCTGCCCTCCTATTACCAGGAGCACAGCGGCTTCCTCATCGCGGCGGCCATCGACAAATATGTGTATATCTTGATGCATAATCGATTCGTGCCCCGGATCTTCCTCAAGTATTCCCACATGGAGGAGGTGGATCGGATCGACGACATCAAGCATCCGCTGATCCGCGAGGCGCTTCGGCTGGTGGGCTGGCAGGACCTCCGGCTCGAGATCAGCAGCATGGCCGACGTCCCGGCCGGGACCGGCCTGGGGTCGTCGGGCAGTTTCACCACGGCCCTCCTCAAGGCGTTGCACGTCAGCCAGAAGAATCTGGTGCACACGGCCGAGCTGGCCGAGCAGGCGTGCAAGATCGAGATCGATATCCTCAAGGAGCCGGTCGGCAAGCAGGACCAGTACATTGCGGCGTTCGGCGGGATCACCTGCTTCCGCTTCCTGCCCAACGGTCAGGTGGAAGTCTGGCCGCTGAAGATCAGCCAGCGGACGCTCTACGACATGGAAGACCATCTCCTGCTGTTCTTCACCGGCTACACACGTTCGGCGGGCGGGATCCTCAAGGAGCAGGACGCCCGGAGCAAGCAGAACGACCCGGAGATGATCGCCAATATGCACTTCGTCAAGCAGCTCGGCCGGGATATCAAGGACGCGCTGGAAGGGGACAACTTGACGCGGTTCGGCGAGCTGATGAACACCCACTGGGAGTACAAGAAGGGCCGGTCGAAGTCGATGAGCAACGACCGGATCAATCACTGGTACGAGCTGGCGATGGCCAACGGTGCCCTGGGGGGCAAGCTGATCGGCGCCGGCGGCGGCGGTTTCCTCATGTTCCTCTGCGAAGAGCGGGCGCGGTTGCGTCAGGTCCTGACCGAGGAGGGGCTGGAAGAGGTCCGGTTCCGGTTCGACTTCGAAGGCACCAAGGTGATCCTGCAATGACTCGGCTGCCCGTTGCCGTCCTGGCCGGGGGCTTGGCCACCCGGCTGGGGACGTTGAGCAGAGAGACACCCAAATGCCTGATGGAGGTGGCCGGCAAGCCGTTCATCCACCATCAGCTCCGCCAGCTCCACGGCAAGGGGGTGCGCCGGGTCGTCCTCTGCCTGGGACACCTCGGCGAGCAGGTCGTGGACGTGGTCGGGGACGGGTCGGCCTTCGGCATGGAAGTCGCGTATTCCTTCGACGGCCCGACATTGCGGGGGACGGCCGGGGCCTTGCAGCGAGCCCTCCCGCTCCTGGGCCCCGCCTTCTTCGTCCTCTACGGCGACTCCTACCTCGAGTGCAACTACGCGGCCGTCCAGGAGGCCTTCGAGGCCGCGGGGAAGATGGCCCTGATGACCGTCTTTCGCAACGAGGGTCAGTGGGATACCAGCAACGTCGAGTTCCGCGACGGCCGCATCCTGGCCTATGACAAGGTGGCCCGCACCCCGGCCATGCATTACATCGACTACGGTCTGACCGTGTGGGATCGCCGGGCGTTCGACGGAGTACCCGATTCCGGCCCGTACGACCTGGCCGCGGTCTGCCAGGACATGCTCCGTCGGGGTGAGCTGGCCGGTTTCGAAGTCACGGAACGGTTCTACGAGATCGGCTCGGTGGCAGGGCTCGCGGAGACGCGGGAACATCTGGCCGGTCGGAGTTGAAGGGCCAACGGCCCGAGAGGTGACCATGTCCCACGCGTCGCAGTTCCTGTCCGAGGCCAAGCAGGTGATTGACGCCCTCGACGTCGACGCGATCGAGCGGATGGCCGCACTCCTGGACGAAGCCCGCGAACGTGGCGGACGCCTCTTCATCCTGGGGGTGGGCGGCAGCGCCGGCAATGCCTCGCACGCGGTCAACGACTTTCGCAAGATCGTGGGCATCGAGGCCTATGCCCCGACCGACAACGTCTCGGAGTTGACGGCGAGGGCCAATGACGAGGGCTGGCCCACCATCTTCGTGGAATGGTTGCGGGTCAGCCGGCTCAAGGCCGAGGACCTGATCCTCGTGCTCTCGGTCGGCGGCGGCAGCCTCGAGAAGAACGTCAGCCCGAACCTGGTCACGGCCTTGCAGTACGCGCAGGAGGTCGGAACTCCGGTGATCGGGATCGTCGGCCGGGACGGCGGCTACACGGCCAAGGTGGCATCGGCGTGCGCGATCGTGCCGACAGTCAACCCCGAGCACATCACGCCGCACTCCGAGGCGTTCCAGGCGGTGGTCTGGCACCTGCTGGTCTCGCACCCTCGGCTCAAGGCGCGACCGACGAAGTGGGAGTCCGTGCGATGAGCCGGGGACCGGCCGACATCGCGCCGAGGCGGGCGGTCTTCCTCGACCGCGATGGCGTGTTGAACCGGGCGGTCGTCCGCAAGGGATGCCCCTACCCGCCCGCGACACCCGAGTCACTCGAGATCCTGCCGGGCGTCGCCGAGGCGGTGCGCCGGCTCCACGATGCCGGATTCCTCCTGATCGTGGCGACCAACCAGCCGGACGTCGCCCGCGGCACCCAGTGCCGCGAGGTTGTCGAGGCGATGAATGCGAAGCTCTCGGCCGCCATGCCGCTCGACGAGTTCCGGGTCTGCTACGAAGATGGCGACAACTGCCCGCGACGCAAGCCCAACCCCGGGCTCTTGCTCGAGGCGGCCGAGGCCCACCAGATCGACCTGCCGGCCAGCTTCATGGTCGGGGACCGCTGGCGCGACGTCGAGGCCGGCCGCCGCGCCGGTTGCCGGACCGTGTTCATCGACCTGGGCTATGCCGAGCGCCGGCCCGAGCCCCCCGCTGACTGTACAACCGCGGACCTCCCCGCCGCCGTGGACTGGATCCTTTCTCAAACCTCCAGCGGAGGATGACCTCAATGACGAGCCTTGCCGACCTCAAAGTCAAGATCTTCGCCGACGGCGCCGACCGTGGCAGCATGCTCGAGTTGTATCGCAACCCGATCATCAAGGGCTTCACCACCAACCCGACGTTGATGCGCAACGCCGGCATCAACGACTACGAGGCGTTCGCACGCGATATCCTCAAGGCCATCCCCGACCGGCCGATCTCGCTGGAAGTCTTCTCGGACGACTTCGCCGAGATGGAGTCCCAGGCCCGTCGGATTGCGTCCTGGGGTGAAAACGTCTACGTCAAGATCCCGGTGACCAACACTCAGGGCGAGTCGGCCATCCCGCTGGTCCGCGCCCTGGCCAAGGCGGGTGTCAAGCAGAACGTCACGGCCCTGATGACCCTGGGCCAGGTGCGCGACGTGGTGGGGGCGCTGGGCTCGGGCCCGTCGGCCTGCGTCTCGGTGTTCGCCGGCCGGATCGCCGACACGGGTCGCGACCCGATCCCGATGATGGCCGCGGCGGTGGAGCTGCTGCGGCCGTTCCCGCAGGTCGAGCTGATCTGGGCCAGCCCGCGCGAGCTATTGAACATCATGCACGCCGACCAGGTCGGCTGCCACATCATCACCGTAACCCCCGATGTCCTGAAGAAGTTGTCGCTGGTCGGCAAGGATCTGGACGAATACTCGCTGGACACCGTGAAGATGTTCCGCAACGATGCGGTCAAGGCGGGCTTTCGGCTCGGGTAAGCCGGCATCGAGATGGGACTGGGATCCACCATGAGCCAACTGGGAATCGTCGTGATCGGCCGGAACGAAGGGGAGCGACTGCGGTCCTGTCTCGCCTCCACGGTCGGACCGCATCGCACCGTCGTCTATGTCGATTCCGGCTCGAGCGACGGGAGCGTCGAGCTCGCACGATCGATGGGTGCGGAGGTCGTCGAGCTCGACCTCTCGCTGCCGTTCACGGCGGCCCGGGCGCGCAACGCCGGGTTCGACCGGCTGCAACAGATTGATCCGGTGGTCGAATTCGTTCAGGTCGTCGATGGCGACTGTGAGGTGGCGTCCGGATGGCTGGACCGCGCCCGCGCGGTGCTCGAGGAGCGGCCCGATGTCGCCGTGGTCTTCGGTCGGCGTCGCGAGCGATATCGCGATCGGACGGTCTACAACCGCCTGGCCGACCTCGAGTGGAACACCGCGCCGATCGGTGAGGTCAAGGCGTGCGGCGGCGACGCCCTGATGCGGGCGGAGGCGCTCCGTCGCGTGGGCGGCTACAACCCGTCGATCATCGCCGCCGAGGACGACGAGCTTTGCATTCGAATCCGGGCGGAGGGATGGAAGGTCCTGCGCATCGACGCCGATATGACCCTGCACGACATGGCCATGACCCGGTTCTCGCAATGGTGGAAGCGCGCCGTGCGCTGCGGGCATGCCTACGCTGAGGGCTCGGCCCGATACGGCCGCACGCCCGAGCGCCACTTCGTCCGCCAGACGCGCAGCGCGATCTTCTGGGGGATTGTCCTGCCCGCGCTCGCCTTCGGCCTGGCCTGGTGGACCTGGGGTGCAAGCCTCGTCCTGCTGGCGGGCTACCTGGTCCTGTTCTGGCGGGCCGAACGTTTCTATCGAGCGGGCCGAGGCTGGCCCGCGGGGGATGCCCGGGTCTACGGGGCGTCCTGCGTGCTGGCCAAGTTCGCCCATGTGTACGGCATCGCGAAATATTGGACGCGGCGGATCCGCGGCACGCCGGTCCGGATCATCGAATACCGAGGGGCCGAGGCCGCCACGTCTGTCCCGCAACCGTGAGCGATCGCAATCACCTATGACGAAATCCGATGATCGACGGCTCGCCGTGGGATTCCTGGGGGCCGGCTACATCGCCGACTGGCACGCCGCAGCCCTGCGGACGGTCCGGGGTGCCGGACTGGCCGCAGTCTGCGACCGGGACGAGGGCCGCGCGCGTGCGTTCGCGGCGCGGCACGGCGTCGCCCGCGTTTACACCTCGCTCGGCGCAATGCTCTCCGAGGGCCAGCTCGACGCCATCCACGTACTGCTCCCCCCCGACCTGCACGCCCAGGCCGCCGAGGAGATCATCGACGCCCGTATGCACGTCCTGCTCGAGAAGCCGATGGCCATCGCCGCCGAGGCGTGCGAGGCGCTCATCGCACGCGGTCGCTCCGCCGGGGTCAAGGTCGGCGTCGGCCATAATTTCCTGTTCGCGCCGATCTACGAGCGCCTCAAGGAGGACCTGGCGTCCGGACGACTCGGGCGGCCCGACGCGATCACGATTACCTGGAACAAAGGCCTAGGCATGCTCCAATCCGGGCCGTTCAACCTCTGGATGCTTCGCGAGCCGGGGAATATCCTCCTCGAGGTCGGGTCACATTCGGTGGCCCACATGCTCGATCTGGTCGGCCCGGCCGAGGTCCTCGGGGTCCAGGCGACGAATCCCCTGGACCTGCCCAGCGGGTCGCGGTTCTTCCGCCAATGGCGCGTGGAGGCCGGTCCCGGGTCCGTCGGCGTGTCGCTGAGCTTCTCCTTCGCGCCGGGGTTCTCCGAGCACACGATCCACGTCCGAGGAAGCCTGGCCTCCGCCACGGTCGACTTCGAACGCAACACCTACCTTCTGCACCATCATACCCCGACAGGGATGGATTTCGACCGCTATCACATGACGGTCTCCGAGGCGAAGGCCCTCAAGCGCCAGGCCCGTCGTACTCTCGGCCAGGTGATCCATTCGAAGGTTCGGCCCATCGGGGGCGGCCCCTACGGCCAGAGCATCGCTCGCGCGTTGCAGTCGTTTTACAAGAATCCGGGCGACGCCGTCGATGCGAGACTCTCGCCCGAGCTGGGTCGGGACGTGGTACGTACCTGTGTGGAGATCGGCCGGATGATGACCGGCACCGAGACGGCCCAGCCGACTCCGGGTGCCAATGGCAAGCCGCACGAGGCCAACGGGACGGCCCTGGGGCCACCCCCGCCGGAATCGAGTGCCCGGCCCGAGATCCTGGTCCTGGGCGCGACCGGATTCATCGGTCAGGAGCTGGCCCGGCAACTCCTCGGCGCGGGACATCTGATCCGGGTGCTGGTCCGCAACCCCAGCCGGCTGCCCGCCGACCTGAACGACCCTCGGGTCGACATCGTCGTGGGAGACCTGTCTCAGGGCTCCGGTCTCGCTCCGGCGCTCGAGGGGATCCGATGCGTCTACCACCTAGCCCGGTCGCACGTCAAGACCTGGGAAGACTTTGCCGAGCATGAAATCGAGGCCACCCGCCGGGTCGCGGAAGCATGCCTGACCGCGAAGGTCGGCCGGCTGATCTATACCGGGACCATCGACTCGTACTACGGGGGCGCCAAGGCCGGGACGATCACCGAGGAGACACCCCTGGATCCGCACATCGGCTGGAGGAATTACTACGCACGCGCCAAGGCCATCTCGGAGCAAGCCCTGATGGCGATGCAACGCGATCGGGGCTTGCCGGTCGTCATCTTCCGGCCGGGTATCGTGATCGGCCGAGGCAGCAGCCCGCTGCACTGGGGCATCGGCATGTGGTCCTTCGATGCCGTCTGCCAGCTCTGGGGCCGGGGACGCACCCCCCTGCCCCTTGTCCTGGTCGAGGACGTTGCCTCGGCATTGTTGGCCGCCCTGGACGTCCCGGGCATTGAGGGTGAATCGTTCAACCTGGTCGCCGAATCGGATCTCACCGCCCGGGACTATCTCGACGCTCTGGAACGATCCGTCGGCGTCGAATTCCAGAAGATCCCGACCCCCCTCTGGAAGTTCTACCTGACCGACGCCGCCAAGTGGCTGGTCAAACGGGCGATCCGCCATCCCGACCGACGCCGCCCCAGCTACCGCGACTGGGAATCGCGGACCCAGCGGGCCCACTACGACTGTTCCAAGGCCCGCCGGGTCCTCAACTGGGCGCCCGCCGACGCGCGGGCCGAGATCATCCGCCACGGGATCGATGAGCCGGCCCGCGAGCTCCTCGCCTGATCCGACACGCGATCACTCTCAACCCTATCCTGGATCTGGGAAGTCGAGATCATGTCTCAAACTCGGACCGTCGACTCGATCGCAATGGCCGCACGTCAGGGCGACCTGAGGGATGACATCGACCCTCCCCTGAATCGCGGTGACAAGAACTTCAACCCGCCCGGCATCGGGTTCCTCGCCCTGCTCCGCGAAGATTTTCGGACCTACGATCATAACCTGTTCGAGCCGGGCTTCTGGGCGATCGCGATCCACCGTTACGGCAACTGGCGCATGGGCATCCGCCCCAAGTTGCTGCGAGCCCCGTTCTCGCTGGCCTTTCGGTTCCTCGCGCCCTTGATCGAGCTGATCGCCGGAATCCACCTTCCATACACCGTCCGGCTGGGACGTCGAGTGCGGATCTGGCATCATGGCGGGATCGTACTCCATGCCCGATCGATCGGCGACGACGTCTGCCTCCGCCAGAATACGACCTTCGGGCTGGCGTCGCGGAGTCGCGGCCGCGCTATACCGACGATCGGCGACCGAGCGGATATCGGCTGTGGAGCGTGCGTGCTGGGAGCGGTGACCGTCGGCCACGACAGCATCATTGGTGCCAACGCCGTGGTCGTGACGGACATCCCGCCGTATGCGACGGCCGTCGGCATTCCGGCCCGCGTCATCAAGCTATCGCCACCGGACGAGCCACTGTCATGAAGCTACTGGTTGTGATCGTGTCGTACCGCGTGACCGACCTCACGATCGACTGCCTGCGCTCGCTCAGCAGCGTGGTCGACGAGGTCGCGGGCACCCGGGTCGCGGTCTGCGAAAACGGTACCGGGGGCGACGCCGAAGAACGGCTCCAACAGGCAATTGCCGAGAACGGCTGGGATGCCTGGGCGGACCTCACGGCCATCTTTCCCAATCGGGGATTCACGGGGGGCAACAACGTCGTGATCCGACCCGTCCTGGAGTCGGCCGATCCACCCGAATATGTCCTGCTCCTCAATGCCGACACCATCGTGCTCGAGCATGCCCTGGATACGCTGGTCGATTTCATGGATGCGCATCCGAATGCCGGAATCGCTGGCAGCCTGCTGCTCTCGCCGCAGAGGAACCCGCAGGCGTCGCCGTTCCGCTTCCCGGGGATCGCAACCGAACTGAACCGGGGCCTGAGGCTGGGTCTGGTCGCGAAGCTGTTATCGCCCTGGGCCCTCGAGATGCCCAAGTCTCAGGAGCCTTGCCGGGTGGGCTGGGTTGCCGGCGCGAGTATGATCCTGCGGCGGACCATGCTCGACCAGATCGGCCTTCTGGACGAGGGGCTGTACACCTATTTCGACGACCCGGATATCTGTCTCAGGGCGATGCAAGCCGGATGGGAGACGTGGTACGTCCCGGACAGTCGGATCATCCACCTGGAAGGGGCGACAACCGGGGTGACCGGTCAAGGACCGCCCAGCCGCCGCCCTCCCTATGTGCACCAGGCGCGGCGCCGGTACTTCCTGAAGCACTATGGGGCCTGGTACACGATGCTGGCGGACGCGGCGTTCATCCTCGGGTACGCGACCTGGCGCCTCAGGCGCCGGCTCCAGCGCAAGCCGGACACGGATCCCCCGCACCTGCTGATGGACTCGATCCGGCACAGCGTCTTTTGCGCCGGCGTGAAGGTCCCCTGGGTCGAGAACCCGGCGATGCAACCAACGGCCGCCGAGCTGGCGATGGCGCAGCCGCAAACGACCCGCCCGCCCAGCCCGGCGCCGTGACGCCGACGCTCGACATACGGAAAGTCTGTATTCAATATCGAACTTAAGATAACGTTAGACTATGATATCGACGTCCAGGATGACGTCTCCCCCGCCTTTCCCCGAATCGACCCGCCTCTCGACGGCCGGGATGCCCGAGTGACCGCCGACATCGGTCGCGGCCGGACCCGGTCCTGGTGGGCCAATGCGAAGACCGGAGCTACGCCGACCAGCAGGCCGAGCCGCCCGCCTGGTTCTTTGCCGGCAGGAATCCTTCATTTGAGGGCCAGTTGATCTCATGTCCGATACAGAAGCCATGCTGATTTCGCCACCGACCGAGCGTGGCATCAACTCGCTGCCCCACGCTCAAGGCGGCCTGAGCATCGACGACGACCAAGGGCCGGAGTTGGTGATCCGCCCCCGATCGGGATGGATCGGGATCGACTGGGAGGAGATGTGGACGCAACGGGAGCTGCTCGCCTTCCTGGTCTGGCGAGACGTCTCCGTGCGCTACAAGCAGACGGTGCTGGGCCCCGCCTGGGCGATCCTCCAGCCCTTGATCATGCTGGCGATCTTCACGATGGTCTTCGGGCGATTCGCGGGGTTCGACACCAGCCCCATCCCCTACCCGGTGTTTGTGTTCGCCGGCCTGATCCCCTGGACGCTCTTCTCGCAGGGCATGCCCCAGTCGGCCCTGAGCCTGGTCAATCAGCAGCAGATGCTGACCAAGGTCTATTTCCCGCGCCTCTTCGTGCCGATCGCGGCCGCCGCGGTATTCGTGGTCGACCTGGTGATCTCGCTGGTCATCTACGCGGTCATGATGCTCTGTTACGGCATGACGCCGAGTTGGGGGGCCCTCTGGCTGGTCCTCCTGGTCCCGCTGACCCTCATCGCCACGCTGGGCATCGGCGTGACGCTGGCGGCGCTGACGGTCTTCTATCGCGACTTCAAGCACATCGTCCCGTTCCTGACCCAGATCCTGATGTATGCAACTCCCATATTCTATCCCGCCAGCCTGGTCGGGCCGAAATGGGGGTTGCTCTTCTCGCTGAATCCGATGTTCGGGATCGTCACCGCTTATCGCTCGGCGATCCTCGGCCTTCCCTGGAGCCCCGCAAGCCTGGCTATCTCCACGATATCGGCCGTGGGTTCGTTCGTGTTCGCCATCTTCTATTTCCGCAAGATCGAGCGCCGCTTCGCCGACTTCGCCTAGGCTGTGAAAGAATCGATTCCAGATAACACATCCCAGATTTCAAATTGATATTAACCACGGCATAACACAAAGTTTATGAATTCTGCGATTTGGAATCCGGAATCTGCAATCCGATTCGTTCACGAGCTCTGACGCGGGCGTGGAAGGTTGGGCGATCACCCAATCAGCCCCCCGGCCGAGTCTCAACTCGGGCCTGTCGGGGATGGACCGGGCGATCACCGCAGCATCCGTCATACCGACCGGCGACGAGGCCGTTTCCGACCACGGCAACCCCGAATCGAGGCTTCGACCGACCATCATGAGCCGATCCATCATCGTCTGCGATCGATTGAGCAAGCGATACCACCTGGGCGTGCACCGCGGCAAGGGGGCGATGTCCGGCGCGCCTCCTTCGCTGCGCGAGACCATCTCCGGCAAGCTGCGGGACACCCGGGATCTCCTGACAAGGACCCGGCGCGAGAAGAAGCCCGCGGATAACGTGTTCTGGGCGCTCAAGGACGTGTCCTTCGAAGTCGGCCGGGGCGAGGTCGTCGGCATCGTGGGCCGCAACGGGGCGGGGAAATCGACCCTGCTGAAGATCCTCAGCCGGATCGTCGAACCGACCGGGGGGACCGCCCGGCTCCGCGGCCGGGTCGCCTCGCTGCTGGAGGTCGGCACGGGGTTCCACCCCGAGTTGAGCGGCCGCGAGAACATCTACTTGAATGGCGCCATCCTGGGGATGAGGAAATTCGAGATCGACCGCAAGTTCGACGAGATCGTCGCCTTCTCGGAAATCGAGGAGTTCCTGGACACGCCGGTGAAGCGTTATTCCTCGGGGATGTACGTCCGGCTGGCCTTCGCCGTGGCGGCGCACCTGGAGCCCGAGATCCTCATCGTCGACGAGGTCCTCGCCGTCGGCGACTATGCATTCCAGAGGAAGTGCCTTGGGAAGATGCAAGACGTGGCCACCGGCGACGGCCGGACCATCCTGTTCGTCAGCCACAACATGGCCGCGCTGGCCCAGCTCTGCGGGCGAGGGATCCTGCTGGAGCACGGGACGGTCTCCACGGTCGGCTCCATCCGGGACGTCATCGAGGATTATCTCCAATCGGGATCCGACCACCGGACGGCCTTGGCCGAGTTTCCCGTCGACCCATCCAAGCCCTGCCAGTTCGTCTCGGCCGCGATCCTCCGCGGCGATGGCGGCCTGGGGACGGACTTCAGTTGCGAGGAGCCGTTCACGATACGCCTCCAGTTCGAGGTCCGGCAGGCCGTCCCCGGCCTGAAGATGTGGTTCACCCTGCTCAACCTGGAAGGCATCCGCGTCTTCTGCTCCGATGTGCGCGACGGCGACCCATCGATCACCGAGCGGCTGGGGATCGGCCGGCACACCTTCGAGATCACGGTGCCCGGCCAGCTCCTGGCGCCCATGACCTATCTGATGAATATCGGCTGCTTCGGCCAGGCCGGCGAGCTGCTCGACTTCCGGGAATCATGCTGCGAGTTCACGCTCCGCGACCTGGTGAGCCAGCGCCCGGACCGGCCCGGCTTTCTGAGCGTGCTGCTCCCCTGGGAGCACCATCAAGCGCCCCGGCCAGAGCCGTCACGGCCTCATGAGCGCGTGGCCACCGCCGGCGCTGGATCCGTCGCAGATAACGTCCCATCGGCCCAGGGGGATGTGTGCCAATCGCCTGTTGTAACTGTTCGGGGCCACGATTTATCATCATCTTTAGCAAGAGTGCTTCGTCATGCTGTGCCTCCGCTTTCAATGCCCACGAACCGAGATACCCGATCTGCTGAAGGCTCCCCCAGTTGAATCCTTATCCTGTCTCGACAACCCGATCTGGTTGGTCCCCGCGTTAATCACAAGCGACGTGATGTTCCAGTGTGAATCAAGAAAGGCCGTGCCTCGATATGATCAAGAATGCCATCCATAAGATTATGCATACGATGGGCTACGAGGCCCGGCGGATCCGGCCGGATAAGACTCGACTCGAGCCAGGTTCGAACTCCGGCTCCACGCCGCCGGCCGTCGACCCTATTTGGCCCCTGCCGCGCCGCCCGGGCGGTTTGTCGGACCAGGAAATCCGAGACCAATTCGCTCGGTTCCCGCTTTGGCACTACAATTACAAGTTCGAGGGTGGCCTTTCGTTCCCGATTTCCCGCAAGAACGCCGACGCGATCAGCGAAAACCCGAAGCGCCCCTTGCAGCGGTTCCGTCACTTCATGCCCTACCTGATCGAGGCCATGGGAGGGACGCTCCAGGGCAAGAGGATCCTCGACATCGCGTGCAACTCCGGGTTCTGGTCGGTCCAGTGCGGGCTTCTCGGCGCCGACGTTGTAGGCTTCGATGCCCGGCCGGAACTCATCGAGCAGGCCAACCTGATCAAGTCCATTGTGGGACTCGATCATGTGGACTTCCGCGTCCTCAATCTCGAGAACATGGAGCCCGGGACGCTCGGCCAGTTCGATGGCGTCCTCAATCTGGGAATCCTCTATCACCTCGCCGACCCCTTGGCGGCGCTGGTGGCCACGAAAGCCATGGCGAAGCGCGCGATTGTGGTGGACACCACCTTGTGGCCTTCCGTCCAGCCGATCGTTCACTACTTCTGGGAGGAACCGATCGATATCCGCGATGCGAGTACCGCGGGAATCGTGGGGCATCCGACCAAAGGCGCAATCGAGCTGATGTTGAAGCACATCGGTGTCGCCTCGTTCCGCGAAATCCCCCTGTCCACCACCGACATGCCGTCCGACTACCTGGAAGGACAACGGGCATCGTGGCTGGTCGACGTCTGATGCCCTCGGTCCCACACCACACACGTCCGCTCCAATTCCTTTGTGCAAAGCCCGCCAAGACTTCCGAGGAAAGACCCAATGAAAGCAAAGGCGATGATCAAGAAAATCCCGTTGGTCAAGTGGTTCCTGCCGAACCGGACATCGTCGCAACCCGCTCCCCAGATAAAGCACGGGCCGGAAGGTATCAAGGAGGTGGGCCACCGCCAGTATGTCGGCGGCTGCTGGGACGAGATTGGCCGGCTGCAATTCGACTATCTCGTCTCCCAGGGCCTGCGCCCCCATCACTATCTACTGGACATCGCCTGCGGCTCGTTACGGGCCGGCATCCACTTCATCCCCTACCTCGAAGCCGGCCACTATCTCGGGATCGACAAGGAAGCGGACCTGATCCAGGCCGGGATCGAGCGGGAATTGAGCCCCGAGGTCCGAGAGGCGAAGGGGCCGGTCCTGCTCGTGGACGGCGATTTCGCTTTCGAACGGTTCGGCGTGCGGCCCGATTACGCCCTGGCCCAATCCCTGTTCACGCACCTTCCCACCCCTTTGATCGAGAAGTGCCTGAGGAACCTGCGCGGGGTATTGGCCGATGACGGCGTCTTCTTCGCCACCTTCTTCGAGAGTTCCGATCTTATTGCGAACCCGGACGAGCCCTACGACCATGGACGTTTCGACTACACTCGAGCGGAGATGGAGCAACTCGGTCAGTCCGCGGGTTGGCGATCCGAATACATCGGCGATTGGAACCACCCACGAGGACAGATCATGATGCGCTATCGGCCAGCTTGACCGACGGCATCGAGCGCTCGGGCCCGCATCGACCGACCGGCGAGCCACGAGTTGTGGAGGGCTTCCCCGGAGATGAATCTCGAAACCCGCGATCCGATGCTCGACGTCCCCGTGCTGGTCGTGGGCGACGTGATGCTCGACCGGCACATCCACGGCCACGTACGGCGGATCTCGCCGGAGGCGCCGGTGCCGGTGGTGAGCCTGGCGGGCGAGGTGCACACCCCCGGCGGGGCGGGCAACGTCGCCGCGACGCTGGCCGGCCTGGGCTGTCCCGTGACCCTGGCGGGGCTGGTGGGCGCGGACGTCGAGGGTTCGCTGCTCCGCGACGCCCTGCGAGCCAAGGGAGTGTGCCGGCTGGCCTTGCACGAGGGGCCGGGCGTCCAGACGATCAGCAAGACCCGCATCCTCTCCGAGGGCCAGCAGCAGCTCCTGCGGCTGGACCGCGATGGCGACCGCGCCGCTTGCGACGCGGCCGTCGAGGGCCTGCTGAGGCAGGTCCTGCCCCTGGTCGAGGAGCAGGCCGCGGTCGTGCTGGCCGACTACGAGAAGGGGGCGATCAGCCCCGCGCTGGCCCGGGCGGTCATCGACCGATGCCGCGAGCGGGGCATCCCCTGCGTGGTCGACCCCAAGAAGGCCGACTTCGTCGCCTACGCCCGCGCGACCGTCGTGACCCCCAACCTGCTGGAGGCCGAGCGGGCCGCCGGGCGACCGCTGCCGGGGGATGAAGCGGTGGCCCGCGCCGCCGACGAGATGCGATCCGCGCTGGGACTCGACGCCATACTGATCACCCGAGGGCCCGAGGGGATGACGCTCTCCACGCCGGGCGGGACCACCCACATCCCGGCTCAGGTCCGCGACGTGGCTGACGTGACCGGTGCCGGCGACACGGTCGTGGCGGTGCTGGCTGCCTGCCTGGGCTCGGGCTGGGACCTCATCGAAGCCTGCCGGCTGGCCAACGTGGCCGCCGGGATCGCCGTCAGCCACCCCGGGACCTACGTGGTCCACGCCGACGAGCTGGCCATGGCCTGGAAGGGGCTCTCGCACAAGATCCTCAACCGCGAATCGGCCCGCCGGCGGCGGGCCGAGGCCCGCCGGCGCGGCCGCAAGGTCGTGTTCACCAACGGCTGCTTCGACATCCTGCATGCCGGCCACCTGGCCTCGCTCGAAGGAGCCAGACGGCTGGGGGACCTCCTGGTCGTGGGACTCAACTCCGACGCCTCGGTCCGCGGACTCAAGGGGGACTCCCGCCCGGTGATCGGCCAGGAGAACCGGGCCAACTTGCTGGCGGGGCTGGCCTGCGTCGACGTCGTGGTGATCTTCGACGAGCCGACGCCCGTATCCCTGATCGAACACCTCGTCCCGGATGTGCTGGTCAAGGGGGGAGACTACACGTTGGGCCAGGTTGCCGGGGCCGATTTCGTCCTCGCAAACGGCGGACAGGTCATCACGCTGCCGCTGGTCCCGGGGCTGAGCACGACCGCCATCCTGGAGCAGAAGGACCGGCGCTGAGGCCCCGAGATCGGTTGGCCCGCACGACCCCCCGCCGGCGCCCGAACCCCGCGAGAGAGAGAGATTGGGAGATCCTGACTTGAACGACCCACGATCCGCCCCGCCCATCTTTGTCGTCGGTGTCCCCCGTTCGGGCACCACGCTGCTGTCCGCCATGCTCGCAGCCCATCCCCAGCTGGTCTGCGGGCCCGAGACCCACTTCTTCGATCAACTGGTTCACGTCGACGCCCGCGGCATCTGCCGCCGCGCCGGCTGGCCGAAAGACGCGATCGATTACATCTATTCCATCAAGCACGTGGGCGAGTCGATCCCGGCGAATTACGGGCTGACCCGAGAGGAGCTCACCGAAGCCCTGGCCCGCAGGAAACCGTCGATCCCAGCGATCCTCTCGGGGATGATGGAGCTCTACATGGATCGAGTCGGCAAGCGGCGGTGGATCGAGAAGACGCCCGATCATCTCCCATACGTCGACCGGATCCGGAAGCACTACCCCGACTCGCCGATCGTCCGGATCGTCCGCGACCCGCGCGATGTCGCCGCATCGTTGCTGGCCGTCTGGTGGGGGCCGGGCAGCCTGCTCAAGGCCATCGACGTCTGGAGGACCTTCGATGATCGGAGCGCCCGCTTCTTCGAGGTCGACTCCCGGTGCCACACGCTGCGGTACGAGGACCTGGTGCTCGAACCCGAGCCCACGCTCCGGGAGCTCTGCCGGTTCCTCGACGAGTCCTTCGACCCCGACATGCTCGATACCAGCCGGTCGGCGCGGCTGGTGAATGCCGCGAATGAGCCCTGGAAGACCAAGGTCGCCGAGAAGCCCGACGCGAGCCGGGTCGAGGCCTGGAGGCAGAAGCTCTCGGGGGAAGAACTGCGGCTGGTCGAGGCCTACCTCGGTGATCGGCTCCGCTCCTATGACTACCCGTTGCTCGGCTTTGACTGCCCCCACTTCGTCGAGGTCCATCCCCTCACCACGCTGGACGATTATCCCGAGGTCCTAGCCGAGCTGGTGTCGCGCGGGGCCCGATTCTGGAGGCTCCCCGGAGAGAGGCCCGAATTGAGCCTCTTCCTGGGGAATCCTAACGCGTGGCGACTCGGCAACGCGAAGCCGGCGCGGCTGGCCCGCACCGCCGGGCTCCTGGGGACCATCGCCCGACGCCGGCTCGCCGGTGTCCCGTTGGCCTGGTTCCAGCCGCCGGAGCAGGCCCCGGTCCCCGGGCTTTGCCCCAAACTCCTGTCGTGGGCGCTGCCGTCACCGACGTCGAGGCACCACGTCCCGGAGTTCGCCCATCCCAGCAACCCGGCGAAATGCGTCGTATCAGAAACCAGTCCGTAGAGAGCGGAATCAGGCCCCCCTACCCAGGTTGTCCATGTCGACTCCGGATCCCCCACTTGATTTCGACGCCCTGCGCTACGAGCCGCTCTCCGAACGGCCGAGCAAGGTGCATCTGACCGACCTGGGCCGGCCCGTCCACGGCGACGGCTCGCTGGCGGGGCTGCTGGAGAACCTCCCCGCGGTCCTGGCGGCGCAATCGCTCAAGCAACTCCGCGACGCGATCGTCGCGGCCCACGCCGGGGGCCGGCACGTGCTGGCCGCCATCGGCGGTCACGTGATCAAGACGGGGTGCGGGCCGTACCTGAATGACTGGATCGGGCGGGGCATCCTGACCGGCGTGGCGATGAATGGTTCGGCGGCGATCCACGACCTCGAGCTGGCGATCGCCGGCCACACCAGCGAGGAAGTCGGCCCGCGGCTGGCCGCCGGCACCTTCGGCTTCGCTCGCGAGACATCCGAATTGTTCGTCGCGGCTTGCGATCGCGCCGCCGGGCGAGGCATCGGCCTGGGGACCGCCATGGGCCAGGTGATCGTCGAGAAAGGCGGCCCCGGCCTCGACGCCAGCTTGCTGGTGACCGCCCTGCGTCAAGGCGTGCCGGCCACGATCCACGTGGCCATCGGCACGGACATCGTACACATGTCTCCCCACCTGGATGGTGCGACGATGGGACAGGCCAGCCTCGCGGACTTTCGCACCCTGTGCGGCCTGGTCTCCCAACTGGAAGGGGGGGTCTGGCTCAATCTGGGCAGCGCCGTGATCATGCCCGAGGTCTTCCTCAAGACGGTCTCCGTCGCCCGCAACCTGGGCTTCTCGCTGGAGGGCATGACTACCGCCAATCTCGATTTCCAGCAACAATACCGCGGCCGGCTCAATGTCCTGGACCGGCCCGGCGGCGCGGGCATCGCCCTGACCGGCCATCACGAGATCCTGATCCCCTTGCTCCACGCCGCCGTC
>JBKQHM010000421.1:0-3327 GCA_052148775.1 Isosphaeraceae bacterium | reverse complement strand
CTGGCCAGCTTCCCGGGCAGCGCCGATTACTCCGCCGCCTCGGCACTCGCCGATTTCACGATCCTCCCGATGGCGCCGACCCTGAACGTTACCGACCCCGGCGGCACGTACAACGGCACGGTCTTCCCGGCCGCCGCCACGGTCGCCGGGATCGGCGGCGCCGCGGCGTCCAGCCTGGAGACTGTCTCTCCGACGATGACCTACTACAGCGGGACCTTCACCGCCGCCGCGCAGCTCCTCGGTCTGACCCCGCTCTCCGGCGCGCCGAGCCGGGCCGGTCAATACACGGTTCTGGCCAGCTTCCCGGGCAGCGCCGATTACTCCGCCGCCTCGGCACTCGCCGATTTCACGATCCTGCCGACGGCGCCGACCTTGAGCGTCACCGATGCCGGGGGCAAGTTCAGCGGAGCCGCTCTCCCGGCCGCCGCCACCATCGCCGGAGTCAGCGGCGCGGCATCCTCCAGCCTGGAGACCGTCTCTCCGACGATGACCTACTACAACGGGACTTTCACCAGTACCGCGCAGCTCGACGGCCAGACGCCCCTTCCCGGCGCGCCGAACCATGTGGGCCAGTACACGGTCCTGGCGAGTTTCCCGGGCAGCACCGATTACACTGCCGCCACGGCACTGGCGAATTTTACGGTCGTCCCGGCCGCGCCGAAGGTCACCTGGAGCGTCCCGAATCCGATCATGTACGGGATGCCGCTGGGGAACACCCAGCTCGACGCACAGGCCAACGCGGCCGGGTCCTACGCATACACCCCGGCTCTCGGCACGATCCTGGGGGTTGGGAGCGACCACTTGCTCCTGGTCACCTTCACGCCGAACGACACGACCGATTACACCACGGCCGGCGCGGCCACCACGATCACCGTCCTGGCGGCCACACTGACCCTGAACGTCTCCGCCCCGGGCGGCGCCTTCGACGGCAGCCCGATTGCGGCCTCCGTCACCATCACCGGCTCCGCGGCGGGCGTCGACAACACGCCTGCGGCCAGCCTCGAGGATGTCACCCCCGGTCTGACTTACTACGTGGGATCGGGCACCTCGGGCGCCAGCCTGGGCTCCGCGCCCCCCACCGCCGTCGGCACATACACCGTCGTGGCCAGCTTCGCGGGCAGCACCGACTATACCGCGACCCGATCGGCTCCGGTCACGTTCACCATCGGGCAAGGTGCCGCGACGGTCGCGCTCATCTCGTCGGCCAACTCGGCCGTCTACGGCCAGTCGATCACATTCGTCGCTACCGTGTCCGCCGCCGGCGCCACCCCGGCCGGTACGGTCACGTTCTTCGACGGTGCCACGGCGCTGGGCACCGCCCCGCTCGATGGCTCGGGCAAGGCCACGCTCACGATCGCGAATCTGGCGCGCGGCACCCACGCGATCACCGCAAGCTACGGCGGCGACAGCGACTTCCTCGTCGCAGCGTCGGGTATGGCCTCGGAATCGATCGTCCAGGACGGCACCCAGGTGGTGCTGGTGCCGCAAGGGATCTTCAGGAAGAAGAAAGTCGTGTCGGTCGGCCTGACGGCGACGGTCGAGCCCCTGGCGCCCGGCGGCGGCACGCCGACGGGGACGGTCACCTTCATGGTCAAGAAGAAGACGCTCGGCACCGTGTCGCTCGGCGGAGGCTCGGCGACGCTGACGGTCAAGGCCGCCAGCGTGCTGAAGAAGGCGATCACGATCATCTACAAGGGCGACGGCAACTTCACCGCGAGCACGGCGACGCCCCCTGCCCTGGCACAGAGCTCGCTCGCGAAGCTGGCGCGCCCGATGGTCCGGTTTCCGGGTCGCAGGCATCTGCTTGCCCGCGGGGCCGTGATCTACCGGGCACGCTAAGTGCCGATCTCCACGTACCAGCAGTTGCGGGCGGCCCGCCAGAACGGCTCGGGATGCTGGTCCTTACGCATAGTTCACCCCGGAGAAGGGAAGGGTCTTCCGGGCAGAAACGGCAGGATAGCTCTGCCACTTAGCTCTGCCACAGCTTCCGAGGTGAATGCTACGCTCGACGTAAGTCCTTATCCAGTAAGTATCGGGGCGACAGGATTTGAACCTGCGACCTCACGGTCCCGAACCGTTAAAGCCAATCGTCGCCGAAAAGCAAAGACATTCCGATGAGTCAACAATTTACGTCAAAAACCGAGGTTTCGCAAGGCGTCGCAAGACATCGCATATCTTCTCGCTTCTTCGCGGTACACAGGCCCCAAAACGGTACAGACGGTACAAGAAGAATTCCGTTGCTGGTTCGGCATCCACTCCCCTCTCTGCCCCAGTTCTGCCAGAGATCTCGTCCGGCGTTCCACGGGCTTACTGTCGCCGTCCTAAGGCCATCGGCGAGAAGTATTTCTCGGCCAATCCCTTTGCATCCCCAGCATCATCGTCTGATCCTCGACATCCTGGACGTAGCGGGATCGGCGGCAGCCATTCCAGTCCTGCCGGGCGAGTCTCCGGCCCATCTCGTTATCTGATCAACACATAATAACAGGACGGCCGCCGGATGTGCAGCCGCGTTCTGGCGGGGGCTACCATCGGCTCCCCAATTTCGCATTCCGACAAGCCACTCAAGACAGGCCCCAGCCGACCTCCGACTGACTCGGGCGACAGACGCGAACCATCCAACCCCTGCCGGTCTTCAAGGCCTGCGGACGATTGGGCAGCCGGATACCCCACTGCCCTTCGTTGATCTCGGCGTCCAGCCATGTCCACCGCATGCGTGTGATCCGACCACGGCTTTTGGTGCACCAGTACACGTTGCCCGCCGGCCTCCACAAGAGCGCTGGAACCGCCCGGCGGCCGTCGACCCGCTCGTTTATTCAAATCCGCTCGTCCGTGTGGTTAACTGGGAACCTCGATCACGACTTCCGTACCCCGGAGACAGCTTCATGCCAGCCAAAGTGACTCGTAGCCAAGGGAAGAGCATGTTCGTCAAGGAAGTGCTCAACGACAACCCGATCGCCAACGCCGAGGCCGTCAACGAGGCGTGGCAGGCGGCCGGCATGTCGGGGAGCATCAGCCACAGCCTGGTCAGTCACATGCGGTCCCGGATGCGGCTGGCGGGGAACCTGCAAGGCAGGCGGCGGAGTACCAAGCCGACCGGCGTAGCCGATGCAGGAGGTGCGGTCAACGGCTCCGGCCGAGGGCGGCCTCCCATGCAGATCCAGTCTGGGGCGAACGGAACGGCCCAGGTCAAATCCAAGCGAGGGAAGGCCGACCTGATGGATCTGGAAGTCGAGATCGACCGCCTGCTGATGAAGGTGGTGGAGGTGGGCTCGCTCCCCGACGTCGAGAAGGCATTGAGAAAGGCCAGGCGGCACCTCTACGCGAGCC
>JBKQHM010000420.1:0-21474 GCA_052148775.1 Isosphaeraceae bacterium | reverse complement strand
TCTACGTCATGATCTTGCCGGGAATGGGCATGGTTTCGGACATCATCGCCACCTTCAGCCGCAAGCCGCTCTTTGGCTACAAGCCGATGGTCTTCGCGATCGCGGGGATCGCCGGGCTGGGGTTCATCGTCTGGGGCCACCACATGTTCCAGTCGGGCATGAACCCGGCGCTCGGGGCCACGTTCATGCTCTCGACGATGATGATCGCCCTGCCCTCGGCGATCAAGGTCTTCAACTGGCTCGGCACGATGTGGGGTGGCCGGCTCCAGCTCACCACGGCCATGCTCAACGCGATGGCCTTCGTGGCGATGTTCATCATCGGCGGCCTGTCGGGGATCTTCATGGCGGCGACCCCCGTCGATATGCACATCCACGACACGTACTTCATCGTCGGTCACATTCACTATGTGCTCTTCGGCGGCAGCACCTTCGGGATCTTCGCGGCGATCTACTACTGGTTCCCGAAGATCTTCGGCAAGATGATGAATGAGCGGTTGGGGATCATCCACTTCATCCTCACCTTCATCTTCTTCAATGGCACGTTCTTCCTGATGCACATCATCGGGATGCACGGCCACCCGCGGCGGATCGCCGACCCGACGATCTATCCCTACCTCCGCGGGGCCGGTACCCTCGGCATGAACCAGTTCATGACGATTAATGCCTTCCTGCTCGGGCTCACCCAGATTATCTTCGCCTTCAATTTCCTCTACAGTCTGGTCGCCGGCCCCAAGGCCCCGATCAACCCCTGGCACGCCAATACGCTGGAGTGGGGCACGAGCTCGCCGCCGCCCCACTACAATTACGAGCGGATCCCCGTCGTCTATCACGCACCGTACGAATACAGCATCCCGGGGATCGAGGAAGACTTCTTACCCCAGACGCAGCCCCGGCCGGCCGCGGCCGGGCCGCTCGATCCGGTCATGGCCTGATGCGTGGCGGGTGGCGGGAAATGCCGATGGGAACGCCCCGACTCGCCACCTGTCGCTCTGGATTGACTCGTAACTCGCGATGATCCAATGAACTCGAAGAATGGCTATCGATGGGGGGTGCACTGGGTCGCGATCCTGGCGACCGCGTTCACCCTGCCCTTGTTGTATGTGGGTGGCTCCGTGACCACTTATCGGGTTGGGCTGGCCGTGCCGGACTGGCCGACCACGTTCGACGAGAACATGTTCTTCTACAACTTCTGGGACGCGCCCTTTGGCGTGCGGATCGAGCACGCGCATCGGCTGTACGGCGCCGCGGTCGGGCTGGCCACGATCGTCCTGACGGCCTGCCTGCTGGCGTTCGAGCCTCGGCGATGGTTGAAGGGGCTGGGCGTGCTCGCCCTGGTCGCCGTCATCCTCCAGGGTGTGCTGGGCGGGTTCCGGGTGACGCATCGTGAGACGCTCCTGGCGGCGATCCACGGCTCCACGGGCCAGGCGTTCTTCGGATTGATGGTCGCGCTCTGCGCCTTGACGGGACGCGACTGGAGCAACGACCGGGCGGTCTCGGCCGACCCGGATCACCTGCGGAGGAGGTCATCGGTCGTCCTCGCCCTCGTCTACTTGCAGATCGTGCTCGGGGGATGGCTACGACACTACGGAACTCCGACCGCCCTTTGGGCGCATGGGATCCTCGCGGCGGCCGTCCTGGCCCAGTCCTTGATGCTCGCATACCGGATCGAACGCCGGCGGGCGGAAGTTCCTAGGCTGGTCGTCCCGGCGCGGATCATGGGCCTGGCCACCTCGATACAGGTTGTCCTGGGGCTGGCCGCGCTTGTCTTCGTCCTGCCGATGGGAGGAAACCCGCGGGCGGTGACTTCCTACGAAGCCGTCGTCCGGACGGCCCATCAGACCAACGCCGCGGTCTTGTTCGCGTCGGCGATCGTCGTGACCATACGCACATTTCGTCATCTGGCCGGAGCGACGACCGTCGCCGGGACCGCGGCCGGTGGCAGTCCTGTGGGACGGCCTGGAGCGGCCGAGTTGGACTGGGAGGCCGTCGCTTGAAATCGCTCGTTTCGCTGGATCAACCCCTGCTGGCCGTATCGGAGTCGAACGACGTCTTGCCCGCGTTCGGAACCCGCGTGATCGCGTATCTGTCGTTGACCAAGCCGCGCCTGGTACTGATGGTCCTGATCACCGTGGCCGTCGGCTACCTGCTCGGCGCTCGCGGTCAGGCGGAGCCCGCGACGCTGGCGATGACGCTCCTGGGCACCTCCCTAGTCGCTGGCGGTGCCGGCGCATTGAACCAGGCGCTGGAACGGGCCAGGGACGGAATGATGCGACGCACGGCCGGCCGAGCGTTGCCGAGCGGCCGGCTCTCGATCGGGGAGGCGGTCTCCTTCGGAGTGGTCCTGTCGATCATCGGCACGACGCTGTTGATCCTGGGCGCCAACCCGCTGGCCGCCGCGGTCGCCCTGGTGACGCTCCTGCTCTACGTCCTGGTTTACACGCCGCTCAAGCCGTTGACGTCCCTGAACACGGTGGTCGGGGCGATCCCCGGCGCCTTGCCTCCCATGATCGGTTGGGGTGCCGCGACGGGCCGGCTCGGCATCGAGGCCTGGGCCCTGTTCCTGATCGTGTTCCTCTGGCAGTTCCCCCACTTCCTGGCGATCGCCTGGATCTACCGGGAAGACTACCGGCGTGCCGGATTCCGGATGCTCACGGCGAGGGACGATCGAGGACGAATGACGGGCTGTCAGGCGGTCTCATATGCCCTGGCCCTGATCCCCGCGGGTCTATTGCCCGCCGTGGTCGGCCTCGCCGGCTCGCTCTATTTCGTCGGCGCACTGGTCCTCGGCCTGGTTTACCTGGTCGCCGCCGCGCGGTTCTGGATGGAGACCAGCGACCTGACGGCGCGTCGCCTACTCCGTACATCGTTCATTTACTTGCCCGCTATCCTGCTCTTGCTGCTGTTCAATCCCATTAGTCATTAGTCACGAGTCATTGGTCACTGGTCATGAGTGGCTCTGCCCGAATCGCGACCGAAGCCTGGACAACTGCACCGATACCCAGGCCCAGGCAATCGGCAGGGCCCAGGCGCCATCCCCGAATGACCAACGACCAGTGACCAATGACCAATGACCAGTGACTAACGACGGAGGGTCGATCTCACGATGGCTATCGCTACCCAAAGCCCAACGCACTCGAAACCCGTCGGGAAGGCCCACGCACCGACCCACACGGCGCCCGTCACCCCCGGCAAGGTCGCCATGTGGCTGTTCCTCGCCACCGAGGTCATGTTCTTCACGGGGCTGATCGGGTCGTACATCGTCCTCCGCGCCGGCAGCCCGCACGCCGCTTACAGCAACCTCTATCCTCCCAACACGCCCATCCAGGGACTCGAGAACACCGAGGGGCTGCTCATCTCGTCGTTGGGGGGGAACGAGAGCCAGGTCGAAGAAATCCTCCATTCCGCCGCCGGCCAAACACCGGAAGAGGCCAAGGAACTCGCGGAAGAAGTCGTCCACAACGGTCATGCGATCGTTGCCGGCCTCACGCATGCGAAGGCGGAGACCTTGAAAGAACGGCTCGACCAGGCGGGGGCCGTCACGAAGATCGAGCCGTTCCAGACTCACTCCTGGCCGCTTCCCTACGACGACCTGACCAACCCCCTGGCCATCAACTTGACGGCCGGGAATACCTTCGTCCTGATCTGCTCCTCGGTCACGATGGTGCTGGCCCTCTCGGCGATCCAGCGCGGCAAGCGGGCCAAGTTCCTCTTCTTCCTGGGCGCCACCGTCCTCATCGGCTCGACGTTCCTCAGCGTGCAGGTCTACGAATATTATCAACTGATGTTCGGACACCACTATCCGCCGGGAATCAGCGCGACGACGCATTTCCGCCCGAGCGTCAGCCTGTTCGCCTCCTGCTTCTTCACGATGACGGGCTTCCACGGGGCGCACGTCACCGGCGGCGTGATCCTGCTCGCCTGCATCTTCATCCGGGCCGTCATGGGCGGCTACTCGCCGACCCATTATGCGCCCGTCGAAATGGCGGGCCTGTACTGGCACTTCGTCGACCTCGTGTGGATCATCCTGTTTACGATCGTTTACCTGATCTGATCCGATGGATTACGGGACCCCCGGCGCGGCCGCGCTTCGACGGGGTCTCGTTCTCCTGATGGGGACCAAGCCGATGGCCGATACCACAGTCATGTCTCCGACGGAAGTCGCCGAAGAGCACCAGATGGAGGCACATGCGCCTTACCTGAAGGTCTGGTTCGGCCTGGCGGTCCTGACCGCCGTGGAATACTTCTATGCCTTCTTCCTGAAGGACTATTTCCTGTTCCTCATCCTGGGCCTGTTGTTCGTCGCATTCGTCAAGGCTGGCATGGTGGGCTGGTACTTCATGCACCTCAAGTTCGAGGGGAACTGGGTCTATCTCGCGATCGTCCCGGCCTGCATCCTGGCGACGATCCTGGTCCTGGCACTCTGCCCGGACCAGGCCATGAAGCCTACGGATCTGGACCAGGAGGAGACCGTCCTGCGAATGCCGTCCGATGCTTCGAGTTCGCCGCTGCACCCCATCCGGCTGACCCGCTCGGTGGGCTGAAATCACCCTGGAGCCCGAGCTTCTCATCGTGACCACACTCTATCGAATCGGTGTCCGGGCCGTCCTGGCGACCCTCTTCGTCTCGTCGGTCGTTTGTCTGGTCACGGTCAGTCGGGTCGCACCCGCGGCCCCTCGCGCGGCCCACGATCTCGGGCCCTCGTCGCCGGAGCTGGGTACGCTCAAACTGGAGGAGCGATCGGGCCGGGTCGTCACCGATAACGACCTGGCCGATCGCGTCGCTATCGCCTCGTTCATCTTCACGCGATGCCCCCTCTCGTGTCCCAGGATCTCGGGGGTGATGAAGGGCCTGCAAGCTGAGCTGGCCGGGACGAACGTCCTGCTGCTGAGCGTCTCGGTCGACCCCGAGCACGACACGCCGGCCGTCCTGAAAGACTATGCCGATCGCTTCGGTGCCAGGCCCGATCGTTGGTGGTTCCTGACCGGTCCCAAGGCGACGATCTATGGACTGATCCGGGATCGCCTCAAGCTGAGTCTCATGGAGGGGGTTCCCGCCGACCCGGAGAACGGGACCGAGGCGATCGTCCATAGCGACCGGCTCGCCCTGCTGGACCGGGGCCGCGTCGTGGGGTACTTCGATTCAAACGATCCGAAGGACGTCGAGAGCCTGGTCTCCCAGGCCCGCCGACGCGCCTTGCCGGGCTGGGTGAGGGTCCTGCCGACCGTCAACGCAACTCTCAACGGCCTGAGTGCGGCCCTTCTCCTGGCGGGCTGGATCATGATCCGGCGCTATCGCGTTGCGACCGCCAAGGCCGCCGATCTTGCCCACGGTCTCGATTTTCCAACGCCGATCTGGAATCATCCGCTCGTGAAGGCCCACATCACCTGCATGGTCTCGGCGGTCTGCATGTCGGCGGTGTTTCTCGTTTGTTACCTGGTCTACCACTACCACGCCGGCAGCTACCCGTTTCCCCAGGGAGGTCTCCTTCGGGTCCTCTACCTTTCGATCTTGCTCTCACACACCTTGCTCGCCACGGCGTCCGTACCGCTCATCGTCGTCACCGTACTTCGCGGCTGGCGCGGAGATCTCGGCGGACACACGCGATTCGCCACGATCACGTTTCCGATCTGGATGTATGTCGCGGTCACCGGCGTGGTCATTTACTGGATGCTCTACCACCTCCCGATCCTGGGCAGCGTCGTCGGTAGTCCCTCCTGATCCCCGTCCCGGGAAATCCTTCGTTTTCGAAAACCCGTGTGAGGATCGCTCGATCGGCCGCACTGAGGGCCAAGTAACCGCCTTGCATTCCCCGAAGATCCGGTTAAGATTCTCCGACGCGGCGATCCACGCCCGGCGGGTGTTCACCTATCTTTACCGCGGGTTTGCCGTTTTCTCAGGCAAGTCGACGGTCACGTCGAACCGCCGGGTCAGTCGCACGAGGGGAGCGATTTCTCAATTCCCCAGGTGGCCGGGAGGGCAGCCGACCGCGAGGCATTTCGACGCGGCACCTCGATCTTGACTCGGTCGGCCATCTCCAAGGATGGAGACGAACCAATCATGAAACGAACGTTGGTCGCCGGCATGTTAGGGCTGGCGGTAGCCGGATGCGCCCACACGCGCTCCGAGGTCCCCAAAGAGACCCCACGCAATATCAACGGTCCCGTCGGTATGACGCCGATCCCCCCGCTCAGCGAGACCATCAATCGGGGGCTCGGCGATCCGAAGACAGCACAAAGCGCGTTGCGGGACCCCGAAGACGCGCGATGGAGTGGACAGTCCACAGCCCCTGGTGTTGCACCGGGTGCGGGGCCGTCGGCCGGCGGCACAAACCTGGCCCAGGGTCCTCAGTCAACCCCTCCGGCCTCGCTCGGCGGGCCGCCGGGATCAGTGGGCGGGACGGAATCACTACCGCCCGGGCCGCATGATACGGCGATGCCCGCGATGTCCCAGTCGCCGACGATGGCCGCGACGGCCACGGCGACCGCAACCGCCGGCAGCTCGCTCCCAGGTATGTCGGCGCAGCCCGGGGCGAACGCCGTCCCCGAACAGCCGATGGTCCTGGCGCCGCAAGGCTCGATGACGAGCGGGGCATCTGGCCATGCACCCACCCAGGCCGGTGCTCCGGGCACGCCGCCGGCGCTCTCCGTGCCGACGACCCTGGCTCGACCAGGCGGCCCCATGCCCGATAGCCTGATGCAACCCAACTCCACGAATCCGGCCGCGGCCATGCAACCCGCCGCCGCACCGGGAGCCGCTCCGATCGACTCGAGGGTCCAGGCGACGGATCCCTCGTTCCCCGCGTTCTCGCCCGCTTCGGTTCCGGCCGATCCCGCAGTGAGTCCATCCTCGTCGGTGGGACAGCCCGCGTCATCGCGTGGAGCGGCGTCTGCGACTCAGAGGCCGATGCGTGGAGATCCCCTCCTCGGGCCGAATCCCAACCTGATGCCCGAGTTACCTCCGCTGCCGACCGATCAGCCCCCGGCCACCAGCGCCAGGCCAGCCTCGCCGGCCGCGGCGCCTGGATCGGCCGCATCGCCGACGGCCGCCAGCCCCGCTGCGATGCCGGATCCGGCCGCACTGCCGCCGGGTGGACCCGGTGCCCCGCCACCGGATCTCGGAGAACCCACCGCCATCCCCGGACCACCGTCCGCCGACAATCGGCCCGACGGTGCCACGAGGGTGGCGGAGATGCCCATGCCGGAGGCGACTCCGGCATCGGGCCTCCCGACCACGACGGTCGCGGCAGTACCGGCCGCGACGCCCTCCGATACCAACTCCAACGATCCGCGGCGCGACCTCTCGCGCCGCGACACCCAGATCGTTCGCGTCTCTTTGCAGAAGCCAGTCCCCGAAGTGTCCCCATCACGGTTGAGTCCCGACGCGAAATCGGCCGATCAAATCGCCGCCGAGGTCGGCAAGGACGTGATCACCAAGCAGGATCTGATCGTCGCCCTCAAGGAATTCTGCAAGGACAAGAAGGTCGCCCTCAAGGATATGCCCCCGGCCGAACAGAATCACATCATTCGCGGCGTGCTCGGAAACCTCATCGAGCGGAACCTCCTGGTCCAGGAAGCCAAGCACATCATCAAGAACCCGAAGCAATTCGACCAGTTCATGGAGGTAGCGGACAAGATCTGGCATGAGGAACAACTCCCGCCCCTCGAGTATCATTATCACGTCGATACAGAGCAACTGCTCAAGGAGAAGCTCAAGGAGCAGGGGGTCTCGCTCGAAACGATGCACCAGACCTTCCGCCAGTACTTCATCGCCGAAAGCTTCCTTCACGAGAAGATCAAGGACAGACTGAAGGCCGAGCTGCCCGACCTGCTCCGTTACTACAGCGAACATGTCCGAGAGCACGATTTCGACCGGCCGGCGCAGATCACCTGGCGCGAGATCGTCGTCGAGGTCAACAAATACCCCAGCCGGGACGTCGCGCGGCAAAAGGCGAATGTACTGTACGAGAAGCTTCGCCAGAGCGCGGCTTTCGAACAGATCGCCAGGACCGAGAGCGATGGCCCGACCAGCTCCCGCGACCAGGGCGGGTTGATGCAGACCTCACCCGACGCCTACGCCGTCCCGGCCGTGAACGCGGCCCTGAACGCGCTGCCCATCGGCCGCGTCAGCGGAATCCTCGAAGGCGAGAGTAGCTTCCACATCATCAAGGTCGAGGGACGTCGATCCGCGGGCCCCGCGACATTTGAGGAAGTCCAGGACCGGATCCGCACCGCCATCCTCGACAAGAAATTCCAGCAAGAACGCGCCGCCTACGTCGCGAAGTTACGTCAGAAGGCTTACATCCGAACCATGTTCGATAACGTGGATAACGAATCCGAAAAATAATCGCGATAATTTCAATAATCCGGTCTGAGTTCACCTGATTTTGTGCAAAAGTTTCCAGGACTCTCGATAACGAATCTTTTCGAGTCGGAAATCCAGCATCAGCCTGGCCTCGCCTCACATCATAAGTGCATCTCTCGCCCGCGACTCGCGATAGCCGATCCGCCATGAGCCCACGATGCGGGCTATGTGAGAACTTGGCGGAGGATTTACGATCGATCGACGAATCTCACAAAATGGTAATGAGTTCCGTCGTCAGAATGTGTCCGGCGGAAGATGGATTGCTCGGGATGCGTTCGAAAGGTCGAAAAAAAACGTAAGATCCTCTTGACAATCCAGGCGCGGAATGTAGTCTATCCGATGTCGGCTGTGAAACTTCCATGGGAAGTCGCTCCCTCCGACCGAGGTATCTGCCTCGTTTATATCCGGCCTCTTCTCTGTTCCGGCCCCGTCGATCCGTAGCAATGCGGGTCGGCGGGGTTTTTGAGTTAATCTTGTGTTGGACTTCGAACTGGAGGGTATCGGGTCGGAACGACTCCCGGGTCGGGGAAACCGATCCTGGATACTCGGGCTCGATGAGATCAATCCCGGCCTTAACTGGACGGAAGCCGATGTGCACGCCAAGGTCCTGGCGATGCAATCCGTGGCGGTGGCCGGCCGATGCGATGTTCGGGCCTTCCAGCCTTCATGTCGCGTCGATGTTTCGCGGCATCGAGGGCGCATCGAGGCGACCTTCGTCCCAGCCGGCTGGGAAGGACTGCGGATTCGCGCCGCCTGGTCTGGCTCGTCTGTCGCGAATGGTGTCGACTTGGAGGTTCAAGTTCACGCGACGACGGCACATGTCCTCGAACGGGTTGAGGTGAGCATTTGTAGCGAGTGGGGCGACATCCCGACCGAACTGAGTACAACCTCGGTCGAGCCTCGCGACGTCGATGCGGCCGTTCTCAGCTATGACGGCCGTGAATCGCCTCTGACGCTCCAAGCCTTGACGACCTTACCAATCCCACCCTCGTCGCCGCACACGCTCGCTCCACGAATCTTCGCGCCCCCCGGGTCGGATCGCGACACCTATTACGTCGAGATGATCCAGCCGAACGACTGCGCGCGACGGATCGGTCGGGAATCGCTCGAACCGCATTCGGGGCCGGCTAAGACCTTCTCGACGCGCTACGGGCTCTTCGGCCATGACCTGGAGAAGGGCGTCGTGCTCCGAGCGCGTCTCAGAGGGCTATGGATTCAATCCCGATCGCCGGAACACGATGCCTGGGCGTTGTATCAGGCGTTCCTGAGCGAGCCTCCCGCCCTGGGGCCATGATCGCTCGTCGGGTACGGACGAGGGTCCGTCGGCTCTCCAGGATCACCCCCAGGTCCAGCTCCATTCGCCGTCGTTCGCGGGGAGCGTCATCCGCCAGGCGAGGTGGCCGGTGCGACCGTCGAAAGTCGGCTCGGACAAACTCGCCGAAGATTGCCAGGGGCCGAGTTCCCGCAGGTCGGGGCAGGTCAAATCCACCTGAAGCTCCACCGGGTGTGCGAGTCGGGTCTTGAGCTGGAGATGATGAACCTTGCCGCCGATCGGCCTGTGGAGCTGGTAAGACACCTCTCCGCAGGGGTACAGTCGCTTGATCCCGGTCTGCGGCCAGGAACCCGGCAGGATCGGCGAGAGACTCAGCCGCCGCGAGACGGCATCGTACTCGAGACCGGCTAGATCGAGCATGGTCTCGATGATCATTGCGTGCAGCCTCCAGGCCGTGCCACCGGGATTGGAGACGCGTCGAGCCGACTCGACGCCGCGGCCGGAAGAACGAAGGCTGAGTCCGAGCTGGGACAGGCGAGCCAGGATCGCCTCGAGCATCGAGAGGGCACGCGTCCAGTGCCGCCCCTGACCGGTGTCGCGGCCGAGCTGGATGAGGAACCGGGCCATCCAGAGCGTCGCCAGGCTGGAGACCTCATGCTGGCCGTTGGAGGAGCCGCCGCGACCGGCCTGTTCGGGCTCGAACGTCGTACAGGCCAGGACGTTCGGATCGCCCTTGAGTGCGCCATTGAGACGGAGGATCGTCTCCGCGGTCTTGACGAGCCGGGGATCGGAGGCCGGTAGCAAGCCGAAGGGGACGGCCAGGCTGAGCATGTTGACATCCAGGATGGCCGATCGATCGATCAGGAACTCGGGATTCGCGGTCCATAGCCCGCGGAGCTTGGAGACACGCCGGGCGTGGATGAATCGGCCCGTGTCGGGATCCACTAGCCCCGGACTGTCCGGCCGGCCGGCGACCACTTCTCCGAGGATCCCCTGGTCCCAGATGCGATCGGCGCAGGCCGTCCAAATGGAGGCCGATTCCTCGAAGCCCAGGTCGGCCGCCAGGCGTGCGGCGGCGCGGAGACCGGCCACCCCCGAGGCGTTCGAGTAAAGGAAGGCGCCGAAGAGCTGATCGCCGCAGCCCGCGGAAGTGATCAGGTTGAGGTCATCCAGCATGCGTAGGCCCGGATGCCCGCTCGCATGCCCGCAGCAAACCTTCGCCGCCTGCTCCACCATCGGCCAGACGGCCGCGACCAGATCGCGATCGCCGGTCCTGCGGTAGTATCGCTCCAGGCCCCAGGGGATCATGGCCGTCTGGTCGATGGCCGGGGTTTCCCACTCCGGCACGCCGTCGATGGAATACTTCTGGAACCAGTAAAGGAAGGGCCGGTGGCGATGTCGGACCCGATTGAGCCAGTGATAGACGCCACGTTCGACCACCGGATGCCCCAGCCGGCCCAGCGCTCCGCCTACCCAGATCGCCTCTCTCGGCCAGCAGTAGGCGCTCAGGCCGCGATCGAATCCCGACGCGATGGCCCCCCATTCGGCATCCGCATGGAGCGCCGCGGCGAGGGCGGATCGCCTCATGCTCACGGCGTGGGCCGGCTTGGGAAACTGGAGGTCGGGGATCGGCTCGACATACTCGTCCCACTCCTGGGCCGTCGCTTGTTCAACCAGGTCCAGATTCGCGGAGCGGAACCAGTACAGGGCCGGCCGCAGCCAGTGCTCGTAGGTCCCGCGGTCACCGCTCCACCCGGTGAATGCCCCGCTTACCAGCAGATCGATCGAGACCGTCTGCCTCGCGGGCAAATCGATCGCACGATACAGGATCGCTTCATTCGAGCCCGTCGGCTCGCATTCCACGCCGCCGCGTCCGTCCAGCGCCAGGGCGAACTCGATGGTTGCATCCCGCGCCATCTTGCGATTCGAATGGGCATGACCGCGGTTGATCGCCAGCAGGGCCTTGTCGATGTCGTGCCAGCTCAATCCGAGATCGCCCACACCCCCGTTGATCTCGGCCTGGACGTAGACCCCGAAAACGCCCGTCTCCGGCTCGTCTCCTTCGTTCTTGATGAAAAACCGCTTGATGTATTGTCCCGGGGATTTCTCGCGGCCCGCGTTCAAGGGGAGACACTCGCCCATGGCCACGAAGTCGGTGACCAGCACCTGGATTGGCCCATAGCGCCAGGTCAACTTCGTCGTGAGCAGATTCGTTGCACCTTGATACTGCTGGAAGGAATCCCAGGCGCCGCGTTCATTAAACCAATCAAGGCGTCGGCGGATCGCCAGTCCGCCGATGATCGAGCGAAAGTGGGTGCGGCTCCGAGGATTGTCCCCCTCGCGGGGGCGGACGAACGAATGGAGTCCGACCGTGGGGAAGTAGACATCATAGGTCGATCCCCTCTCATCCACCCGGCCGGTCATCAGCCGGTTACCGACCAGTCCTTCCGCTATCGGGACGGACGAGTCGGAAGCCTCGCTCTGATCGGGTAGATTAGGACGGACGATTGTATCCTGGAAGGCACTCTGCGCACATTCGCCGCCATCGCGTTCGATGATGGCGCGATAATGCAACCGGACGCCCACGGCCTGCGGGGGCACCGGCGCGTGCCAGTAACTATTGCCGGCCGAGTTTTCGATCCAGTAGGCCGGCAGGAGTCCCAGCCCCAGGTCGCCGACGGTCAGCTCCAACCAGGCGCGTTGGTGATCCTGGACCGGGTGCGACCTGATGACGACCGACGACCACATCCCCGCTCGGACCGGGCCGCCTTGCCGGCCCTTCGCTGCTGTTTCGATCCAGGTTGCCAGCATCAATCATCGGTCCCAAAACCCCATGGGCATCGCCACGCACCCACGAGGCCGACACCCAACCGCTCATTCCCCCCAGCCATCTTACTCAATTCCAGCCGGGGGAATTCCCGATTCTGGTGTTTTCGGATACCGGCGCCAAGAGGGGGGCCAGGACGCGGGCATTGCGCCCGCCTTGCTGGGCCTGAAGTTCCGATCGATTTCGCCTACGCGCAGAAATGTCGGGCCTGCCCCGCGGCGCGAAAGCTTGTCAATCAATCCCAAGGCGATGAGTGACTCGTGATGCAAACCGACGCCTGCAACGAACTCGGCTCGTATCGTCTCGGATCATACGTCGTGGCCTCGAAAGCACATCGAGCCTCGACCATCTCTGTGACGCGTTTTCCAATCCGTCAGTGCTCAACGGCTCACGAGAACCGCCTCGGATTCCACGGACTTCATCGACCGCTGGGGTGCAATTTCCTCGCGATAAACCGGAATGTCATGCGGGGCCTCGATGCCGATCCGGATCTGGTTCCGGTCGATCTTGACCACCGTGATGACGATGTTGTCCCCGATGACAATCTTTTCCCCCAGCTTCCTGCTAAGCACCAGCATGGTCATCTCCCGGTTGATCTCGATAGTCGATGGCTCATTCCCGATTTACCATGATCAGGACGTTCACAGTTTATAGCATCTCCCATGCCAGTCCCATTCCGCCGAAAACCTTCGGTGTCTCAATATCCTACGGCTCCGAATGTTAAATCGTTTGCGGCTGCATTGTAGGCGCATGTCCACTGAACAAAGGAATGTCAACCTTGTCGCTCCTTCTCGGGAACGGTTTGTAAAAAGGGGAAGTCAGGTTTCCTTTCATCGCATAGAGAGCTCGTCCGTATCAACGAAAAACGATTTCTTCAGGCGGCTGAATGGGAGTGATGGCATCCGTGATCATGCGACCGGGGACGATGTCGGTTCACGTCTCCGCGAAAACGGCTTCCAGCGCCGATCGCATGACTTCGGCCCGGGGCGTCCGGCCCGACCAGATCTTGACTCCGATGACTCCCTGATTGACCAGCATTCCCAGGCCATCGAGGACCGTGCAACCTCGAGATTCCGCCTCCTGGATCAACCGGGTGCGAGGCGGGTTGGGGATCACATCGCAGACGAGCATCTTCGGACCCAGGCTCGCGACGTCGATCGGGACGCGGGCATCGGTATCGGGATAGAGACCGATCGAGGTGGCGTTGACAACCACGTCGACATCCTCCGGAACGTGATACATCCCTTCCCAAACCACCGATGATGCGGCAACTCCGATCCGTTCCCGGATGACTCGGGCAAGCTCTTCGGCCCGATCGACTGTGCGGTTCACGATGGTCAGGCGGGCTGCGCCGGCGAAGGCCAGCTCGACCGCGATGGCCCTGGCGGCGCCCCCCGCGCCGAGGACCACGACGTTGAGACCCTGGACTTGTCTGACGGACGATACCGACTCCAGGAAGCCTTTACCGTCGGTGTTGTCGCCGACCAACTCGCCGCCTCGGTTGATGACGCAGTTCACCGCGCCGATGGTCTCCGCGGCCGGGTTGAGCCGGTCGAGGTGAGGGATCACGGCAATCTTGTGCGGAATGGTGCAGTTGAAGCCGCGCCAGTTCATCGCGCGGGCCCCTCGGACGGCGTCGCCCAGGTCTTGAGGTCGGACCTCGACGGTCAGATAGCGCCAGTCCAGGCCCATGTCGGCGAACGCCGGCTCCATCATCGCCTGGGTTGGATTCTCCGCGACCGGATCGCCGAAGACGCCCACGAGCCCTTGTTGAAACGATCGTGCGGCTGCCACGCTTTCTCTCCCATCGTAAGGCCAGGACCACGCCGCCGGATCGAGGGAATGCTGAGAGATCGGCCGGACGCTACGTCGCCAGGATTACCCGGGCGACGGTCCATCAACCCTCAAGGGTCGAAAGCCGATCGAATCGGCGGCGACGCAATAATAACGGACCCCCCGCACCAGTCCCTGGACGGCCAGCGACCATTGACCCTGGATGTGGAGATGTCCATAGACACACGCGGTCACCCCGGCGCGTTCAAATCCCTCGACCCAAGGGCCGGGGCGGCCATTGGCGTCGAACGGCGGAAAATGCCGGAGGACGTAAATCGGGGCGTCGGAATTGTCCCGGATCCGGGCCGCGTGGTCCAGGGCTCGTCCCAGGGCTTCCATGTCCCGGTCGATGGCGAGCTGATCGTCGGCCGACGGCGGTTCGTGCGGCGAAGGGACGCCCTGTGTCCCGCAGACGATGATTCCCTCGATGGCCGTGGCGTCACCGCCCACGGCGATCATGGAACGCCGTAGCAGCCGGCGGACGGCGTTGACGTTGTTCCACCATCGATCGTGGTTCCCCTGCGCGAGAACCTTCGTGCCGGGTAGCCGGCCGAGCCATTCCAGGTCGGCCTGGAGCTCGCGATGGTTGCGGGCCATCGAGAAGTCGCCGGGCAGCAAAACGAGATCCGTCGGACGAACCACGGCCCGCCAGTTCTCCTCGATCTTCCGGGTATGATCCTGCCAGCGCGCGGCGAATCGCTCGCGACGGTCGGGTCGCGCGAAGGACAGGTGCAAGTCGGAGATTCCCCAGACGTTCATGGATCGCGCCGGAGACGATTGGAGTGTGAGGGTGTCGGAAGAACACGCGAATCTCGACGGGATCCGGTACCGGCGACGTACCTGGCTGCCCCCGATCGTCGCGTTGATCCGGCTACGCACGGAAGCCTCATGGCGGACGTACCTATGTTACACCGCCCGGGCCGAATCGACGAACCCGGTCCTCGATCCGCCCCCTCGCGTATCCCCTTGCCACGCGACTCAGATTTCGTCCCAGGTGGTCCGGATTTGCCGGCTGCGTGGACGCGCCGGATGGGCTGAACCTGGCGGCCTTGAAGCATGGGGTTGTGTCGGTCGTGCGGGCCGATCCTTTTGTCTAGGCGGCACGTCTTGCCTGACCGCGACGACCGTCAAGGCGATCAACCTAAGTGGTTGGCATAAAACACGAAGCGTCCTCAAGCCGGGCCGAAGCCGGGACGATAATTGGGACTGGCTCGCCAAGGTCAAGCCACGGCGAGGAAGACGGGAGCGCCAAAATGGTGGCATCGGCTCGGAAGCGAGAGGCGACCAGGCCTCGAGTCCCGGGAAGACTAGGCCCACGAACCGATGCCATGTACTACCGACATGAAATCAGGGGTGGAGCGAGACGGCCGGCCGGTATCGCTGCCCTCGATCTATGTTAGCTAAGGAGAGTTTTCTCCCATGTTGAAGCCCTTCACACTGAGCCTCAGCCTCGCCGTCGCTCTTGGACTTTGCAGCGTGAGCAAGGCGGGCCTTCACGATAGCGGTTGTTCGACCTGCGGACTGGCCTCGCCCCAGGGCGTTGTCGCCAGCCCCCAGAGCACCTCTGGCGGTTGCGGCGAAGCCCCTTGCAAGCCCAAGCACCAGTGGGGCAGCGGGCTGAAGAAAATGTGTGGCATGTTCCACCACAACGTTTCCTACGAGTGGGTCCTGAAGAAGAAGCACAACTGGTCGTTCGGCCACGGCAATAGCGGTTGCAGCACCTGCGGCACCGCGGCCCCGGTCTATGCGACCGGCCAGGGCGTCTCGCCGACCAGCCAGACCGTTCCGTCGGGCCAGTATTCGGCTCCTTCGGTCTACGGCGCCGGCCAGCACACCTTCATGCCCGCCCGCACCACGACCACCCTCGCCTCGGTCCCTGCCGAGATGACCCCGGCTGCCCCCGGTGGTGAAGAAGTCCCCCCCGCCCCGGAAGTCCGCGGCAATTCCAGCGGCCTGCTCCTCCCGACCCCCTCGGGCAACTGAGCTCGGGTCAGTGAGCGGTCCCTTCGGAGTACGCAACTGGGCGGAGAACCGGCGCCTTCAACAAATCGACCGGCCGATTCGGGGCAACCCGGATCGATCGGTCGGATGAGGGGCCGGCTGTCAAACGGCCAGGACGCGGAGAGGCTTTGATCCGCGGCACGGTTCAACGCAACGACATCGCTTGGTCGGAACGTCCGCGGCTGAGACTCGAATCGATGAACGGCCCTCGAATCGCCATCCGGCGGTCGAGGGCCGTTCGTCATTTTGCGCGCGGGTCGCATCCTCGCGGGAATCCAGGCTCGGCAGCAATCGGCAGGCCGAGGGGCCGTCCGGTCGAGCGCGATTGACAAAGCTCGCCGATTGTGGATAACTCACCGCGCCGGAGATCGTCCAAATTGACGGGTCGCGTTCGCCAGTTTCGCGGATGGGCTATCTCGCGGGCTTTCCCTGCCGATGCTGAGAAACCCGGCCCGTTGACCTGGCGGATCTCGATTGAGAAACGTCGGCCCGACGCGGCGCGGGGATGGCCATCGTAGCCGGCAAGATCCTGTTGTCCGGAGGGCTTGATGCAGACCATCGATCGCCTCTCTCCCACCGCGACGCTCGACAGGCTCCGCGCGGGGATCGATCGTCTCTGGCGTGCGATGAAGACGAGGCCGCCGCTCGTCCGGGTGAGTCTGGTCCTGGTACCGGTCCTCGGCGTGCTGATCGCCGGCTACTGGGCCGCGTTGACGCTGGTCCCCTCCGGTTCCCGCTATGTCGTCCTCGCACAGGGCCGATCGTTCTCGTCCGAGGACGTGACCAAGATCTCCCAGGCCCTCGACGCCAAGAACATCGCCTATCGCGTCGAGGACCGGAAGGTCGCGGTGGCCGCCGACCAGTACGACCTGGCCCGGGAGGTATTCGGCAAGCTCCGAGTCGGCCCGACGACCCTGGATGAGATCCGCAGGCCCCCGGACTGGCTCAGCTCGCTGGTGGAGACGCCGCAGGATCGCGAGCGGAATGAGCGGATCAACCGCCAGAAGCTGATCGAGCACGGCATCGACGAGCTCGACGGGGTCGTTTCCTCGGAGGTGGCGATCCAGTATCCTCGCCCGGCGGCCTCGCGTCACCTCCGGGTCAAGCCCTCGGCGCTCGTCACGATCGAGACGGAGACCGATCGCCGGCTCCCTTCGCGAACGCTCGACGTCATCCCCACGATCGTGATGAGCAATGAGCCAGAACTGACGCGCGGGTCGATCACGATCATCGACCGCGACGGGCACATCTACCTGGATCCGAGCAATCCCAAGGTCGGTGATTTCTCGCGGAATCGGTCGCGGGAAGAAGAGGTCCGGAAGGAGATCCTGGACAAGCTGTCTCACATCAAGGGCGTGAAGGTCTGGGTCCGATTGCTCGATCGGCCCGACGACCCGGCGCCGACGACGCCGTCGGCCGCGTCCGCCAAGTCGGAGCCGACACATGACGAGCCCGCGCCGGCAGTCTTCGTCAACCAGCCGATCGCGCTCGACGAGCCGCCGCGCTCCTCCGCCGCGATGACCACACCGATCCACCCGGCCCGAACCGATCGGCCGGAACGCGGACGAGTCCTGATCACCGTCCCGCGAAGCTATTACTACAATCGCATGTTTCCCGGACCCGAGGAGCGCGAGCCGACACAGGAAGAACTGCGAGGGCTGGCCGCACGGACCCGGGAGCAGGTCGTGAAGCTGGTGGGCATGGCCGTCCCCGATTCCTGGATCGTGGACGTCGAAACGTTCGCCGACGACGTGCCTTTGGGGAGGCCGGCGATCCTGCCGGCCGCATCCGATGCGCGTCGGAAGGTCACCGATTGGGGGATCGTCGCGGTGGTCGCTGCCACGGCGGCCCTGGTGACGGCGCTGGCCTCCTGGTTCCAGGCCGTGCGACGGCCGGTCCGAACGCCGGAGCCGGAGGTCCATTCCCGTCGATATCGCGTCGACTCCGGTGATGAGCCCAATCCCTCGGATCGGGTGCGGGAGCTCGTCCGCCGTGACCCCGAGGCTGCCGCCAGCGTCCTCCAGCGCTGGACGACGCAGGGAGGACGTGTCTCATGACGACGACCCGGCCGGAGTACTATGCCTCGCGCACGCACGGCACGACGGCGGAGCTGGATCCGAGGGGATCGGCGGACGGCGTCCCGTCGGCATCGGCCGCCCGGCCATCGAGTCGCGATGCCGGGGACATGACCCCGCTGCGCAAGGCGGCCATCGTGCTCGTCAGCCTGGAGCAGTCGCTGGCCTCTCAGTTGCTGTCGCACCTGGATCGCACCGCGGTCGAGATGGTGACCTGGGAGATCGCACGGCTGGATCGCATCGATCCGGCGGAGCGCGCGGCCGTGCTCGACGAGTTCTACGGGCTGGGCCTGCGCCGGCTCTGTTTCGTCTTCGACGACCTGGTCAAGCTGAGCGACGCGGATATCCGCGCGGCCTTCCGCGAGGAGGACCGCGAGACCTGGGCGCTGGCCATGGCCGGCGCCGCCGCATCGGTCCGGGCCAGGGTGCTGGGATCGCTCTCCGCCGCGTCGGCCGAGGCCCTCAGACAACACCTGGACCACCTCGGACCTTTCCGGCTCTCCGACTCGGAGGCGGCCCAGCTCGAGATCGCCGATCGCCTCCGGCGCCTCTACGACCGCGGCCGGATCAGCCTGCCGGACCCCAGCGGGAGCGACGAAGTCCTCGTCTGAATCAGCTTGCACGATTTCGGGAGGGCGAGCCTCCCGGCGAGCCGTGCCTGCGACTTGGCTCGGACGGAGCCTCGCCCTCCCGGAATCACGGAAGGTCATCCAATGCCCCAGAGAAAGGGGAACGGTTCCGGGTTTGCCAGGTGGTCTTCTCCTATTCACAGGGGCCCGTGAGGGACACGAATGAAATGAATCCGAGAACCCGCACCTTTCCTCAGCCGGCTTTCGACGGTCCTCTCTCCCCTTGGCGAACGGGGAAAAGATGGCTTGTTTTCGGTTTCTTGGGAATGCTTACGATTGTGACGCTTGCCCGTCCGGCCCTGGCCGACCATGAGCCCGGCACCGAGGGTCAATCTGTATCTGTACTCTCACCGGTAAAGTCACCGGAGGATTCCTTGTCGTCCCTTCCGGTCCCGGAACGTCCGGCCCGGCGACAGTCGAGTCGAACGCCCCGATTGCTGGGCTCCGATGGCTGGTGGCCGGGGATGGCCGGCATCGCCCTGGCCCTGGCGGCGGTCGGCGCGATCGCGGCCGCGTCCCGACGACTCGCTCCCCGGCCATCCTCCAGCACCGTGCAAGTCGTCGGTCGTGTGAGCCTGCCGCCGAAGCACTCGGTCTACATGCTCCGGGTCGGCCGGCGCGTGCTGCTGATCGGGGTCGGTCCCCAGGGTCCTCCTTCGTTGATCACCGAGCTCGAAGGCGTCCTCGAGAGCTCGACCGCCGCACCCCAGGAGGATGAATCATGACCAACCGATGCGCGACGACGCGGTACGGCGGGCGGTCGCGATCGATCCGGGCCTTGTCCGGGATCGTGGCGATGCTCGTGCTCCTGACCACGGGTACCTCCCGAGCGGAGGATGACCCAGGCCCTCGCGCCACGAATACGACGTCCCGATCGGCGGTCGCCGAGTCATGCCCGGCGACCGCGCGGCCGTCGGGACTGGCGGGGACGGCCGAGGTCCCCATCCTGGAGCGCCTCGGAGTGCCGCGGAGCCTCCACACCATCGTCCTCTTCGGAGTGCTCTCCCTGGCACCGATGGCCCTGCTCATGGTCACGGCGTTCGTCCGGATCAATATCGTTCTGACGCTGCTCCGCCAGGCCCTGGGGAGTCCCCAGATTCCGGGGAATCAGGTCCTGACCGCACTGGCCCTCATGCTGACCGCCCTGGTGATGTGGCCGATCGGTGAGACGATCTATCGCAGGGCCATCCAGCCTTACCAGGCAAAGCAGATTGACGAGGCCGCCGCCTGGACGAAAGGTACCGAGGTGGTGAAGGGGTTCATGGTCGAGCAGATCGTCAATTACCGACACGAACACTACCTCGAGACCCTCTACGAGTACGCGGTGCCGCCCAGCCGCGGCCAGGCCCCGGCACCGCAGGCCCGCCCGGAGGACTATCCGTTTCGCGTCGTGATGCCGGCCTATTTGCTCGGCGAGCTCACGACCGCGCTGATGATGGGTTTCTATCTCTACTTGCCGTTCCTCGTGATCGACCTGGTCGTCTCCTCGGTGCTGGCCGCGACGGGGTTATTCATGCTTCCGCCCACCCTGGTCGCGACGCCGGTGAAGTTGATCCTGTTCGTCCTGGCCGACGGATGGCTGATCGTCGTGGATATGCTGCTGGCCAGCTTCGCCGCCCGCGGCGGGGGTCCATGATTGTAATAATGTTCATATCTTTGGGGAAGGCAATCACCTTGCGAATCAGGCGTTTGGGGTGATCTCACTGGGGGCATCGCCCTTCGGGCTCGACCCCAGCCACCCCCGGACTTGCGGCCGGGATACAGGGGTGGCTGGGTCAAGCCGGCTTTGCCGTCGCCGCCCCCAAGAAGTGCCGTCGGCGGGAAGATGTTCACGGCATTGGTTCTTGAGTGCCTCGCTCAAACGGCGGCAAACAGGTCGGCACGGGCTCCATGGCAGGAGGTTGACGAGCGGACATGGAGATGACTCATGCGATCGACTGGTCGCGCCAGGCGCTGCAAATGTCCCTGCTGCTGGGCGGCCCATTGCTGTTGGCGGCTCTGCTGGTCGGGCTGCTGATCAACGTGGGCCAGACGCTGACCCAGTTGCACGAGCCCGTGGTCGGGATGATTCCGCGCATGGTCGCGGTGGTCCTGGTCCTGCTCCTGATCCTGCCCTGGATGCTGGCCCGCTGGGTGTCGTTCGCGGTCGACCTGATCGGGTCGATCCCGGACCTGTTGTGAAAGGCGATACGAGCTGATGGCGTGGGATCTTCCCGCAGGCGTGGACTGGCCCTGGCTCATCGGCTGCGTGGGCGGCTACGCCCTGGTGCTGGCGCGCGTCCTCGGATTATGCCTGACGGCGCCGGGCCTGGCTGTCCCCGGGCTGGACTGGCGCTTCAGGCTGGGGCTGGCCGTGGTACTCGGATCGGTGCTGGTGCCGGTGGTCGGGACGGAGGCCGTTCCGCCGGCCAATTTGCCGGGCGTCCTCTGGGCGGGTTTCGCGGAGATCGTGACCGGTGGGCTGATGGGGTTGAC
>JBKQHM010000419.1:0-6629 GCA_052148775.1 Isosphaeraceae bacterium | reverse complement strand
GTATCGCATTGTTATGTGGCTGGCCAATTTGTTAGCCGGTTTCCCCTCCATGGGAATCCAGGCTAGCTGGCCTAACTTCACGAAAACCGTGTGCTTTCTGGATGCCCATTCTTCTCAGATTACCCAGCATTGTCAAGATGGGTAAAGTTGCAGGCTAATGGATTGTACTCAACCCACAATTTGATGCGTCGGGCTTATCCAACCGAGTGACGTCCTCTTCTGAGAGGTCCCCAAGAAATGACACACATCCAGCTATCCGATGCAGTGTCAATCTTTTCGTGAGAGGGTGAAAGCAACCGTCGTGCCAACAACGAGCCTGAAGGAGGAACTTTGATCCGCCAGCCGACCGCAAGTCGCGCATTCGCCGCAAAACGAGAGGGAAGCCGTGGCGAGAGCTTGACCTGGTTTCATCCTTGACGACCGAACACTCGTTGACGTGGTAGCGGACTTACCCATCGGGCTGGAATTCGACCCGGGCGCCGGCAATCCCGCCGCAATCGTCGCAGTTCTCCTGAGGGGGGAGGCGGCGTGGCGAGTCGATACGGTTGACGCCCTGCTCCGGCAATGCCCACAGACTCTCGATGATGGCCCGAATCCGTCGTTCGAAAGAGGGAGTCACCCTCCTGTTCGCGGAACAGCCATTTCATGTAGGGCGGCGCACTATGTGCTTGACTACCCGCACCGGGATGTCTAGACTGAGGGACGATTCGGGAACCACTCATGGCGGGTGCTTCCCTCCAGGCTGTGGCGGCCCCACGATACGGCAAGACCGTACCCGTGGGTTTTTCTTGCGCGGAACGGCCATGGCCAGCAGGCATCTCTCTCGGGGCACGGAAAGCCACTACGTTCAACTGGTGTTTCGTATCCAAAGATATGCCATGTCTATCACCACATCCGAGAAGAGCATCAGCGCGCCCGCGGCAGACCTCATCGAGCAGATCGAGTCGCGGATCCGGCGGCGCGTGGGCGGCCGCCTGAGCTGTCTGAACGTCGCGATCCAGGGTGGGGGCTTGGTGTTGCGGGGTCGGACTCTGACCCATCATGCCAAGCAACTGGCGTTGCAGGCGGCCATGGAGAGCACCGAGCTGACGATCCTGGCCAACGAAATCCGTGTGGGACAGGATCCCGGACTGGACGAGCCGCGGGCCGTCGGGAGCCCAGGCGGTCGGTCCCCGGAGGACGCCACGAGAAAATTTGGCAAGACGGACTCGGAAACCATGTCTCTGTTTTTCGCCAGGATCGCCGCGATCTGGTTCCGCAGTCGAGCGCAAGAAGGCTGACTCTAGCGAGCCCTGGAGCCGTATTCCTGAAATCCGTCTTCGGCAGAAGCAACGAGCTATGGACACCATCGCGTAGCTCTTCGCATCCATCGAGCGCCTTCTTGCACTGAAGGGCTGCGCGCGTCGAAATCGCTGGGGTCCGGTCCCGACCGGGAATTGCTTTTTCTTGAGTCCGCTCATGGAGCTGTCAATGAGCCACGTGACGACAATCGCCCGTCGCCAGGTCGAGATTACGAACCATCTCGGACTGCACCTGCGGCCCGCCGATCGGTTCGTCCAGCTTGCTCGACGGTTCCAGTCGGAGATTCGGGTGCATTACCATGGCGACGAATGCAACGGTAAGAGCATCCTGGATCTGACGCTTTTAGCAGCCGAGTGTGGCGCACGCCTCGAGTTGGAGGCGTGCGGGCACGACGCGGTCGCGGCCGTCGAGGCGCTGGCCTTGTTGGTTTTGGCTCGGTTCTACGAGAACGAGAACGAGAACGGGGACTTGATCGAGGATCCCTGCATCGCGGTGCGCGAGCCCTGAGCGACGACCCGGCGCCCTGACATACCGGCGTCATGTGCCTTCGTTCAGTGCGTCGTGTGGTCGTGCCGGACTTTGTGATGATGCTTCGAGCCGCGTCTGTAGGAATTCGTCGGATCGATCGCGATGGTCCGCGAGCTCCCGTTCGGGCCATTCTCGCTCGTCGTCGGAGACGTTGTCGTGCTCGCCACCAGGTCTGCGATGAGCGGATGGCCATCGGGCGATCCGAGGCCCGTCGCGATGTTCGCGGTCGCGCCGTCGTAGTCGGATCCGAAGAGGTACCATAACCAGGAGGAGGGTCCACCGACCGGGGTGACGGGGTTCACGTCGTGGAAGTCGCTCGCAGGAAGCGCGTAGAGAGCCGGTAAGGTCTGCGTGGGACCGTCCAGGCTTCCCTTGCCGGCGAGGGCGCGGCCCTGGTCGACGATGGCGATGATCCCCGCCCATGCCGGCGCCCCGAGGCTTGTCCCCGCGTAGACTTGCCACGATCCTTTACCCGAATGGGGCGAAGTTTCGTAGACCTCAACGCCGGTATTCGGGTCGGCGTCGAAGGCCACGTCGGGCGTGGCCCGCTGCCCCGTCGATTGCACCGACCTCTGATAGCTAGGCTCGGGCTCGTAGGGGCTATAGCTCCCGCCGCTAAAGAACCAGGCCGTCTCGGACTGGTAGCTCCCCGAGCTGGTGAGGAAGAGCGAAGTCCCGCCGACGGAGAGGACATTGGGCGAGGACGCTGGATACTCGCTCGAGCCGATGTCTCCACTGGAGGCGATGAACGTGATGCCTGTATGTTCGCTTGGGGTCGTGAAATACGTGTCGTAGGACGCCTCGTTCGACCTCTCGTTGTAGCCCCAGCTCATCGAGATCACCGTCACGCCCTGGGTGTGGCGGGCCGTGTTCACAGCCTTCAACTGGTTCTGCAACTCCTTTGTCTGGGAGCTCGACGGGGCCGCCTCCACAACGAGGATGCGTGCACCGGGGGCGATCGCATGCGCATACTCGACATCCATCGCTTCCTCGAGGGCCCAACTGTTGTTGGTCTGATTGCCCGCCTGGTTCACAACGGTGAGCGACGCGGCAGGCAGATGATACTGGCTGTCAAACGTCTTCAGGTCTGATTGAATGTGTGGGTCGTGATACTCCTCGATCAGGGCGATCGTCTGGCCCGAGCCGTCCCCCTGGATGGTCGATCCGGAGGGAGACGTGAACGTGATCGCATTCAGACCATAGGCACCGGTGATCTGCGCCGGCGTGTAGCCCGAAAGCAGGCAGCGATCGTCAAGTTGTTCCAGGAGGGGCGAGGAGCGGCGGGCGCGACGGTCGTATGGCATGCGCGACCTTCTCCAAGAGTTGGGCAATCGATGGTGAGGTCAAATCGGCTAACCACGCAACGCAGGTATCACGAGACGAGCCGCGCTTCGAAATCGAGCATCGAATGATTTACGATCGACGGTCGTCGTCGCCCCTTGGTAAGGCAACCGCCGTGCCGGGGATTTGCGGTCGGGGTTTTCCACGGCGGTGATGGGACGAACGCGTTCTCGGAGGCGCTTCCCGGCCCGCTGTCACCTCAGGAGCTGTGCTTGGGTGGCCATGGGCAGAAAGCGGCGACAACTCTCGAAGGGATTAGCGAGCCTACCGGACAGTCGTTAAGGTGGTACCTATCGTTCCCATTGGGCTGGAAATCTATCTACGCGGTGGCGGCACCGTCGGGATGGGCACTCTCGATTTGTAGACAGGAGATGCCGGCTTTGCAGCAAGCTCGGCCCTGGTGGCGGGATGAGCGATGCCGCTCCGAACCTTGGCCAATGAGTTCGGCGATCAGGCGATGGCTTCTTGCGGCTCGCTCCCGACGGCCAGCCAGTCCGATGGAGTTTCACTCCAGGCGGACTCGACCGGTTCGGATTCGACGTATCGCGCGACGTGCAGCCCCAGCTCGCGGAGTTTCAGGCGCAGGGTCTGCCGCGCGATCCCCAGCAGGCGCGCCGCCTGGTATTGATTGCCCTCCACATACTCGAGGACCTGCATCAGCAATTGCCGGTCCGCCTGGCGGTGCGTCTCCGCGTACAGGTCGCGAGCATCCGGCCCCAGCCGTCCACGGATGAAGGCCAGCAGGCCGGGCCCCTCCCCCGGCGGCGAGGACAACTGGTCTTGTCCGCCTGCGCCCAGGTCTCCCAAGGGGTCGGGCAAGAAGGCCGGCAGCAGTACGCTGCCGCTGGCCCGCAGCAGGGCCTGCTTCAGGACGTTTTGCAACTCCCGGACGTTTCCCGGCCAGGAGTGGCTCCGCAGTCGCTCGAGCGCCTCGGGGGCGACCTCTCGCACTTCCCGGCCCAGCTCATGGCCGTACCGCCGCAAGTAATGCCGCACCAGCAGCGTCAGGTCCTCGCCCCGCTCGCGCAAGGCCGGCAATTGGATCGTGAAGACCCCCAGCCGGTAGTAGAGGTCCGACCGGAACCTCCCCTCGGCCGACCACGCTTTCAGGTCGCGGTGGGTGGCCGCGATCAGCCGCACATCAGTCCGCACCGTCTCGTTGCCCCCGACCCGCTCGAACGACTGCTCCTGCATCAACCGGAGGACTTTGGCCTGCACGGCCGGCGGCATGTCGCCGATCTCGTCGAGCAACAGGGTGCCGCCGTTGCACTGCTCGAACTTGCCGATGCGGCGACGATCGGCGCCGGTGAAGGCCCCTTTCTCGTGGCCGAAGAGCTCGCTCTCCAGCAGGGTCTCGGGGATGGCCGCGCAGTTGAGGGCCACGAAGGGGGAATTGGCCCGGCAACTGTGCTGGTAGATGGCGCGTGCGACCAGTTCTTTGCCGGTGCCGCTCTCGCCGGTGATCAGCACGGGGACATCCTGCGCCGCGACGCGGCCGATGGCCTTGTACACCTCGCACATGGCCGGAGAGTTGCCCAGGATGGTCCCGTTCGCGTCGGGATCAGGATGGGCGTCCGCGGCGATGGCCGGCGTTTTCATCCGCTGGGTGACCTCCAGGGCCTCGCCGACGACCTGTCGCAGGTGGTTCAGGTCGAGCGGCTTGAACAGGTAATCGTAGGCGCCCTGCTTCATCGCCTCGATGGCGGCGTCCGCCGTCCTGGCCATCGTGACGAAGATGACCGGGACACGCAGTCCCATCCCGCGTAACTGGCGGTAGACGTCGAGCCCGGACTGGTCGGGCAGGCGGAGGTCCAGCAGGATGACGTCAGGCCGGCGAGTGCGAGCGGATTCGAGCCCCGCGGCCCCGGTGCCGGCGACCTCGACGCGGTGCGACGGGGCGGGGAACGCCTCGCGGACCTGCTTCGGGATCTGGACCGGGTCGGCATCGATGAGTAGCAGGTGGGACATGGTCGGCTCGCCTCCAGTTCGATCGGGAAAATCGAGACATTACGCTCATCTTCGAACCCGTGGCTCGGCCCGAGGATCCCGTTCCCATGCCGCGCGAATCCCTGACAAGTCAGAGAGTCCGAGTAACGAATCGACCGACTCCCTGACCCGCAGGGAGGATTCGGTGCGATAATGGTGCACTGGGGATCATCGGCGCCGACGACGGGATCGATCAATCCCGTCGCGGCCGTACCCGTATGCGTGTTAAGATGGGTTTGCGGACAAGGTCGACGACTCCCATACCGGCGTCATGCACAGGCGCGGCGGGCTCGCCACCCGTTCAACAATGGTGTGAACGCGTATACCTTTGCGTGGAACAACCACCTGGTGAGGAGTGCGTCGTCTGTCATAGGCTATTACGGCGTGAACCGGCGAAACCTAACGGCGCCTGACTTTTTTTCGGTCCGATTCCAGACGTTCCGCAGCAAAGCCATGGGCGACGTTGTGCCATGTTCACGGCCACCCCCTGGGAGCGCGGTGGGGCCCGGAAGGCCCGGTCGGACCGATCCCGGTGGGGAGCTTGGCGTGCTCCGGTCCGCCTGGTGGGATTCTTCTTGAATCACCCGGGCTCTCTTACAATAGATCCAAGGTCGTCGGATTTCAGAGAGTGATCACTGTGGAGTATCCCTCCGAGTCTGCCACGCGTGTCACCTTGCTGGGGCGACTCAGGGCCGCCCCCGACGACCCGGCCACCTGGGCCGAGTTCGTCGAGTGGTACGGCCGAAAGATTTACGCCTGGTGCCGCGCCTGGGGACTCCAGCAGGCCGATGCCCAGGATGTCACGCAGGAGGTGTTCCTCAATCTGTCTGTCCGCATGCACGATTTCCGCTACGATGCGCGAGGCAGCTTCCGGGCCTGGCTCAAGACTTTGACTCACCATGCCTGGCGAGACTTCCTGGAACGACAGCAGAAACCCGGGCGCGGCGCCGGGACCGAATCCGCGATCGAGCGGCTGGCGGCCATCGAGGCCCGCGAGGATCTGGCGCGACGGCTGGCCGAAGCGTTCGATGAGGAATTACTCAAGGAAGCCGCCGCCCGCGTCCGGCTTCGAGTCGAGCCGCGGACCTGGGATGCCTTCCACCTGCTGGCGATCGAGGGGCGGTCCGGGGCGGAGGTGGCCCAACAGTTGAATATGAAGGTCGCGACCGTGTTCGTCGCCCGCAGCAAGGTGCAACGCATGCTTCGCGAAGAGGTCACGCGGCTGGAGCAGGACTAGCCGACGGTCCCTTCCACCCTGGGATGGGAGTTCTGATATGGAAGACTGCCCGCCAGCGGAAAACCTCGAACGCCTCCTGGGCGAAGAGTTGACCGAGCCGGAACGGAAGCGCATCGAGGCCCACGTCGAGGACTGCACCGCCTGCCAGGAAACCCTGCACCGCCTGGCCGTGAACGTTCCCGGACCAACCCCGGCAGTTCTCCAGTCCGCGCTGTCGCAGCCGACCGCTCCGGAG
>JBKQHM010000418.1:0-11063 GCA_052148775.1 Isosphaeraceae bacterium | reverse complement strand
TCCGGCCACGTCACCATACTTGGTTAGCCTACCCGCGAACCGCGCCAGCGGAGCCGGGTCGACGTAGTCATAATCGTATACCAAAGGCTGTCGGCCATCCGGTGAAACCTCGCGGGTATAGCCTCGAGGTTTCACCGGATGGCCGACAGCCGTTGCTGTACGATTATGACTACGTCGACCCCGCTCCACTGGCGCGGTTCTCAGGTAGGCTTACCAAGTATGGTGACGTGGCCGGATTACTCCAGAACGACGACGATCGGCTCTGCCTGATCGGGCCGGGAGACGAAGCTCGGATCGAGTTCGACGCGGCGGGATTGCCTCCGTTGCCCGAAGGCTGGACGCGAAGCTACGTGCTCCGGTCCTACGGCTATTGCAAGGATGCCGACCCCTTTACGGCCGCCAGCGATACCGTCGGGCCGCTCCCGTGGCGAGGCATGCCGGACTTCCCTTTCGGCCCGGGTGTCAAACGACCCGGCGATCCCGAGTATGACGCCTATCTCCGGGAATACCAAACTCGTCGGGCCGGGGAAGGGGATTGAGCGATGATAACCAGAATCCGACTGATCTCGCCAACGGTGTTGCTCCTGGTGATGTTCGGCTCTTCAGCGACCGCAGTTGAGCCGCTGGCGCTCGTCCGCTCGATCCGCGATGGCCGATGGTCGAACCCCGCGACATGGGAAGGCGGACGCCTGCCGGGCAGTGGGGCGCGAGTCCAGGTCCGAGCCGGACACACGGTCGTCTACGACATCCATGGTGATTTCCCGATCAGGTCGATCCACGTCGCCGGGACGTTGCGATTCGATCCGGAGAAGGACACTCGCCTGGACGTGGGACTGATCAAGATCCAGGCCGGCGACGATGCTGGAGAATCGGGCTTCAATTGCGAGGCCCATGTCATGTCTGTGAAAGGCTCCGGTGCGAATCGCTCGACGGCGGCGTTGGAGGTCGGCACTCCGGCTCATCCGGTCGCCGTCGGCCATACGGCCTTGATCCGATTGACGGCCGTCGACGGCCTCGACCCGGAGGAGTGCCCGGCGATTATCTGCTGCGGGGGCCGCATGGACTTCCACGGGGCCGAGCTCGAACGGACCTGGGTCAAGCTGGGAGCCACCGCCGCCAGGGGAGCATCGACGGTCGTCCTCGCCCGGCCGATCCCGGGGTGGCGCGTCGGCGACCGCGTGATCATCACCGCAACCAATCGGCAGAGGGTCCCCGACGAAGGGGATTTCCCGAGCGTCCGCCACAGGCCGGAGACCGAGGAGCGGGTCATCCGGGCCATCGACGATCGGACCCTCACGATCGACGCGCCGCTCGGCTTTTCTCATACCGCCAGGGACGTCTATCGGGGAGAGGTCGCCCTGTTGAGTCGCAATGTCGTGGTCGAGTCGGCCGCCCCGGCGGGGGTCCGCGGACACACCATGTATCATCGCGATTCCTCCGGCTCGATCTCCTATGCCGAATTCCGGCACCTCGGCAAGGCCGGGAAGCTCGGGAAATACAGCCTCCACTTCCATCGGGTGGGGGACACCATGCGAGGGGCATCGGTGATCGGGGCCTCGATATGGGACAGCGACAATCGATGGATCACGATCCACGGCACCAATGGACTGGTTGTCCGAGATTGCGTGGGCTACCAGGCTCTCGGGCATGGCTTCTTCCTCGAAGACGGTTCCGAGGTCGACAATATCCTCGACGGGAATCTGGCCGTGCAGGCACTCCAGGCGAAGCCCTTGCCGGACCAGATCCTCGCCTTCGACCGCAATGAAGGGGCCGGGTTCTGGTGGGCGAATAGCGGGAACGCCTTCCTACGTAACGTGGCGGTCGAATGCGACCAGTATGGATTCCGCTACGAAGCTCCCGCCGTAGCCGGATTCGATCCAACGATCCCTGTCCGAAGCCCCGATAGTTCTCGACGACCGGTGGATATCCGCACGCTTCCTTTCGTCGTCTTCCGGGACAACGAGGCCCATGCCCAGCGTCGATACGGGGTTAACCTGGGCGGCGGCCCTGGCAACGGAGCGAAGGGGGGAGTCGGCGGGGTCGGACCCGATCGCCGGCACCCGTCCGTAGTCCGGGGTCTCCGGGTGTGGGATGCACGATGGGCGTTCTCTCCCGCGGCGCCCGGAATCCTGGTGGACGGGCTGGAGCTCGCCTACAGCAATTTCGGTATCTGGCGTCCGCATTACGACCGACAGTCTTATCGAAATCTGAGAATCTACCAGACCGGATGGGCATACTTCGCGGAGGAGGGGCAACGTCCCGACATGAAGAAGTATCCCGCTCCCCTCGACCCGATCGACGATCGGCCGCCCTTTTCGGTCATCACGTGGGTTGACTCCCTCGGCTCGGATCGGCTCATCGTCCGGGGTACGAGCGTCGATGACGGCCTCATCAGGATCGTCCGTGTGAATGGACGTGCCGCCCGAGCGCTGGCCGAAGATTACTCAAGGTGGGAGGTCGAAATCGACGTAGACCGCCCGGGCCAAATCACGATGACACTCGTCGCCGAGGCCAAGGACGGGTCCGGCAATGCCGAGCAGGTCCCCCATCGGATCGAAGTCCCGGTGCTTGAGCCAGACCGTCACCCCCAATGAGAACCCCGAACGGTCATCCCTTCATCATTCGCGATCGGCGAATCTGGGTGATCCAGCAGCCAACTGAATAGAATCTCGTTGAGAATTCCGAAGAGCTAGAGTATTCTAGCTAGACTGCATGATACTCAGGGAGGTGTGCGGATCGTGGGACTCTCCCCCCGCACCACATCTCCCTTCATTCTGTAAGCTCCGTCTCATCCACAATCCTAGATCGAGTCAGATTCGGCTTGCTACGTCGCCGTAGGCGCCAGTCTTGTCTTCTCAACGTGGAGTTTCCGACATGCGGCCTCATCAGTGGATTGCGTCGATAATCCCTCGGCGAGCCTTCGGTTTGATCGTGGTCACCATCCTGATGTTCACTTTGCCATCATCGGCGATGGCGCAATACTGGACGAGCTACGGCCGCAATGCGCAGCATGATGGCCTCGCGGTCGGTCCCTCCCAGTATCCGCAGGCGATCAAATGGTCGACCCCGGTCGATATGAATCCTCAATATTCCAACGGCGACAGCGGCGATCTCTACGCGCACTATGGCTCGCCGGTGATCACTTCCAGGAACACGGTCATTGTCCCGGTGAAGCTCCAGGCCCAGGGAGACTTCGGAGTCAGCGCCTTCGTCGGGGGCAGCGGCAAGCGGATCTGGAGCTTCGCGACCGATTACGCCCTGCCATCGCACGACTGGATTCCCCCGATGGGGATCACCCTCATCCCCGGCGGTGCCGCGGTCGCCATCCCTGGAGCAGGGGGGTCGGTCTGGATCCGTTCCAATCCCGATTCGGCGACGGGGACGGCCGCCCGGGTCTCGTTCGTGAACCTGGCGTCCTACCAGTCGGACCCGGCCGCGTTCAACAACGCCATCCAGATCTCCACGCCGATCACCGCCGATTCCGAGGGCAATCTCTACTTCGGGTATCTATCCAACGGTGCGGCGCTCCCGGGCTATCCGAACGGGATTCCCAGCGGCCTCGCCCGCATCTCGAGTACGGGTGCCGGTTCCTATGTCGCCGCGTCTTCGCTCTGCTCGGATAATAATATCGAGAAGGTCGTCTATAATTGTGCCCCGGCTCTGGCCACCAACGGGTTGAGCGTGTATGTCGCCGTCAACTCCTCGCTCTTTTCCTCGGGCTACCTCTGCCAGGCCGCCAGTGACACGCTGTCCCCCATGAATCATGTGGCACTCGCCGATCCCCACGGCGGCAGCGCGGTCTTGCCCGACGACGGCACCGCATCTCCGACCGTCGGACCGGACGGCGATGTCTATTTCGGTGTCCTGGAGAACGGCTGGCCGACGGTCCACCACGATCGGGGCTGGCTCCTGCACTTCAACAGTACGCTGACCACCACGAAGGTCCCCGGCTCCTTCGGCTGGGACGACTCCGCGACGGTGGTCCCGTCCAAATTGGTTCCATCCTACACGGGCACCTCCTCTTACCTGGTCCTCACCAAGTACAACGACTACTCCGATCCGGGAATCGGCGGCACGGGTGAGAACAAGGTCGCGGTGCTCGACCCCAGCACGAGCCAGGCCGATCCCATCATCCCCAGCGTCCTGGTGATGAAGGAGATCCTCACGGTGGTCGGACCGACCGAGAACACGGGACAAGCGGGTGTCCGCGAATGGTGCATCAATTCGGCGGCGGTGGATGAAATTAATAAGTGTGCGATCATCAACAGTGAGGACGGACACGTCTATCGATGGTCCTTCATCACGAATACCCTATCTTCCGGCGTACGACTCGCCCCGGCTACAGGCGAAGCGTATACCCCCACGGCAATCGGACCGGATGGGGCCATCTACGCGATCAACAACGCCCAACTGTTCTGCGTGGTCGCGTCACCGCGCAATAGTATCGAGCTCTTCGGGAAGGGGACGGATCGAAGCTTCCGGGAGAACCATTCCCCGACGGTCGCCTCAATCCCCACACTGGTGATCCCGATCGCCCTGGTCGTCGCCGCCATGATCGCGCTCGCGAGCAAGGCATCAGCCGGGCTCTCACTTGGGTCCCATCCTTTCCGGTCGAGGCACCGCACGCCTGCCTGGATACCGGTCGAACGCGGTCATTGATCATGGCTCGCGGGTCATCCGGCCGACGCGGTATCGCGATCGACCGATGACCCGGTTTCAAGGCTTGCTGATGGCATTGCCTTTCTCCTTCCACTCGGCAAGCTGATTCTCGAGATGCCGGCGGACCGACGCGGGGAGCCGCTTATCGGGGTGCGGCGTCATCAACTGATCGAGCCGCAAGGCTTCCTCGGCTTCTTTCCAGGCATCTCCGAACATCGAGATCTCGGCGCTGGCATCGGCCAGACGGGCATGGAGCGAGGCATTGGACGGGTAGAGCAGGGTGGCGATCCGCGTCTCTTTTACGATCTCGCTGCTATACTTCACGGCGTCCTTCGGTGACAACTCGCCTCCGACCCGCTGGAGCAACGCCCGGATGCGGTCGGCTCGCAAGATGTGCAAGGACCAGGAACTGGGGTTGCGCGGCAGTTTGAGCGCCTCCTCGAGGAGGATCGGGATCTTCGGCCAGCGCAGGTCCTCTGGCTTCGAGCCGCGGGACTCCCAGGCTAATTGCTGGAGGTTGGCATAACCCAGCCAGGGACGGACATTATAGTAATCCAGGTCCAGGGCTCGCTCGTAGATGGCCTCGGCGCCATCGAAGTCGCGACGACGGATCGCATCCTCGGCCTCGGCGATCACCGCCTCCGATCGCCAGAAGGGTACGACGGCGCCCAGGAACAGGCCGAGCATGGCCGCCCAGACGCTCAAGAGGACGAACGACGGGACGCGACTCTCGTATTCCCGGAGCCGGCTGGCATCGCGATCGTCGCGGAGATTGAGCCCGAGTGCCATCGTGGCCCAGAGTTCCAGGGCGACCGTCGGGATGCCGATTCCGCCCGCGGCCAGGAGGTTGATCAGGACCGCCACGACCGCCACGCCGAGCGCGACGGCGGGTATGGGTAAGCGCTGCCAGAGTGGCCTCAAAAGCAATGCGGCGGCGACCCAGCTCATGCCAAGGATGAGCCATCGAAGATACAGGTCCTTCTCGAAGGGGTTCAACATCCCGAGAAGGACCACCAGGACCCAGCCGGAGAAGGCCGAGGCGATCAGCCAGGCCGGACGGCTCGGTGGCACGTCCGGATCCTCGTCCCACTTCGGCGGAGCGGGAGTTGCCATCGTGTCGGTTGCCCTCCGATCGTCCTTTCGACGGCGCGTCGAATGACCGTTCTCGGTGCTGGCCGTCGATCGCGAGGGAGGCCCGAGCAAATTCCAGAGGCCCAGGCCGAGGGCCGCGAGCAGGGCCAGGAAGGCGCCGAACCCGCCGGTGGCCCAGACCTCGAGGAAGAGGTCATGGGGGTCGAAGACTTCCTCGCTCGCCTCCGGCAGCTTGTATCGGAGATAGTACGATCGGAAGTTCCCCGGCCCGGTGCCCGACCAGAACGGCCCGTTCCACGCGGCCTGCCACAGGTTGCCCTTGCCCCCGGTAATGACTTTCCAGGCTCCCTGCCAGTATTCCCATCGATATCGCATCGACATCGAGGATTGGGTCAGCACCTCCGGATCGAGCTGGCGAGTCGCCAGGCCCGCGGCGACCAGGGCCCCGACGACGACCAGTCCGGCCAGTCCGGCGCCCAGCATGAGACGCCTCGAGCCCAGCCGTCGCCACTGCCAGGCCACGACGACCATGCCGCCGATCAGGCCGATCCAGGCGCTCCGGCTCTTGGTCAGCAACAGGCAGACAAGCACGATCAAGACCAGGGGCGCGGCCATCACAAGCGCACTCCATCGGGGCCGGGTCGGATCGCGATTCTCCAGGTTGTAGAGCCCGACCGTCAGCAACATCACGAGCGGGCCCACGATGAAACCCGCCAGCGAATTGGCGAGGGCAAAGGTCGACCATGGCTCGCTCGATTGCATCAGTCGGTTCTCGAACAGTGCCTGCTGTGGCGTGCCCGGGGCGATCTTGAGAATCTGCAACACCGCTTGCGGATTCCGACGATAGGCGTCGCGAATCGGCCTCAGCTCGACTCCGACCTGATAGAGGCCGTAGATGGAAACCGCGATCGCGACGACTACCAGCACCCCTGCGAGAACCGACGACTCCTCGCGGGTCCGGGGCAGGTTGCGCAGCAGGAGATAGGCGATCCCGAACGCCATCCACTCCCAGGCGAGGTTGAGCGCGGGACGGCGGTCGATCGCGTGCAGCGAGCTGGTCGCCACGAGGACGGCCATGGAGACGACAGCGACGTCGGCCCACGACCATCGGAATCGCAACCGGCCGCCGATGAACCCCGAGGCGAAGGCGACACCGGTGACGACCAGCAGGGCGAGAATCCAGTAGAGCCCCGTCCCGGCCCCATTCTCCAGGTCCGGCTCGCTGGTCGCATAAGCCCGGGCCGTGATCAAGGCGGCCAGGAGGCCCAGGGCCAACCGGCGAAGGCGTTCACCCACGTAAGCCATCGAGCCACCCGGAAAGAGTTCGTCCTGCTCGTCGTCATCCGGCCGGGATACCGGCCCCGACGCCGGAGCGGCCGTCGGCCGCGGGTTCTTCCGAGGGGTGAGGGGAACCGACGATCTCGCCCCGCGTCTGGCCATTGCGTTGCTCCGAACTGCCCGCCGAGATTTCCAGGATGGCCACGACACCCAGCAAGCACCCGGTCTGGGCCATCACGACGCACGCGCCCGGCAGTTCGAGCTCGTGCAGCAAGAGCGCACCCAGACCGCTGGCGAGGGTCACTAAATCAATCGTCCAGACCGCCTGCGGCGGAGTCAAGCCGCGGGCGACCAGCCGGTGCGAGAAGTGCCGGCGATCCCCCTTGAACGGGCTGCGCCCCTCGCGCAGGCGGATCACGATCACCGAGGTCATGTCATAGAGCGGCACCGCCATCACCAGCAGCGGTGCCAGCACGCTATAGGGCTGATACCCCTTGCTGGTAAACGTGCCCGCGACCGTCAACGCCCCGAGCAGGAACCCGAGGAAGTTGCTGCCGGCATCCCCCATGAAGAGCCGCGCCGGGTGGCGGTTATGCACCAGGAACCCCCCGAGCGCCCCGACGATGATCAGAAGGACCGCCGGGGTGAACAGCCGCATGATCGCCACCTGGGCCCCGCAGAAGAGCAGGGCCGCGATCAGGCCGACGCTCGCGGCCAGCCCGTCCATGTTGTCGAGCATGTTGAACGAGTTGGTCAGCGCCACGATCCAAAGGACGGTCAAGGTCCCGCCGAGGATCGGGTGCGTGAACGGCCCGAAGAGCGTCAGGCGGATGCCGGAGGCCGCCAGGATCGCGGCGCACCCGACCTGGATGCCGAGCCGGAGCTTCCAGTTGAGATCTTTGAGGTCGTCGATCAATCCCATGATCATGATCACGCTGGCCAGGCCGACGATCAGGATCAGATTGCCGAGCCGGAGCTGGGCACCGGAGATGTGTCGTGAAATCGGCTCGGGGAGATAGGCGCCGCCCCAATTGATGACGGCAACGCCTAGGGCCAGGAGGATGACCGTCGTCAGCCAGATCGCCACGCCGCCGCCGAGCGGCGTCGGCTCTTTGTGCCCCTTGTGGCCCCCGGGCCGATCCAGGAGCCCCCATTGCCGCGCATAGCGGCGGACCAACCAGCAAAGGCCCGCGCTGAGCGCGAATGCCGATGCGACCAGGCCGGCCGCCACGAGGAAAAACCAGAATAGCTCGTTGGGGTTCATCGAGTCGCTTGGGTTCATCGAGTTGTCTATCGCGTTGGACGGGCGGGATCGGGGGCGTCAGGCCGATGGTCGGGGCGGTTCCGGGAATGCCACCATCCTACCGAGAGGCAGGCGATGAAGAGTGCGACGGCCAGGCCGATCACCAGGCCGATGACGATCCATTCGACCGGTCGGTCGGGGGGCCATTCGGAGTGGAGACCGCCCCGAAGGACCAGGAAGACCGCGAACGGCCCCCCGAACGAGACCAGGCTCATCGCGCCCAGCATGAAGTAGGGCAGGCGCTGGACTTGGGCGTTCCGGCTCATGACGACTTCGCCGCCGCGCGGGCCCGGCGCCGTCCGAGGCAGGATTCGTCGTGCTGCCGGCGGGCCGCCTCGATCTCGGCGAGGATCGCCTCGGCGGCCGTGGCCGCGTCGACGTGCTTCGCCTCGGATTGGGTCCGCCACTTGACCTCGATCTTCCCGTCCTTCAATCCGCGTTCGCCGATCACCACGCGGAGCGGGATTCCAATCAGGTCGGCATCCTTGAACTTCACCCCCGGCCGCTGATCGCGGTCGTCCACGAGCACGTCGAGCCCCGCCGCCGCCAGCGACGATTCGAGCGTCAGGGCCCGGTCCATCACGTCCGGGCCCTTGCCGGGGATCGGGACGATGACGACGTGATAGGGGGCGATCGAGAGGGGCCAGATGATGCCGTTCTCGTCGTGGCCAGCCTCGACGGCTGAGGCCACGATCCGGTTGATGCCGATCCCGTAGCAGCCCATGATGACGAGGGTCTCGTTCCCCTTCTCGTCGAGGTAGGTGGCGCCCATGGCCTTGGAGTACTTGGTGCCGAGTTTGAAGACGTGGCCGATCTCCAGGCCCGACTTGACCTCCAGCGCGCCGCCGCATCGAGGGCAGGGGTCCCCGGCATCGGCGTTCCGGATGTCGTGGATCGGCTCGAGCGGGAAGTCGCGCCCTGGCACGACCCCCTTGAGGTGGACGTCCACCGCGTTTCCGCCGACGACGACGTGGGGCATCGCGGCGATCGCTCGGTCGATCACCATCGCGATCTTGATCCCGACCGGCCCGAGGAAACCCATTGGTGCCCCGGTGGCCTTCTCGATCGCCGCGGGATCGGCCGGGACGATCGCGGTGGCGCCGACAGCCCGCCGGAACTTGGCCTCATTCAGCTCATGATCGCCCCGCACGAGTGCGGCGACCGGCCGGTCATCGGCCAGGTAGACCAGCAGTTTTGCCGACGTCGGCTCGTCGACGCCCAGGAACTGGCAGACCTCCTTGATGGTCCGCTTGTTGGGCGTTTCCACAGCTTCATAAGGAGGGGCATCCGCGGGGGGCACGATCGTCGCATGGTCGTGACCGCCGACCTCGGCCCGTTCCTGGTTAGCGGCGTAGCCGCACTTCGCGCAAAAGATGACCTTGTCTTCGCCGGTGGAGCAGGGGACCATGAACTCGTGAGACGAGTCGCCGCCGATCGGGCCGCTCTCGGCCTCGACGATCACGTAAGGCAACCCGCAACGATCGAAGATCCGGCAATAGGCCTCATACATCTTGTCGTAGCTGGCGTTGAGCTGCGCCAGGTCGGCGTCGATGCTGTAGGCGTCCTTCATGATGAATTCGCGCGTCCGGACGATCCCGAACCGGGGCCTCGCCTCGTCGCGGAACTTGGTCTGGATCTGATAGAGCGTGATCGGCAATTGCTTGTAGGAGCGGATCAGGTCGCGGACCATGTCCGTGATCACTTCTTCGTGGGTCGGCCCGAGTGCCATGTGGTGGCCGCCGGTCGTGGTGAGCTTCATCAGGAGGTCACCATAAGCGGCGTATCGGCCGGACTCCTTCCAGAGCTCGACCGGCTGGAGTGCGGGCATGAGCAGCTCGATCGCTCCGGCGGCGTCCATCTCCTCGCGGACGATCTGCGAGGCCTTCTGGAGCACCTTCAGGCCCAGCGGCATGTAAGTGTACGTCCCCGCGCCGAGCTGGCGGATCATCCCCGCTCGCAGCAACAGGACGTGGCTGGGCGCCACGGCGTCGGCCGGCGTCTCCTTCAACGTGGGGATCAGGGCATGGGACCAGTGCACGTAATCAGACCTCCTGCTACGGATCGCGATCGAGCCTTGTCGGTTTTGGGCGGGTATCCCAAGCTTCGTCGCAGCGATATTGATCTTCGGATCGCGCCGGACACTGATGGGTTCACAGCTTTCAACTTTATCGAAGCTCCACGTGGAACACCATCGCTCGGACCCTTCACGAGGACCCTCGCCCCGCCGTTCGATCGCCTGCCGAATCATCCCGATCTTGCGCAGAATCGCCGAACCAGAAAAATTCGGAATATTTTGCCCGAATCGCCCATTCTTGGCTTCGATTTATCGATTCACAGGTCGGCGTGAATCGCCAAGATCGTTAAACTCGACCCATCATCCCTATTTTTGGCTTCGTTTTGCGAGTTCTTTGCAGTGGCATGAGGAATCTCGCCCAGGGGAGGTCGGTGGGTTCGTTCGACGGTTTTCGGAGAAGTGCCATTTTCGCAAAGCCATAGGGTTCGTCTCGTAGATTATTGGATGTCCCGAGGTTACCGAAGGCGTTCCTTCGGTTCGTGCCGATTCACGTACCGAGCAAGTTGGGGCATACAGATGAAGATCGAAAATGCGCAGACTATCCCTATTACCATTATGCCGCGACTTTCCGAAAACGAGCACGCAGCGCGTCAGCAGTTCCGCAACTCGGCGGTATTTGAGAAGCCAAGACGGATTCAAGGCCTCGACCTCGCGGGT
>JBKQHM010000417.1:0-6170 GCA_052148775.1 Isosphaeraceae bacterium | reverse complement strand
TCCGTGGCGAACGAGATCGACGTCCTGCTCGCCCAGTCGGCGCTGGACGGGATGGTGCATAGCCCGACTGCCAGGAAGCATCGAGGTTGAGACGGGCATGTTCCCCCGGGTGGTTCGGAGTTAGCCTGATGCGGTTCCTCAACCTCTCGGCCACCATCGCACCGACCTCGCCCGACGTCATGCCGTTCGAGCGCGTTGAGATCAGATCTACCGGTCACGACGAGGGTGCGGAGCAGGTCGAGGCCCTGTTCCGGGTCCCTTTCGCGCCGGGTTGCGCACAGATCGACACGAGCGTCGATCATAATAACCCGAAGCGTGAGCGAGGATACGATAGCATTCACCTTGCTGACGCTTCGGGTTGGTGTGACGTGTGCTCCGCTCAATCGTGAAGCGATCTATCGCCTTTTTCCGCCGGTATTGGCCACCTGAGATCCCTTGGCGTCGGCCTTGGCGGGGTGGGGCGCGAAGAGGAGATTGCGGAGCATCTTCTCGAGCTCCTCGGACTCGACGGAGATGGGGCGGTTGGCGACGGCCACGAGCTTCTCGCCGAGCGGCTTGCTCACCTTGGTCCTGTGGCCGTCGGGGAGCTTGCGCATCGCGAACGACCAGGAATAGGGCACGGTGCCGAGCAGCCGCTTCGCTTGCACGTCGAGTTCGCAGTCGAAGGACGTCTTGGGGGCCAGCTCGATCACTTCGGGCGGCGGCGTCTTGTTGATCGCCCCCTGCCACATCGACCAGACCCCCACGCGGAGGCGCCCCGTCGTGGGATCGACGCAGAACGCGTAATAGAGATCGACCTTCTTGTGCTTCCCGTGGACGACCAGGGTGACCGGCGCGCGGAGCAAGGCGAAGGTCGACGTGTACGCGATGATCCGGGCCTCCGCCAGCTCCGATTCCGCGGCGTCGAGCACGATCTGCTCGACGGTCGAGAGCTTCATGCTCAACGATTGGAGACGATCCGAGGAAACGACAACGTCTTCCTTGGGGCCGTCGCGGCCGGGGACGCAGATGCCGATCCCGACTCGGGACAGGATGAATTGATTGTCGAGGCCCAGCCCCTGGACGTCGGCCAGGATCGCCGTCCGGAACATGGTCGCGGTCTTGGTGGCGGTGCTTGGCAAGCTGTCCAGATCGCCCGATTTGAGTTGAGGAATCGACTTGATGACCGAGTGAGTCCAGCCCTCCGGCGGGGCGTCCGTGATCCGGGTCCCAGCCGATAAGAGCACGAGCCGGGGCTGGCTCCCGACCGCCGCCTGCGCTATCAAGACCGCCGGCCCGATCCCCGAGCCCTCACATCGGCCCGTCGCGCCGGCAAATCCGTAGACCGCCACGATCGTCGCGATCCACATCCCACGCCGAAGCGTCTCATCCATGCGTGCTTCGATCCTCGCCATTCCCCCCTCCCCTCATGAGAGGCCCATCCCGATCATTGGGTCACTTCTCCCGCTATCCGATGTCGCGACCGCAATTTATCACGATGTCGCAGAAAGATCATCCGCAGCTTCTCGACAATCTTCACGAGCCACCCAGGCCAGAATCTTCGGGATCGTCCCAAAGTATCCCATCGGCAGGTTGACAGTTCGAGAGCTCCTATTCCGCCTGCCATCTACACCAACCCGAAGCGTCAGCGAGGCTCTTTCCCAATCGTCCGCAAGGACTTGCGGCAGACCTCGCTGACGCTTCGGGTTGGTGTGGAAACGGACCTTCACTGTCAGGGCCGAGACGCTGTCGATCCCAGTGTCTTGGGACGATCCCGAATCTTCGCGCACGCTGTAACGCCAGAACACCCAACTCATTCTACCCATAACCTGACGATGGCCCATTGTCTTCCAAGCTGTCGTAGAATGAACCGGCGGATCGAAGCATCCTTCCGGTGAAGACAACAAGAAGACAAAGGTATGAGATTTGCTGGAAGGACTGTAACACAACACCTCGCTTTGCTTACCGGTGCATCTCATCCCGTTGGCCAGACGCCCGCACACCAACATTGTCGTATGGTTTTCACGGCGACGAACCGATCGAAGATGAAGGGCCCTGCCTTGAGCCAGGAATCGCAGAGAATTGGTTGATAAAGCCCGGATCTCCGCGATGAAGACATCGTCCGGATTTTTACTATCTTTTCTAGTCGGAATGGACCCCACAAGTAACCCAGCCTAGCTCTTCTGTCGGGTATACTACTTTGACAGTCCGGCAACCTGGGAGGCACGAATCGGTGATCAGACGACCCCCGCCGAGAGAGGCTCGCGAAACTGACGGGATCGACGCCCATGCGGACGCGCTGGGAATGCGGCCGTCGGACATCGCCGTCATCGGCATGGCGTCGGTGTTCCCCGGCGCGGCCGACGCCGCAGAATTCTGGTCGAACACGCTCCGCGGCGTCGATGCCATCACCGAGATCCCGGCGGACCGTTGGGACTGGCGTCTCTACTACGACCCCGACCCGAAGGCGCCCGACAAGATCATCTCGAAGTGGGGGGGATTCCTCCCCGACGTGACGTTCGACCCGGTGAAATACGGGATGCCGCCCTCGAGCCTGCCGTCGATCGAGCCGGCGCAATTGCTGGCGCTGGAGGTCGTCCAGAAGGCGATTGCCGACGCCGGTTACGCGGATCGGGCGTTTCCTCGCGAGCAGACGGCCGTGGTGCTGGGCATGGGCGGCGGCGCGGCCCAACTGGCGATGGGCTACGCCTTCCGCTCCTACTTGCCGATGCTCGACACGGTCATCCCCGGGGGCGGCAAGCGGGCCATCGCCTCGTGCCAGGGACTCTTGCCGGAGTGGACCGAGGACTCGTTCCCGGGCTTCTTGCTCAACGTGACGGCGGGCCGGATCGCCAACCGGCTCAACCTGGGGGGCGCGAATTACACGGTGGACGCGGCCTGCGGCTCGTCGCTGGCGGCGGCCGCGCTGGCGGTGCGCGAGCTGGAGACCGGCGCGGCCGACATGGTGATCCTCGGCGGCGTGGACACGGTCCAGAACCCGTTCACCTACCTGGCTTTCAGCAAGACGCAGGCGTTCTCGCCGCGGGGCCGTTGCCGGCCGTTCGATGCCGGGGCCAACGGGATCGTGATCAGCGAGGGGGTCGCCGCGTTGGTGCTGAAGCGACTCGCCGACGCCGAGCGCGACGGCGACCGGATCTACGCCGTGATCAAGGGCGTGGGCGCCTCGAGCGACGGCCGCGCGAGGGGACTGACGGCGCCGGTCGTCGATGGACAGATCCGTGCCATCAACCGGGCCTATACGAAGGCCGGGATCTCGCCGGCAACGGTCGGCTACGTGGAGGCACACGGGACCGGCACGGCCCTGGGCGACTTTGTCGAGATCGAGGCGCTGGGCGAGGTCTTCCAGGCCGCCGGCGCGGACCGTCGCGATTGCGTGGTGGGCTCGGTCAAGTCGCTGATCGGCCACACCAAGTGCGCCGCGGGGCTCGCCGGGCTGATCAACGCGTCGCTGGCGCTCCATCACAAGGTGTTGCCGCCGACCATCGGGATCGAGACGCCCAACCCCAATCTCGACCTGAAGGACGGCCCGTTCCGCCTCTGCACCGAGACTCAGCCCTGGCTCCATCCGCACGAGGACCGGCCGAGGCGCGCCGGGGTCAGCGCCTTCGGATTCGGCGGGACCAACTTCCACGCGGTGCTCGAAGCCTACGATCGCAACGCGGGTCCCGATCCCGCTTCCGCGCTCCCCGAATGGCCGATGGAACTGATGGTCTGGAAGGCCGAGCAAGCGGCCGGGCTGATCGAGCCCCTCGACCGGTTGATCCAGGCCCTGGAATCCGGCTCCCGGCCGGCGCTTCGGGACCTGTCGGACGCGTTGATCCGGGCCCGGGCCGATGGCTCGACGCGGGGCGTTCCCGGTCCGAAAGCCACTTTGGCCATCGTGACCGACTCGCACGACGACCTGATCGACAAGCTGGTCCAGGCGCGGGGAGTGATCGCCGAGGGGCGGCCGGCGTTCGAGGACCCTCGGGGGATCTTCTTCGCGGCCAGGCCGGAGTGGTCGGGGAGCCGCGTGGCGTTCCTCTTCCCGGGCCAGGGCGCGCAATCGCCGGGCATGCTGCGGGAGCTGGCGGTCGTGTTCCCGGAGGTCCGCGGGGCCTTCGAGCAATGCGAGCGCGTGGTCCTGGCGCAGGGAGGTCCGTCGCTGGGGCCGCTCATCTTCCCGCCGCCCGCGTTCGACGATGCGGCGAAGGAGGACGCGCGGCGGGCCTTGATGCAGACCGACGTGGCCCAGCCGGCCATCGGGGCGGCCTGCGTCGGCATGTTGCGGCTGCTCCGCAGTTTGGGCCTCGAGCCCGACATGGTCGCCGGTCACAGCTATGGCGAGCTGGTCGCACTCCACGCCGCGGGCGTCCTGTCGACCGAGGAGCTGTCCGAGTTGTCGCTCGAACGCGGACGACTCATGCAGGAAGCCGGCCGCGGGGCGAGCGGCGCGATGGCGGCGCTGATGGCCGGGCCCGACGCGGTCAAGGAGCTGATCGGCGACATGCCGGACGTTGAGGCCGCCAACTGGAACGGCCCCAGGCAGACGGTGATCGCCGGGCCGAGCGAGGCCGTCCGGCGTGCGATCCAGATCGCCTCGGCACGCGGCATGACCGCCCGGCTGCTGCCCGTCTCGTGCGCCTTCCATACCCGGATGATCGCCGGGGCACGCGAGCCGCTGTCGCGGTTCGCCCGCGATCGCGTTCGACGGGCGCCGGACCGTCCGGTCTACTCCAACCTGGACGCCGCGCCACACCCCGGCGATCCGTCGGCCATCGCGACGCGCATGGGCGATCACCTGGCCAGCCCGGTCCGGTTCGGCGAGATGATCGCCGCGATGTATCGCGATGGGGCGCGCGTGTTCGTCGAGGTCGGGCCGGGGTCGATCCTCAGCCCGATGGTCGATTCGGTCTTGCACGATCGGCCCCACCTGGCGATCTCCTGCGACGCGACGTCCTCGCCCGGCCTCTCGACCCTGCTCCTGCGGGTCGCTCGCTTACTGGTGGCCGGGCTCCCGGTCCGGCTCGATCGGCTGACGGAAGGGCGATCCCGGCGCCGGCTGGACCTCGATCACCTGCCGACCGGCGGCCTGCCGGAGCCGGCCTCGGCGTCCACCTGGCTCGTCAACGGCAGCCGATCGCGGCCGATCGGCGGCCCCGAGCCGGCCCGGCTCGGTACCGGGCCGGTCTTGCCCATGCCCGCGACCAGTCCGGATCCGCACGTTGGACCGAATCCGCAAACCGCGAACCGAGCCGAGCCGGATGCCCGGACTCTCCCTCTCCCCGATGTCAACAGGCACCCGGCCGCCGCCAATGGCAAGCCGGTTCCACCCGCCGCCGTCGCAGGATCGCCGCATCGCATGGGGGCAGGGCCCGCGCCCGTACCGTCCCATGCACCTCCCCGGCGCATTGGCCATGGCAGACTGGATATACCCATGACGACCAAGACCTCAACCGTTCCGCCGCAAACCCCCTCGCAAGGACAACCGGCGCCTCAGGCCGACCGCGTCATGGAGTCATTCCAGAAAACCATGCAGGTCTTCCTCGACGTCCAGAAGGCCACGATGCTGGCCTACCTGAGCGGCCGAGGATCGCTGCCCATGGCCGGTGGGCAGGACGTCGGGTACTCCGCGAGCGACGAATTCGAGCCCGAAGTCCACTCGAACGGCCACGCCGCGGACCAGCAGAACGGTGCCATCGCCCGGCATCCCGAACCACCGCGGCACCCGCCTCGTCCCCCGGTCAGGCCGGCCCGAGCCCCAGAAGAGCGCCGCGAGCGGGCTACAAGTCGCCCGGTCCCGCCATCCCACGCCAACGGGGCGTCGGACCATCGGAACGGAAAGCCCACGACCTCCGACCCGATCCCGCCGACCGTCCGGACGGCCCCCGAGGCACCCGCGCCCGCTCCCGTACCCGCCGTCGATCCCGCGGCGCCGGATCGAAAGTCGATCACCGCGAGGCTGCTGGAAATCGTCCGCGATCGGACCGGCTACCCGATCGAGACCCTCGGCCTGGACCTCGACATGGAGGCCGATCTCGGGATCGACTCACGGCTCGCCCCCTGTGAGATGAACATCACAACGAACAAAAAAGCGACCGTCTTCTTGCGGTCTTTCAACTGGGCGAACAGCCGCCGCATCTGGAACGGCTTTGGTTCCGGCTTAATTTCGGGGATCGCCATAGTAAAGG
>JBKQHM010000416.1:0-10859 GCA_052148775.1 Isosphaeraceae bacterium | reverse complement strand
CCGAGCACGCGCCGCGAGACGGCATTCAACCCCGCGATGTCGACCACGGAATACATCAGCGTGATGTCACTCGATCCGACATAAGGGGCGACATTGCCGCTTGCGACGGTCGACACCATCAGCTTGGGCTGCCCGACCGGCAGCGCCCGCATCGCGGACGTGATCAGCGCCGTGCCGCCGCTGCCGCCCATCCCGATCACACCGGAAACCCGGCCCGATTCGTACTCGCGGCGGAGGAAGACTTCCAGCGCCTCACCCATCGCCGCGACCGCCTGGCCGCGATCGGCTCGCGAGAGGGCCGCGAGTCGACCCTCAGTCGAAGGATGACAGACTGCCACCCCGGCGCGATCGATGTCCGGAGCGACGGTCGGAGTCTCCATCGTCCCGACGTCGACAGTCAGGACGTCGATACCCGCCGCCCGGAGTCGATCGGCAACGTAGGCTAGCTCGTTCCCCTTGGTATCCATCGTGGCGATGGCGAAGACCGATGGTTCCATGACACGGATTCCGCGATGTTTCGGAAGCCTGTCTGACTCTCTCATCATTCCAACCCGCCTGGGATCTCGATCTCCTCGGCTGGAATCCAGACGACTTTTCCATCGCGCCAGACGACGATGGGGGTGCCCAGGCGCTTGTGCCGCATCAACGCTTTGATCCCCGCCTCCCGGAGAGCATGCTCCACGAGGTCGGTGTCGAGCATGATCTGACCTACATCCTTGGTTTCATCCTGACTCATGGGTTGTACCTCGACTGGATCTTCTCCCAAGCCGACGAGTCAGCCACGATCCGGGTGATACGGGCTTCGCCCGAGGCGATCAGCGTGAGATTGCCCGCCGACGAATTATCGCACAGTTTCCATGTCTTCGTCATCGGCTGATAGAGTCGGAAGTAATTCGACACACCCGCCTCGTATCGACGTCGGATCGTCTCTTCGGGAACGTCTTGGCCTCCCTCTTGAACCCGAGCCGCGACGCGGGCCACCGCAAGATCGGCACTCGGCAGCCAGAGGAACACGATGTGGAATTGGTAGCCGGATCGAATGAGGTCCGCGATCCAAGGGGCGAATGTCCGGCTCGCCAGCGTGGTCTCGAAAGCGAAGCTGACCCGATGCCGGGCCAGATCTCGGAGCCGGGCCAGCATGATGCGTCCGGCGGCGAGGGCCGCCCGTTCGGGCTCGAAGCCTGAGAGGCCGCGAGCGATCACGTCGGCGTTGACGAACTCCGCGATCCCGAGGGTTTCCTTAAGGATCAGTGGAGCCGCCGTCGACTTCCCCGCTCCGTTGGGGCCGGCCAGGACCACGAGACTCGGAGCCGTTTGAGACATGGTCGGCTTATCCACTCCTCGATCGACTCGGGGAGACGGGTATCCTACGGGAATCCCGACTCGATTCAAGGGACCGGATTCCACTTGAGCCATTCCTCAAGCCGGCGCAGTCCTTCGGCGAAGCTCACGCGGGGTTCATAACCCAGGTCGCGGCGGGCGGCGTCGATGCTGAACCAGTGCGTTGTGGAGAGCTGACGCGCCATGAAGCGTGTCATGGCGGGCTCGTCGCGACGGCCGGTCAGGGTGTAGACGGCTTCCAGGATGCCGGAGGCGGCCACAGCCATCGGACGCGAGATCGACCGGCGGACCGGCTCCATGTTCGCGGCCTTGAGGAGTCTGTCGACCATCTCCCAGAGCGGGATCGTCTCGCCTTGCGTGATGAAGTACGCCTTGCCGGCGACGATCGAGCCGGGATCGAGCCGCTCGGCGGCCAGGAGATGGGCCTCGGCCGCGTTGTCGATGTAGACCGGATCGATGAGCGTCGTGGTCGGACCGATCCGTCTCAGGCGGCCGGTCCGGGCTCGGGCGACGAATCGCGGGAGGATATTGTTGTCGCCGGGGCCCCAGATCAGGTGGGGGCGGAGCGCCACCGTGGCGAGGCCGGGCGAGTTGGCCGCGAGGATGGCCTGCTCGGCCAGCGCCTTGGTCCTCGGGTAGGCGGCCTCGAAATGGCTCGAATACGGCGTCGACTCATCGGCGCCTTCCATATCCAGCCCGGTGAATACGACGCTGGGCGAGCTCGTGTAGATGATCCGCCTCGTCCCGCTGGCCCGGCAGGCGGCGAGCAGGTTCTGAACTCCCTCGACGTTCGCCCTGTAGTACTCGCGATGGGTGCCCCACAGACCGGCCTTGGACGCCGTGTGGAAGACCGTGTCGCAGCCCGCCACGGCACGGGCGACCGGCTCCGGATCGCCGATGTCCCCCCGGACTTGGCTCACGCCGAGTTCCCGAAGATGGGGATATTCGCTCCGAGCCAGGCTGCGGACCGAGAGACCGCGGTCCCTGAGCAATCGGACCAGGGCCGTGCCCAGGAAGCCGCCGCCGCCGGTCACCAGCACGTCGCCGAGTCCCGAACCGCTCATGATGATAGTCTCCTCGCCGCCCACGCGGCGAGCTTCTCGCGGAAGATTTTCGAATTATGGCGGATATCCACGGGAAACGCCCTGTGGAACAGGACCGTCCGGATCTTCCGCGTGTAAGAGTAGCCGCCCCCTCGCTCAAGGAGCTCGCCTCGGATGCGGTCCTCCTCGCGCGCGGACAGGCGACGGACCGGTTCGATGCAGATCACCGGAATGGTCGCGGCGGGCGAGGGTTTGCCGACCAAACCCCCCTTGCAGCTTACGCCGACCAGCGCGGAGCGGAATACCTCCTGATGGGTGTTGAAGATGGCCTCGCAAGGGATGGTATAGAGCGTCTCGTCGGCGAGGATGACGCGATGCGCCTTCCGCCCGCAGAACCAGAGCCTTCCCCGCTCGTCGCGATAGCCAACGTCGCCCATCCGATGATAGATGATCGATTTCCCGGTGTCGGCGATCTTGGCGAGTCTCGTGGCCTCGGGACGGTTGAAGTATTCGCGTGTGACGACTGGCCCGGCGACGACGATCTCGCCGATGGTTCCATCGGGGACCTGCAAGTCGTCGGACCAGACCGGTATCGGCTCGTCGCGGATGACGACGATCCGGGCGTCGATCCACTCGACCGGCCGGCCGACGCAGACACCCTTTCCCTCGTCGGTCAAGTGGCGTGTCTCACGGAGTATCTCGTCGCTTCCAATCGCGGCGACCGGTAGCGCCTCGGTCGCGCCATAGGTCGGAAAGACCTGCGCCGGAGGTTCGAGCCGGCCGGCTATTTTCTCGATGATCGCCGATGAGAGGGGCGCGCCCGCGGTGACGACTCGCTTCACCGTCGAGAGCCGGGTGTGCGAGTTGGCGTCGCCCCGGACGAGTTGACGGAGCAGGGCCGGCGAACCGAAGAGGTTGGTCGCGCCGAAGTCCTCGATCGCCTCGACGATCTTGGCGGGATTGGCGCGGGCCGGCCGAGTCGGATCCATGTCGGGCACGATCGCCGTCATCCCCAGCGCCGGCGCGAAGAGCGCGAAAAGTGGGAAGGTGCAGAGGTCGATCTCGCCCGGCTCGATCCCGAATATCTTGCGGATCTGTTCCACCTGGGCGTTGAAGATCGACTGGGTGTACATGGCGCCCTTCGGCGGTCCGGTGCTGCCGCTCGTGAACAGGATTGCCGCCAACTCATCCGACGAATGCGTATCGTTGGAGAGGTTCGTGTCGACGCTGTGATCGATCGCCTCCCGGCCGGCATCGCGCACATCATCGAGCGTCGTCACGCCGAGACGTCCGAGACCCATTGGACGCCGTCCCACCAGTATCACCTTTCGCACCGTCTCACGTCCCCAGCCGAGGATACGACGCGCCCATACGGCCTTCGGGATGCCGATGAAGACCTCCGGCGCCGCCTCACGGCAACACTGGCCGAGGTTACGCACGCCGATCCCCGGGTCGATCAAGACCGGCACGATACCCGCCTTGAACACGGCGAAGACCAGCGCGAAGAAGTCCAGGCCCGGCCGGACCATCACGACGGCCCGAGTCCCGCGCGCGATCCCCATCGCCCTCAATCCGCAGGCAATCTCATCGCTGTCGCGATCGAGCTGACGATAGGTCAGGTGCGTGTACCGGACGCGGCCCGAACGGTCCCGGCCCGACGGCACGACGACGGCCAAGGCATACGGTTGGCTTCGCGCCATCGCGCTCAAGTGTCCGGCGATATTCCTCTTCTCGGAGTGGGTGGAGGCTCGACTCAACCGACCGCCTCCCGGGCCAAGGGATGGGCATTGAGAAAAGTCCGAACCAGCCCCGCAACGGCCTCGCGTTCATCCTCGAAAACCAGGTGTCCGGCGTTCGGGAAGCGATGAACATCCGCGGCGGGGAACCGGCGCACCCACTCGTCGAGGATCGGGGCATCGAAGACGAAATCCTTCATCCCCCACAGGATCATCATCGGGACCGCTTCGAGCCGCGGGAGCCGATCCTGGACCCGGGAGATCAGCTCGTAGCTGGGGTCGCCGGGCCGCAAGGGGATGTCCTGGACGAATCGATGGATAGCGATCCGATTCGCCCAAGAATCATAGGGGGCGGCATAAGCGTCGCGGACCTCGCGCGGCATGCGACCATTCTTGCAGCCGATCCAGGCCGTGCCCCGGACGAACAGGTTGAGCCCCCGGGCCATCCCACTGCCGAGCGGAGTGTCGCGGAACAGCGACAAGGCCCAGGGGAACGATTTCGCCGCCGGCTTGTGGAAGGCCATCGTGTTGCAGACGACCAGCCGCGCGATCCGATCCGGGTGGAGGGCCGCGAAGGTCATGCCGATGATTCCTCCCCAGTCGTGCATGACCAGCGTCAAATCGCGATCGAGGCCGAGCGAGTCGAGCAGCCGTTCCAGGTCGTCCACCCGGCTGGCCAGCCGGTATTCATATCGCGAGTCGTCGGGCTTGTCCGAGAGTCCGCAGCCGACATGGTCGGGCACGATCACGCGGTACGAATCCCTCAAATCCTCGATGAGATGCCGATAGTAGAAGGACCATGTCGGATTACCGTGGAGCATGACGAGGGGCTGCCCCTCGCCCTCGTCGATGTAGTGCAGGCGCAGGCCGTCACGGTCGAAGTCTCGACCGGGATGGTCCGCCAGGAAACCTTGAGAGACGGGATTCATCGTCGCGGTGGCTCCGGTCGTTTGACTACCACTCCAGCCCCAGCATCATGCAGTTCAGCCCGCTGCCGATCCCGAGGAACGCGACGCGGTCGCCCGGCTCGAGGAACGCGCGTTCCTCGGCGAGTCCGGCGGTCATCGGCAAGGAGACGGTCCCCATGTTGCCGAGGTAGCGATAGGTCGCGAAATCCTTCGAGACGGGGACGTCTAACGACCTCAGCAGGGTCTCGCGGTGTGCCGAGCCGACCTGGTGGCAGATGACCTTGTCGACCTGATCTCCCGACCATCCGAGCTGATGCAGGAATGCCCGCCAGGTCTCCGGGCCGAGCTGGTCCCCATTGGCCTCTACGGCCGCCGAGTCCGTTGCGGAGAAGTGGTGGATCTCCCGCGATTCCGCGGGCGGGGCCGGCTCGATGCCCCATCGGCAGAGCCCGTGGAACTGCGGGGCAGTGCGACAGGTGCCTCCCAGGAGCTTACGCCCTCGAGGCATCGCAAACGAGCCGTCGGTCAGGAGCACGGCGACGGCCCCCGAACCGCCGGTGAGCGTCGCCAGCGACAGCTTGAAAAAGTCCATGCTCCGATTCCGGAGCATCTGCTCGATCACGATCTCGTTGATCTCGCGCGACGACTCGCAGCCGACCACAATCCCGGCACGCGCCTGACCGAGTTCGATCCGATTGGCGATCTCGACCATGCCGTTGAGGACGCCCAGGCAGGCGTTGCTGACGTCGTAAACGGTCGCCTCCGGCCCGACTCCGATCTCGGATGCCACGCGACAGGCCGTGGCCGGCTCGAAGTACTCCTGGCAGACCGATCCATAGATGAGGGCATCGAGCTGGTCGGCACGGACGCTCGAGACCTCCAGCGCATGGCGTGCGGCTGCAATCGCGCCGTCCGACACGCGGTGCCCCTCCTCCCACCACCGACGCTCGACGATCCCCGTCAGAGCCTCGAGCTGCCCTTCGCCCAGATGGAGCGAGGCGTACAGTTCCCTCAGCCGCCGCTCGATCTCCAGAGAGGTCACCACGACCGGAGCGATCTCATACCCGATCGAATCGATGTAAACCTTCGAATACTTCATGGAGGAGCGTTAACCTGTTCTCGCAACGAAGGGATGATTGGGGCCTCACCGCCGCTCAGACCGCGATCAGCCGCATATTCGGATCGAGAAGTCATTCAACTGGTAGATGATTCTGCCGTCGACCTCAAGGTGACCGTCGGCCAGGAGCCACCGTCGCCGATCGTCGAGGTCCTTGATCTCCGCCTGGACAGTCACGCGAGCATTTCCCGGGACGATCTGTCCGCGGTAAGTCCATCGGTGATCCTGACCGATCGTCGGCGACTCGAAGGCCAATCCGGCGTTCACGCCCCATCGGACAGCGGCCAGGATCTTCAGCAATTGCAGGAAGGATTCCAGTCCCAGCGAACCCGGCCAGACCGGGTCGTGGAGGAAATGGGCCTTGAAGAACCAGGCCGACGGGTCCACCTGCGTACTTCCCCGTATGATCCCCAGTCGGTTCGGACCGCCGTCCAGGACCATTTCGTCGATGCGAGAGATCATCCGCCACCGGGGATCGGGGAATGGCGCCTCGTCCGGAACCAGGAACGATTGCGCCCGGGCGCATTCATCGTCACTGATGAGGTAAGGGGCCGCTTCCCGGATACCGACCTGCTGAGCCAGGCTGCTGGGCTGGAAGTAGCCGAATTCGGTGGTGCCGTCATAGACCAGCCCCTCGAGCGAATGGACGGCGAACTCGAAATGCTGGAGGATCATCCCCGCGGCGCTCGCGATCTTGGTGACTTTGATGCGGGTCGACAGCGTACCGGTCCGTCGCGTGACCAGGCGGTGCTGACAGGCGCGGCCGCCGAGGTTGCGAAACCGCAAGTCTTCATCGCTGGTCAGCGCCGATCCCATGTACGTGGCCATCCAGCCGCACGTTTGCAGCGCGACCTCCGCCAGGACCGCGAATGGCATCCGCTCTTGCCGATCCGCCTCGAAGTACCAGGCGTCGGGGGGGATGTCGTACTCGGATTCGGCCGTGCCCCCGGGGGCCATGACCCAAGGTTGCGCGTCGCTGCGAATGACCCGATCGATGAATTGAAAAGGCGGTCCGGGGAGTCGCGCCAGGAATCGCTCGCGATCGAACGGGCGGTAGCGCTCGCCGAACGCCTCCGACGGGTTGCCCGTCGACAAGGCGAGGAGCTGCTCGCGGGTGAAGAGGACGGGACGCGTCGCCGACGATCGCGCGGGCGGCCCGGAAGGCTCGGGCATCTCGGAAGGGGCCGGTCGCTCCGCCTCTCTCGCGGGCTCCATCCGGGCGTGGGCCATCCCGACGTCGCCCCAGATCCGCTCCAGTTCTCGCCGGTCGGTGCCGGTCAACTGGAGCGAGATGCCGCTGAACGCGACGATTGGCCTGCCATCGGCGAAGATCAGGGCGTCGGCGATGCAGTAGGGCTCAGGCCGGTAGCCGCGCTCCTTGATCGTGACCTCGTAGGTGACGAGACGTGTCGATTCGACGATCTGGCCCCGGCACTTGAGAAGGTTGGCGATCCCCGCCACCGGCTCGAACGCCACCCGGCCCTTCCGTCCCACCCATCCCAATCGCATCATGAAGATTCGAAGCGTGTGGAGGCAGCACTCGTACATCAAGGTACCGGGCATGACCCGGTCGTCGACGAAGTGGCAGACCATGAACCAATCGCCGGGATGGATATCGGTCTCCGCGCGGATCAGCCCTAGCCCCGAGGGCCCGCCCGTCGGGTCGAGGGTCGCCACCCGGTGGATCAGCGTCATCAGGCCGCCCGGTAGCTCGATCGGATCATCGATCGGCAGCCGATCGAACGGCGCCTCGAACGCGCGGGCCAGGTCCCCCCTCCGCAGGGCCTCGACCCGTCGCTCGTCGAGACTCGTCGGCGTGAGTGGAAACAGCTCATGGTCGGCACTGGAGTGGGAATCCGGCTGCGAGGGCAACGGGATGCCCCCGGTCACGATCCCCTTGCCTGCGGCCAGGTCCTCCGGGGTGAAGAACCCCGCGCAGCCGTCACGCATCGTCACGACGGGCTTGCCGGCCACGGTCGCGTCATACTCGAACCGGAAGAGGATGGTCTTCCCCTGGCGGAAGAACTGGTTGATGCGGATATCATAACGGATCACCTCATCGACCGCGGGTAGTCCGCGGTGGAAGGTGACGGTCGCGTCGAGCAGGCGATACATCGCCAGCCCGCGGGTCTCGAAGTCGATGCCCAGGTAGCCCGAGAGGATCAGGTCGGCCTGGCCGGCCTCGATCGCGACGCACGGCGCCGCCCGATCGCTGTCGAGATACCACGCCCCCGCGCGGACCACATGCTCGGTGACGATCCGACCGTTCTTTAGCGAACGCGGCGTGCCCTCGATGGTCAGGATCCGATCGACGAGCATCAGGGGCTCATCGGGGAGGCGGACCCTCGTCGGGAATCGGTCGACCTCGGCGAATTCGGGGCCGAAGACCGCGGCCAACGATCCCACGGCAAGCTCCAGGCATTGCCGGCGGTCGAAGAGAACGTCCCCGGGCGAGTCGGTCGGGGCCGTCGGTCGCCAATGCATTGCTTTCGCGTCTGCATGGTCGGGCACTGGGGCTCGGTTCGTACCGGTGGCCTTCCATCCCTCGATGAGTTCGAGTTGAAACGCGAGTTGCTTCCCGATCAACTCGGTGGAGCCCTCCGCCACGCGCAGGAAGACGCGGTGAGCTTCCATTCGCGCGATCTCCGCATCGTGGAACGAGCGGGCCAGCGGTCCGGAACCACCCGAGTAGGAACGATTCCCGCATTGATCCGGCCGCTCGCCGGCAAGCACGCGATTCACGACGGCCTGCGTCGCCTCGACCGGCTGCGGTCGGTTCGATGTCGGGGCTGGCCCGGAATGGCCCGTTTCGTATTCATGTTGCATGGTCGGAGCCGTTGAGACGGAAGCTGGTCTCGGTTGGGATGGGATGGGAGGGACTTCGAAGGCATCGAGCCCCACCGCGACGCGGATCGTGGGACGCCGGGCGGCATCGTTGCGGCCCCGGCGACACTCGATTTCGGCCTCGTCGTTCGACGAAGTACCGTAGAGGCTGCGAAGATCGACCGGGATGCGGTTGGCGACACAATCGCCCAGGATCTCCAGGACCGCGGCCAGGGGTTCGCGATCCGGCCGGCAAGCCGAGCGGGCCAGGTGCGGCCGTCCTCCGAGGATCTGGCCGATGAGCCGGGTGCACGAGTTACCCGGACCGACTTCGACGAATACGCCGATGCCGTCGGCATAGGCCCGTTCGATCAACGCGGGAAAGTCGATGGCTCGAGTCGCCTGGGCTGTGATCGCCTCGGCCACCGAGCGGCGGTCGATCGGATACGGGCAGCCCCACGCGCCGCTGTAGAACGCGATACCCGGCGGTGCGAGGGTCTGGATGTCGTGCAAGTCGCGATATCGCGCCTCGACCACCCGACCGATTTCGCAGTGAACGGTGCTGACGGTCGGTAGCTCGACGAATGCGCAACGGAGCGACTGCACGACCCGGGCGACTGCCGGTCGGAATCCCCCGATGACCGTCTCCTCTGACGTGTTCTTGATGAGGACATAGACGCGATCGGACCCGCCGTCGGCGATGGCACCGCGGACGTCGTCAGCCGAACGAGGCACGATGCCAGCGACCCAGTCCACCGGTTCTGCTGGCGGTATTCCCCAGACCTGGCGGGCGGCGTCACAAGGACCGGCGAGATCGGACTCGAAAAGCGTAGAGGATCGTAGTCGGCGATGCACCTCGTCCCGGTCGACCCAGGCCCGCAAGGAAACCAAGGCCGCCGATTCGCCCATGCTGTAGCCGATCGCGGCCTCGGGGGTCACTCCGAGGCTGAGTAGGATGTCGGTGACGGCGCTTCCGACGGCGACCTGCCCGAGGATCGGAATGCGGTGGTCGGCGAAACTCCTCGGCATCGGGCCGTTCCACCAGATATCGGGCGAGAATTGATCGCGGAGAGTGGCGATCTCCGTGTCCTGTCGACGGAAGATTTCCGGCCAGAGTGTGGAGAGTTCCCGGCCCATTCCTTCGAAGTAATTCCCCAGTCCGGGATACACGAAGGCCAGGCGCCTGGGCAACCTGCTCGCTTCACGCGGCGGGAGGTGAATCCAGCCTCCTGTCCCCCGGACGCGATCGTCGACCGGCCCGAGGTTTCGCTCGCCGGCGCGCTCGAGCAGCCGTCGAAGTGATTCGATGTCACCGGCGACGATCGCAATACCACTCCGGAGTCTCGGATCATTCGGATGACGATTCCACCAGCGGCGAGTCAGGGAATCGATCGTATCGGAAGGGACTTCCCCGCACAGTGTCGCAAGTTCGGCGAGCCGACGGGAGAGTCCCTCATCGTCGTCGGCTTCGATGGCGAAGAGGGACAGCCGGCGAACAACCATCGGTTCCGAACGTCCCGAGGCCGTCTCGACGCCTCCGCCCCCATTTCCCGGACCGGGCGACTCCTCGAGTGTGAGGTCAAGGCGGTGGCCGCCCGGGCCCGAAGCAATCACTTCCGCCCGACGCGGCCCGTCCGCGCGGTTACTCAGCCAGAACTGTGCGTCGCCCTGGCGCCCCTCGACACGGGAAGGTGGGAGGATCTGATGATGGAGGCAGAAGACCGCTTTCGCGATCTCGACGAGCCCCGCGGCTGCACCGGCCCCGGTCTCCTCCCCGCGAGCGGGGAGCCGGAGCGGGGGCGACCCAACCGCGTGCGTTCCATCGGGGAGGACCGCATAGACCCGATCGCCATCGCGCCGGGCGTCTTCGAGTCGCTTCAGGACCATGGAT
>JBKQHM010000415.1:0-6562 GCA_052148775.1 Isosphaeraceae bacterium | reverse complement strand
TATCCGCCCTGGTGATCAGCCTGGTCCTCCTGGGGCTCTGGTATCTCGCGCGGCACATCCACACGAGGTGGGAGTTCGGCACAATCAACAACGTCTTCGACGCGCTCAACACAGGGTTCAATCTCCTGGTCCTCCTCGCCGGTGCTCTCTGGTTCTGCGTGACCCTCGAGGCCCGGATCAAGCGCAAGGAGGCGTTGGGGTTCATCGAGGAGCTGCGCGAGTTCGCCCACGTCATCGACGTGACCCAGCTCTACTACACCCCCGACCTCTACCGATCCCGCAACGATGCCCGGCCCCGCAACACGGCCATCGACGAAACCTACCTCCTCTACTGCACGCAGATGCTCGGCGTGATCAGCAACCTGGCGCCCCTCTACACGCGTGGGGCGACCGGCGACTCAATCCTGCGCGCGGCCTCGGAGGTCCAGATGCTCGCCATGGCTATCACCACGAAGCACCTGGCCAAGGCCGAGGCCGCGCGCAGGATGAACAAGGAACTCCCAACGTCTGGCGCGGAACCGGGCGGATGACCTTTCGCGAGTCCTCCCCGTGGAACGTGTGTCGATTTTTATTGAATATTCGTATGTTAGATTAAATAGAGATATAAGATATTAATCTGAATTAATATTAAGTCACATCTTAATTTAGGAACACATCACGCCAATGTAACCAATGCGGCGGTGAACGATCGACCGAGGCGGGTCAGAACGCTCGCGGGCCTCGTCGCTGAGCGAGTCGAGCCGGCGAACCATCAGGGACGTCTCTCATGACGGCAACGATCTACGCGACGGTGACGGCCATGATCGCACCGGCCTTGTTCTTGACGGCCACGGCCTCACTGATGATCTCGACAGCGACGCGGATTGCACGGATCGTCGACCGAATCCGTGTGCTCGTCGAGATGTGCGATCGGTCGACCCTTTCCCTGGCCGCTGACTCGGTTGTTGACTGCCGCCGCTTGCACTGTAGACTGAATTCGTTGCGGGAACCGGGCCGCTTTCCATGTTGGATTACCAGAAGGATAGGAGTACGGCTATGTCTGATGGCGCACAGAACCTTTCTCGGCGGGACATGATGCGGCTCGGGGCGACGGGTGTGGCCGCGGCAAGCATCGCTAACCTGCCGGTGATGGCGGATGAGAAGGCCGCCTCCGACAAGCTGCCTAGGCGGCGATACGGCCGCACCGGTCTTGAGATCGGCTGGCTCGTGGGCGCGTCCGACTGGCCGAAGGAGCTTGTTCCCAGGGCGGTGAACGCCGGAGTCAATTACTGGCACAAGGCCCAGAGGTGGAACGCCGATACGCTTCCGCCGGCCCTCAAGAGTCAGCCGAGAGAGTCGTATTATCTCGAGTGTGTTGTGGACCGCGTGAACGGGGACCATACGCACGGCCGCATCGATGAAGAGCAGCACTACCAGTTCGTCAAGAAATGCGTGAAGGAATCGGGCGTCGGATACTACGACGTCTTCAAATTCCATTTCGGCTATCACTCCGTGGAAGAGGTGAAGCAGAACCCAGGCATGGTCCGGGCGTTCGAGCGGCTCAAGAAGGAGGGGCTCGTCAAACACCTGGCCATTTCACAGCATCACTACAACTCGATCGGTGGGGACATGGCCTGGGAAATCCTGGGCTACCTGGCGGACAATCGGCCCTACGACGCGACCCAGTTCTTCCACACCCTCGGCGACCGCAAGGAGGTCCAGGAATGGATCGACGTGGCGAAGAAGAAAGACATTGCGACCATCGCCATGAAGACGATGGGCGGTGTGGGACGTGCGGCGCAGGATGACAAGTTCAAGAAGCTCCTGGCGGATCCGAAATACCAGGGCAGCACTCCCGGCGCGGCGATGGTCAAGTGGCTGAACTCAAACCAGAACCTCACCGCGGCGGTGATCGCGACCAGAAATTTTGATCAGTTCCGAGAGAATGTGGGCGCGGCCGCCAGCCTGGCCATGGGCCCGCAGGACCACGCGGCGCTCAGCCTGTTGTCCGGCTACAACAAGGGATTGACCTGCCTGTTGTGCGCCCAGTGCGTCTCCAGTTGCCCCGAACACATTGGGATTTCGGACATCTTCCGGTACGAGCGGTATGCCCGGGATTATCACGACCTCGACCGGGCGCGGAGGGAATACGCCGCCTTGACGCGGAACGGCACGTCCTGCGTCGGCTGCGGCGACTGCCTGCCGACCTGCTCGCAGGAGATCGACATCGCCGCCAAATTGAAGGATGTGCACCGGCTGCTGGGATGAGAGACCGACGTCGTGACCGGCCCTGATCTCTTTGCGCTGATTGCGTGGACAATCCGCTGCGGGTGAAGCTATTGAAGTCGAGGTGAGGTCAAGCCGGCGGCTGGCCAGGAGTTGTGTGACACGTGGTTCGGTCTTCCGAACCCGCGCGAACCGGCGACGAGCACGGGTTGAGACAACTCTTGGCACCCTGAAACCGGCGTCCGTCTGCTGTACTTGGTGACCTATCACTCGCCGCGGACCTGATGGCCGGGCGGTCATGACTGAGCCCCCCCAAGGGGCGCGTCTTGCGTGTCCCTTGCGCGCTTCGGTCGGATCGACCGAAGTAGCCGGGAGGCAACCTCTCAGCCGGGTGTCACCGCGTATGTTTGTCCCTATCGACCCGTGAACGGCTACCGGGAATCGGAACGAATCGCGTTCTACGTAAGTTTGCAAGATCAGGAAGTGATTCCTGGCCTGTTACTCAAGTGTTTCTTGAATTGAGGAATGATGTGGAGCTCGGATAACGAAAGAGGCTGCCGAGGCGCGGATCGCCTCGACAGCCCCGGGTTACCGATCGGGCCGCTCGCTCGCGGAAGTGTGATTACTTGGTCGCGTTCTGGGGGGTCGCAGACTGGCCTGAAGCGGCCGGGGCCGGCGTGGCCGCCGGGACCTGGTGGGCCACGGTGCGCATCTGGGTGGTCATCACGGTGATCGGGACCTGAACCGGGACGCAAACCGGGACCTGGCGAGTCAGGGTGTCGGTGACCTGCCGGCAATGGACGGTCGGCACGACCACGGTCCTCTGCTGGGGCACCATCTTCGTGACGCAGACCGGGACAGTCTCGGTGATCGGCCGCTGCTTCATCTCCGTCACGGTCACGTCGTAGGGCTGCAACTCGATGGTGGTGACGCACTGGACGATCGGGATGGGGATCCTCTCGACCTTCATCTCGCAGACCTGGACCGTCTCCTGGACCGGGTTATACTTGGTGCGCTGGCGGGGGACCGTGATGGTCTGGGGCACATGATGAACGACCGGCTTGACGACCTGGACCTGCTGCTCGTAGCAGGTCGTGACCGGGCGATACTTCACGCAGGCCGTGGCGCCGCCACAGACCCCGCAACCGCCGCCGCATCGGTGTCCGCACGAGTGCCGGCACTGGACGACCGGGACCATCGTCTTGACGGGGACCTTTTGCGTGACATAGCACGTCTGCTGTTCGACGACGGGGACCATGCGCGTGATCGGCACCATCTCGGTGACGCACTCGGGGACCATGCGCGTGACGACCTTGGTGGTCATGACCGGGGTGCAACGAGCCTGGTAGACCACTTTCTCCACGTTCTTCGTCACGGGCACGGGCCGATTGAATCGCTTCACGACCGTGACCGGCTCGCAGACGAACCGCGTCACCGTCCGATTGACCGTCTCCTGCACGGGGATGAAGTCCGTGACGGTGCGATTCTCGTTGACGACCTCCTGGACCACCCGTGTGACCGGCACGTTCTCGGTGCGGTATTCGGTCCGGTACTGGGTCTGCATCTGGGTGACCGGAACCTGGACGCATTCGACCGACTGGACCGTCTGGTAGGCCGCCTGAGGGGCCTGGGCACTCGCCTGGGCCGACGGGGCGGCAGCCGGTGCCTGTGCGACCGCAGGCATGACCAGGCCGCCGGACAGGCTCAAGCCGGCGACGAGGAATCCGGACAACACGGAAATACCGATAGGTCGGAATCGTTGCATTTTCCCGCTCTCCTGGTGTGAATCTTGATGGGGAGGTCGTCCGGATTGCTTCTCGAATCGCAAATCGTGAGGCCGTAACGTCGAGACGACACGCCGATCTGTTTGTGCGCACGGACCGCCGACAATCCGGAAAAACAACCTTGCCAACAAATACTACCCAGATTTTCCATTCTGTCCATATCAACTCCTTTGCCTTCGAGTCGTCCCTGAGCCGATCCGTCATCAAGAAATGCGGGAGGCAGCGTCCCGTCCGGACGTTCGGTTTGTAGCGGGAGAAGCGAAACATCCTGGCTTATCTCGGGTTGCGAATCGCCATCGATTGCAGTATTGTCACGATATTGGGGTCACGGCCCCCATCGCCCCGATTGCGGGAGGAGATGGCCTGGCCGACCGTCCGGTACCCCCGATGAGCCGAGGAGCGGCAACCCAAGTCCACCGGTCGGAGCGAGACATCTTGTCCATAGCCAAGGCGGAACGCGAACGCAGCCTCGCCGTCTTCATCGATCTGGAGAACCTGGCGATCGGCTTTCAGAACCAGCGCAAGATCAAGTTCGACGTCCAGAAAGTCCTGGAGCGCCTGGTCGAGAAGGGGAAGCTGATCGTCAAGAAGGCCTATGCCGATTGGAGCCGCTATCCGAGCTACACGGCCCCATTTCACGAGGCGGCGATCGAGTTGATCGAGATTCCCAAACGGTCCCAGACCGGGAAGAATTCGGCCGACATCCGCCTGGTGGTCGACGCGATCGACCTGGCCTGGAGCAAGCCCCACGTCGATACCTTCGTGATCGTGTCGGGCGATTCCGACTTCTCGCCGCTGGTCTCCAAGCTCAAGGAGAACGGCAAGCACGTGATCGGGCTGGGCATGAAGGGCTCGACGTCCGACCTACTGCGGGATAACTGCGATGAGTTCATCTACTACGAAGACCTGGAGCGTCAGGAGCAGAACGAGCAACAGCTCGCGACCGACCTGAACTCCTACCTGCCCCCCAACCTGCCCGAGCGGCAACGCGAGGTCTTCAGCCTGTTCATCGAGGCATGCTATGCATTGCGTCGCGAGAACCACGAGGTCCTCTACGCATCGATGATCAAGGATACCATGAAGCGGAAGAAGCCGTCGTTCGACGAGAGCTACTACGGCTATCGGAGCTTCACGCATTTGCTCGAGGAGGCCGACAACCTCGCGCTGGCCGATATCGAGCGGAATCCCAAGAGCGGTACCTACGTGGTGACTCGGTACTGCGGCGAGCGGGAGGCGAAGGCTCCGACGCCGAGCGTACTGCCGGCCCCGTCGACACCCAAGCCGCCGCCCGGCGCCACCCCGGAGCGCCGCAACAAGGGAGGCCCCAGACGGCACCGTCGCTGAGGCCCCATCGCCCTCGGTTCCCCGAGGCGCCATCCGGCCGCAACAACACCTCAGGACGTTCCCGGGCGAGTCCTCTACTCGTCAGGCACCCGGAGGCGTATGATAGCAGATTGGAGTGTGAGGCTGTCTCGGGAGTTGATAGGTTCGGTGCTCCGTGAGCGCCGGTTCGCGGGGTTTGGCCGAACTCGGAAGGGATGGAGTCCCATACGAAACGGCCGACGAGGCTTCCGAGACCGACTGTCCGTATCTTTGGATTGGGCCGTCCGGGAGGTTCAGCCATGTCTGTCTATCGTGTTACCTGGGCACCGGGCCTATTGGCCTTGATGCTGATTACCGGTTTCGACGCGGGCGCCTCCGCCGACGATACGCCTGCCGAACCGGCGCTCGCCAAGCTGGGATTGAAGCAGACGGGCCCGCTCGTGGTGCTCGAGGCCGAGTCGGACGTGCACAGCAAGACCACGGAGGCCCGGCAACTCTACAGGGACTGGAGCAACGCTGTCATGCGACAGCGCAGCACGGTCAGCGAGAAGGAATACCAATCGACCATCAAGGGGCTCAACGACGAGACCAACGCGCTCAAGAGGGAACTGAACACGACCAACCAGATGATCAACCAGCTCCCGAAGTACCGCGGTCGCTTCACCACCAACCTGGGCGCCCAGCAGAACTACGACCTGAACCTGTACAAGACGCAGCTCCAGGGAGAGATCAGCCAGAGGACGATGTTCCTGAACCAGCTCAGGAGCCAGCCCTTCGATCCCAAGGCGAAGCTGAAGATGGACGTGGAAGTCCGCGAGAAGAGCCAGGCGATGAATCAGGCCGTGCAGGAATTGCGGAAGCTCGTCGACGAGACCCACGACAAGTACAAGGGTCTCGAGAAGAATGACGAGGTCAAGAAACTCCTGAGCACCATCGAGCGGAAGACCGGGACCCCGGTCAAGCTCGGGCAGTCGAGACAGTACAAGCTCGACCTGAAGTACCTGGATAAGCTGGAAGAACAGGTCTCGCCGGGCGAGTCCGGCTCCTCGACGAGCAAGCCGGCGAAGAAGGGGCGACGGACCACCAAGACGAAGCGGTACCGCTCGACCGATTCGGAAGACTTCGACGGCCCGTTCTGACGGACGAGGCGAGTCGAGGCGATCCGATGGGCTGTGGCGTCCGGTCGACGATGCGGTATCGAGATATCTCCCATGACGATCATAGCCCCCGCGTTCCTCATCCCGGCACTC
>JBKQHM010000414.1:0-6471 GCA_052148775.1 Isosphaeraceae bacterium | reverse complement strand
CGCCGCGCGGGGCGGGGGCCCCCGGCCCCCCCCGTGGGCCGGCCCGCGGGACACCCAACTGCATGCCCCCGCCCCGGGAGACCTTCGGTCGGCCCGGGGCCAAGGTCGGGAGACCTTGCCACAGCGCCCCACCGCGGCGTGCGCAACCCAAGCGATAGGCGCTTTAGGATCGATGATGTTGGCCGATGTGGTCGGTCCACAGTCCTTTTGTTGATGGGGGCTCCATGGACTTGAATACCGTCCTGACGGCAGTGGACTCCTGGCCGGTTGATGATCGCCTTCGGCTCATGGAAGAGATCTGGGACCGGCTGGTCGACGAGGGATACGAGCCGGAACTCACGGATGAGTTGAGATCAAAACTGGACCGCCGTCTGGCTGCCCTGGATGCCAATCCCACGAACGTCACGACCTGGGAAGCGATCAAAGAGCACGTGAGACGTCCGCGATGAGCCTTCCCCTCGCTTTCGAGCCGGAAGTCAAGGACGAAGTTGATGAAGCCTATACCTGGTGTGACCAGCAGCAGGGAGGGCTTGGCGAAGAGTTTTTGGAAGAAATTCAAGTCGCGCTCGAACGCATCCAGCAGAATCCCGAACTCCGGGCGGTGATTTACCGGGATGTCCGCCGCGCCTCGATACGCCGCTTCCCGTACGCCGTCTATTACCGGATCGAACCAGGCCGGCTCACGGTCATTGCGGTTCACCATACCAAGCGTGATCCGAGGCGCTGGCAATCGAGAGTCTAGCGGGGCGCAGCCGGGGATTCCGAGCATCCATGGGGCGGTGGCCTGGGACACGCGCCGGCCGCCCAATGGGCGCGTGAGTTAGTCGTCCTCGTCGGCCCCGCGGAGGTCGACCTCCGTCAGGCCCATCTGCTTGGCGATGGCGCTCAACTGGTCGCGGATCTCGAACATGCCGACGGGCCGCTTGGACGGGTCGATGCTCAGGCTGCTGAGGATCAACTCGTTGAGCGCGCTCAGGATGCGGACGTTGATCTTGTTCGGGGGGACCAGCTTCCGGTCCTCGCCGGGCTTGAGGATGCCCTGCTGGGGATACCGCCCCGTGAACATCCGGTACATCGTGGCGCCGAGGTTGTAGATGTCGGTCTTCTCGTTGACCGTCTTCTCCGTCGCCTGCTCCGGCGCGAGGAACTGGGGCGTCCCCTGGATCCGGTTCTTCTCCTGGCCGCGGACCCAGGCGGTGCCGAAGTCGATGAGCTTCACCTGGCCGGTCTTGCCCAGCATGATGTTGGCGGGCTTCAAGTCGCCGTGGAAGACTCCGCGACGGTGCATGTGCGTCAAGGCGCTGGCGACCTGGCAGAAGACCAGTACGAGCTGGCCCAGCTCGGGCGCCTCGATCTCGTCGAGCGTCTTCCCCTCGACGTACTCGAGCAGCAGTTCCGCCCCCTTGACCTTGAACCACGACTTCTTCAGCCGGCAATCGAACACCTTGGCGATCGCCGGGTGGTTCAGCTTCTTCGCCGCCTCGAATTCGGTCAGGGCCTGCTGGATGTAGATCTCATCCTCGGGCTCTTGCTTGCGTACCACCTTCAGGGCATAACGCTTTCCGCCGGCGGTCTTGTCGCTGATCAACAGGATCGTGCTGCCGGCACCGGTTCCGAGCGTGTTGACCACGCGATACTTCATGCCGGAGAGCTTGGGTGTACTCGCCGCGTTCGCCATGCCGTTCCTCGTGATTCCATCGGGGCTCGATCCGTACGGTTCGGATCGGGTTTCCACACATAAGGGACGATCGGTGTCGGTGCCGCGGCACCGGGACCGTTCTGGAGGTCCGAAGGGCCGGAGCCGGGACGTAGGTTCTTCGATCCGAAGAGGTTATCTCACGCGGACAGGCCAGGCAATCCCCGACCCGCCGGATCGGTCGGGAGTGGACCGATCGGCTCATCCGACGGGTCGAGGGATTGCGGCCCGGCGATCGCTGGTGCGATGAGCCCGGCAAGGAAGATTCGTATGCTGGCTCCCACCAACCCGAAGCGTCAGCGAGGTTCCGCCGTGATTTGAGAAGTTGGAGTCCCGGCTTCAGCCGGTCCTCTCCGCCTCAAGGCGGTACTCCAACCGATCAATCGACGGTTGACAGCCCACTCAGGTCGCTCGCGTTGCCGGGATGGTCTTGTCGCGTCAAATCCCGAGGATCTTGACGAGCTCGACCTCGAACTGCAATGTGGCGTTGGGGGGGATCTTGGGCGGGTTCCCCTTCGCGCCGTAACCCAGATCGGGAGGGATGATCAACTTACGGATCTCACCGGTCTTCATACCGGGCAAGGCCTCCTGCCAGCCGCCGATCACCTGCTCGCCGATCGTGAAAATCGCGGGCGGGCCGCCCTTTGAGTGGTCGTCGAAGACCTGGCCACTCTCATAGAGCTTGCCCACGTAGCTGAACTGGGCCGACACGCCCGGCTTCAGTTCCGGGCCGGTCCCCTCCTTGATGGTCTCATACTTCACGCCGCGTTTGGTCGTCTTGATCTCGCCCTTGGCCGTGGGGGGCGCCGGCGTGTAATCGATCCCCTTGATGGTTGGGGTTTCCGACCGGATCGTCGGCGCGGCCATCTCGCCCTGAGCTTGGGCCGCGTCCGCATCGGGGGACGTCTTGGGCATCGGCTCACCCGGCGGCGCGACGGGCATCATGTCCGGCGCGTCGCAACCGACGAGGACCAGGCCCAGCATACCGGCGAAGACGCAACTCACCGTTCCTCCGCCAATTCTCCCGTACCACATCCTCATAAGACTCTCTCCCTGTACGTGATCGGCGCGCCGACTTGATGGGGGAAGATGATTTCGATCGGAGACGCTCGGTCCGAGCCCTCCGCAAAGACTGCGACCGGGCCCGACAGGACCGCGTCGTGCTGCGCCGAACCCTCGAGCCTTCATTATGGCATGACCGCCCCCGGCTCGGCCAGTCCTTCCGGGCGTCGGTGCGATCGGGCGCGGGCCGGCCGGCCATTCGAACCGCCCGATCGCGGGGTGCCTGCCACTGGCTTTGCCCGGATCTTCGCTGTAGAAACGGATGATGTCGAAGAGGCACCCGACGAGCCGGCGCCCCCCCGCCGACGCCTCGGTCCCGGCCCGTATGCCACCTCGAACCCCGATTGACCCGATTCCGGAGCGCCCCGCGTGATGATCCCGACGAACCTCCTCGCCCTGTTCCTCGTGCTCCAGCCCGGCGGCGCCGAGCGCGTTTCGCCGCCGAAATCGATCGTGCTCAAGGCCGCCCGGCTGTTCGACGGCCAGTCCGGCGCGACGGTCCCGAACGGGATGGTGATCGTCGAGGGCAAGTCCATCAAGGCTGTCGGCGTCAATTTGAAGGTCCCCGAGGGTTCGACCGAGATCGACCTGGGCGACGCGACCCTCTGCCCCGGCTTCATCGACGCGCACACCCACCTGACCCACGAGCGGTCGGCCGACTACAACCAGGGGTTCGTCGACGCGATGCGCCGGGAGGTCGCCGAGCAGGCGATCCTCTCGACGGTCTACGCCCGACGGACGGTCGAGGCCGGCTTCACGACGGTCCGCGACGTCGGCTCGGGAGACTTCCTCGACGTCGGCCTGCGGAACTCGATCGCAAAGGGGGTGGTTCCCGGCCCGCGGATGCTGATCTGCGTCCACGCGCTCGGGGCCACCGGCGGCCACGCCGACCGCAACGGGCTCCGGCACGACCTGTTCCCGCAGGAGCACGAGGCCGAGGGGATCGCCAACGGCCCGGATCGGCTCCGCGAGGCGGTCCGCTACCAGGTCAAGTACGGCGCCGACGCGATCAAGTTCTGTGCCTCGGGCGGCGTGCTGTCGCTGGCCGACGAGGTCGACACGCCCCAGCTCACCCTGGCCGAGATGACCGCGCTCTGCGACGAGGCCCACCGGCTCCGCAAGAAGGTCGCGTGCCACTGCCACGGCGACCATGCCGCCCACGATGCGGTGCTCGCCGGGGTCGACTCGATCGAGCACGGGTCGTTCCTCTCGACCGACACGCTCAAGCTGATGAAGGAGCGGGGGACGTACCTGGTCCCGACCCTGATGGCCCCCGACTCCCTGATGCCCAACCTGTCGAAGTTCCCGCCCGAGATCGCGGCCAAGGCGATCGCGGCCAACGCGTCGTTATCGAAGACCTTCCGCGAGGCGGTGCGGCTGGGCGTGAAGATCGGCTTCGGCACCGACTCGGGCGTCTCGAAGCACGGGGAGAACGCCCGCGAGTTCCGCCTGATGGTCGAGCACGGGATGACCCCGATCGCCGCCCTGAAGGCCGCGACCTCGGTCGACGCCGAGCTGCTGGGGCTCTCGAAGTCGATCGGCACGCTGGAGCCCGGCAAGCTCGCCGACCTCGTGGCCGTTCCCGGCGACCCGATCGCCGACATCGCCGCCACCGGCCGCGTCGCCTTCGTGATGAAGGAAGGCGCGGTGGTCGTCCCGAAGCGGCCCTGAATCCGCGGGTTCCCCATCGAATCAACCCCGGCCAGTTGCGGCCTGCAAGGCCGCAGGAACAGAGCCCCGGGTGCAACCCGGGGACCCAGGCGGCCCACATCGACCCGCGGCCTGCAAGGCCGCAGGAACGGAGCCCCGGGTGCAACCCGGGGACCCCGGCGACCCCCATCTCCCCGCGGCCTGCAAGGCCGCAGGAGCAGAGCCCCGCGGGGAGCCAGGGGTCATACCAGGTTAATGGCCTCTTCGCTGGGAATCGCAAGTAGCCCGGTCTGACCCCAGACCCCCCCGCGCGGGCGTCCCCGTGCGTCGAAGTCGATCACGCCCAGCGAAGGAGGCTGCCATCGAGGACGGGAGAGCGGATGAGTGATGCCTGATGTGTCGTCTGCCGCGGAGCAATCCTTCCCAGATCACACTGCCTTCGCAAACCACCCTGTCTGCGTCAAGATTAAGCGATGTCCTCTTTTTCCTGTCCATTTTCCTGTCCGCGTACAAGACTTGAAGGCGATGCGAAGATGGACGATAGTAGAGAGAGAGTTAGACGGCGTCAGGAGGCGTCCTGGGCCATCAGGAGGCGTCTTGAGCTACCAAGGGGGAGGGTGCCTTTATTCCAAGGGGAATCCTCATGCCACATGCCGAGTCCCTGCCTGGATGACACACGAGCCAGGTGAGGGAGCGGAGATCCGCGGATGAGGTCACGGCATCCCAACAAACACATCGAGGCAGCGATCAAAGAGGCGGTGTCGCGGGGATGGCGCGTGGAGATGTCGCGGGGCCACAATTGGGGATTCCTTCTCTGCCCCCAATACGGCCAGGGGGAGGATGCGAGATCCCGATCTACTCCACCCCCAAATTCCCGGAAGACCTGGCGAAGGATATCCGAAAAAGGGTCGGAAGATGCACTCACGGGCGGGGAGGATGAAATGAAAACCAAGCCAAAGCATGGATTCACCCTGATTCTCGATGGGGTTCCCGAACTTACGCCGGAAATCCTGGATCGCCTCTTTGAAGCCGGTTGCGATGACGCCCTGATTTCAAGATGCGATGGACAGGTCTCGATGGACTTCCATCGCGTCGCTCCCACAATGAGGGAGGCCATAACCAGCGCGATCCGAGACATTCAGAAGGCCGGCGTCGGGGCGCGAGTCGTCCGCATCGACGACCCCGATCCAGGCAGCACGGAAAACGCGGTCCGCGACGTCGGCGCGATCAACGGCGTACTCCAACTCTCGGCCGCGATCGAGACGGATCCCACACTCCGCCCCGTTGTGGTCGAACTCCTCGACTCTGTCCGATAACTCTCCCCGCGTTCAGTTGTCCCCTCAAAGTCACTTGGCAGCGGCCTTGACCAGCATCAGGATGGACGCACGAACGGACTCGGGCAAACCGGATCACGCATCCATGATCTGGATAATGTCCGGGTGGATCTGACAGGTGTCGGTGGCCAAATGGTGGCCAACGGGCGGGACGAGTTGACGCAAGTCCTTGTCGCTGAACTGGTTGTGCTCTTTCGGTTCCGGACTTCGAATCCGATGCAATGCTTCAATGGGGCCGCGACGAGGGTGTCGCGGAAGAGCCTTGACAGCCTTCATCTTCCGCTCGACCTCGGACACGCTTCAATGGGGCCGCGACGAGGGTGTCGCGGAAGAGGCCGCTTCGCCAGCTCCTTCGCCAGGGCCTCCTGACTGCTTCAATGGGGCCGCGACGAGGGTGTCGCGGAAGAGGCGACCGAACCTCCCGAGCCGACCGTGCGAGAGATGGCTTCAATGGGGCCGCGACGAGGGTGTCGCGGAAGAGGACGCAACTGTCATCGTTATCCATGGATGGGATAATATGCTTCAATGGGGCCGCGACGAGGGTGTCGCGGAAGAGTCGCTGGCGATGCTCCGGATTCGCGAGTTGCTGGTGTGGCTTCAATGGGGCCGCGACGAGGGTGTCGCGGAAGAGTTGGCCCCCTTCTTTGGCGCCCCATGGCGCCTCTCGCGCTTCAATGGGGCCGCGACGAGGGTGTCGCGGAAGAGGTCGCCGGGCACGGCTATTTCGAC
>JBKQHM010000413.1:0-6581 GCA_052148775.1 Isosphaeraceae bacterium | reverse complement strand
GTTGAGCCACGAATCGGATCGGCTCAAAGGATAGTCCTGTCCGCACAATGGCCTCGATCCACTGGGAAATCTAGGTCGGGCCGCGGACATTACTTACCTGAGAAGCGATAAACTAGTGCCATTCGTGTCGTCGGACCGTTGCGCGCAAGCTTCGCTGAGGTGCAAGTGGGCCCGAAAGCCTGCGACTCGCAAGGAGATGAGTACAAGGCAGCAGTAGACAGAGTCTGTGCCGAGAATCAGACCCGTCGTCGCGTGCGGCACCGTAGCCGGTCGTGCCACGTTCCTCGACCAGCATTGGTCAGCGACCGTACGCCTGAACGTCCTGGACCTCTGGGCGACCATCCATCGGCAGCCGCTCTGCAGAGCCGCCCTGCACCTGGCCGAGACCTTCAACCTGCCCTGGAGTAGAGAAGGACCTCGTGACGCGAACCCGTCGTCCGCAGCCGACGGGAGCCTCTCCCCCAGGGGTTGTGCCCCCGGGCGCCGGAACCCACCGAACCCTCGCTTCATCGATCCCCACCGGTTTGCCCTTCGCTCGACCGCGGGTTCTGGCTTCGGTTGTGGCCCTGCACCACCGGCCGGGCGGGCCCATCCGTGAACCGACGGCCGTACGTTCGACGTCCGATGCCGCTGGTGGTCACCAGAGAGCGTGATCGTGCGCTGCGGTACAGGCCTCCTGCTTGTGGGAATTCGTGGGGTTACACCGGTTCGGGGCGAGTCCTGTTGAGTCTGCCCGCCGGCCGACCGTGCTCGCTCGCCATCCGGAAGACGGCGGCGGCCCACGCGGCGAGGCCGGCGAGCGTCGTGACCGCGACCCAGGAGACGGCCCAGCTCGCCGGGTGGTGGGGCGGGAATCGCCCGACATGGCACCTCAGGAGGTTGATTTGAACGTCGGGTTGGCCGCCGATCATGTACCAGAGTGAGAAGAGCGTATCTCTCGGGATCCCGGGCCAGGCCCATTGGACGATATGCGGGACCACCTGAGGGGCGGCATCCCAGGCGAACAGCAGCCCCAGACCCGCGAGGAGGGCAACGCGGGGCGAAGGCGCGCAGGCCGAGGCCAGCAGACCCAGCGAGACAGCCAGGAAATAGCCGGCCCCGACGGCGGCGATGACCACGAGACCGTCCAACCAGAGCCGCGGATTCGTGAAACTGCCGATCAGCGTCCCCACATCGACCAGCCAGAAGATCGCGACCATCGCCGTCAGCGGGACGGCTGGGCGGAGGGCGCCCTTGATCTTCGACCAAACGAGGGCGGCCGGACCGATCCCAGCCAGGAACAGCGGTGCCAGCGTGCCGCGCCGACGCTCGTCGGCGATCGCGACGCTCGCCCGTAAGCAGAGCAGGGGCATCGCGGCGTAGATCATAAGCAGGCGCAGGTAATCCCCCGAAAGATAGGCGAACTGAGCCCAGAGGCCGCCCATGCCCGGATTTCGTTTCATCACGGTCAGGGCAACCGCGAGCCCGAGGATCAGCCGGACGCCGATCCGAAGAGTCCTCCGGGCGCCGCTCGATCGGCATGCGCGCCAGTAGACCGGGTCGTCCCAGATGTCCTCGGTCTTGCCAAGCCGTACTCGACACAGGCCGGGCATCGGCAGGTCCCGGTACTGGACCGGATACCGGGCCAGACGGATCGCGGTCAGACATGCCAGACCACCTCCGAGCGCCGCGCCTAGCAGAAAGGCCACGGCACGCAACCCGGCGACCTCGACGGTTACCGAGGATGTGGTGAGGTCGTCGAGCAAGCGAAGCGGGTGTCCGACCCTGACGAACCGGGTGATGGTCCATGTCCTGGCCAGGCCATCCAGCGCGACGAACCATCCCAGGACGATCGCGGCCGCGGCCAGCGCGACAGCATGCAGCACGCGGCCGCACGCCGCCGAGCAAAGGAGACTCAGACCGGCCGCGCCCACCCCGGCGCCGAGGAAGAGAAGCTGGACGCTGAGGATGATGCCCCATGGCGTGCCCCAGGCCATGCCATAGGCCAGATGAACGGGCACGAGGAGCAACGCGAGCAGCACGACAGGCGGTAGTAGCACGCCCGCCGCCTTGCCGAGCACCAGCTCGGTATCGGAGAGGGAGCTCAAGGCCAGTGCGTCCCATGTCCTCTCCTGCCGTTCCGAGGCGATCGCGGCGGCGGCGGTGATCGTGACGACGACCAGGAGCGCGTAAAGCTCCGCAAGGCACAGCCCCACGTAACCGGATGTCACCCGGCGGCCGATGACGACGTTGGGGTCTGGGGCCAGGCCGCGGGCCGATGCCAGCACCAGAAGCACGGCGCCGGTCAGGCCGAGGAGGGCCCTGGGGCGGACCGAAGACCGCAACGCCCGCGCGACGATGGGATACAACGGGGACCCTCCTCTCAACGGCCCCACTCAGGCGCGGAACAGCGGTAGCGGCTCGAACGCCCGCCCCAGGGCGGGCTCCGCCGGCAATCTCAGCCAGCTCTCGAGCACTGCCGCGTAAACCCGTCGGAAATCGATGCCGACTTTCAGGTCCCCGTCCTCGAGGTCGGTCAGGCTTGGCGTCCGTCCGACCAGGCCGGGGCGGACGCCGGCTCCCGCCAGGAAGACCGGGCCGGCCGTGCCGTGGTCGGTACCGGACGACCCGTTATCGGCCACCCGCCGGCCGAACTCGCTGAAACACAGGACCGCCACCCGCTCGGCCAGTCGCGCGGTTGTCAGGTCGTCCAAGAACGCCCGGAGTGCCCCGGACAGCTCTCCCAGGAGGCTGGCGTGCGCGAAAATCTGGCCGGCGTGGGTGTCGTAACCACCCTGGATTACATAATAGAACCGCGCTCCGATTCCGGCTTTGATCAGACGGCTGATCTCTTCGAGCCCTCCCGCCAACCTGGTCGCCGGGTAACGGCGGCCCGGGGCGACGCGGCTGATCGTGGCCACCCGATCGGCGGTCGCGTAGGCGTCGACCGTACTGCGGCGGATGAAGGCGGTCAGCTCGTCGTCGTCACCGGCTTCACGCCGGAGGGAGTGGCGCGCTGTGCCATCTCCGAGGAGGAAATCATCGATCCGATCCAACGTGATCGCAGCCGACCGGCGGCCGCGCACGGCGACTGGCGATGGGTAGCTGCCGACGAAGATCGCGCCGGGACTGGAGGGAGAGGTCGCCGCTCGTTCGTCCAGCACCCGGCCGATCCAGCCTGAGCCGGCGGCGTCGGCCGCGTCTGGACAGGCGGCGTGCCAGATCCTCATGCTTTCGAAGTGAGACCGGTTCGGGTTGGGGTAGCCTACGCCCTGCACGATGGCCAGCCTGCCGTCGTTGAGCAGCCGGGCGGCCTCTGACAGAGATGGGTGTAGGCCGACCTGGTCGTCGATCTTGATCAGGTCAGGGGTCGCCAGGCGTGTCGCCGAGCGATGTCGCTGATACCCCTCGTCCCGGAAGGGCACGACGGTGTTGATCCCGTCGTTGCCGCCGTTGAGCTCGATGACCACCAGCACGCGGTCGTCCCGCGCTGGCTCTGCCGCTCGCGCCGAGCGTGCCAGAAAACCCGGGACGGTCGAAGACAGCGCGACGAGGGTCGAGGAGCTCAGGGTCCTGCTGAGAAAGGAACGGCGAGAGAACATGGGACCTCCCAGGAAAGGGGTGGTGCGATCGCTCGGAGTCAGCACTTCTGCGCCTCGAGTGAGGACAGGACCAGGGTCAGGATCCGGCGTGCGGCGTCGGGCTCCGCGAGACCGGACCTGAGTGCGCCCTCGACCGACGGGTGCCGACCCTTCCGCGCATCGACCCCCAGCAGCACGCCGGTGGCGAAGGTGGTCACCGCGCCGAGGTCCCGCCCGGAGCCGTGTCGCTCGGTCAGGGCAAGAACGTCCGGCGGGCCGGGCAGGCCGATGTCGCGACCGCCAGCCAGCGCGGCAGCGTAATTGGTCCGGCCGATCAGCGCGCCGGCCGAGATCCAGGACCGCCCGCCCGGCCAGCCGCCGACATTGGGGGGATAGAACAGGTTCTGACCCAGGCGGCTCGCCCATTCGGCCAGGAGAAGCGTGCTGGGCGGCGGATCGAACAGCTCGAGCGCCCGCACCGCGCCGACGACGAACTCGACCGGGCTGACGACACGGCCGCGCCGGCCGCGTCCCTCGTGGAAGGCACGTGACCGTAACACGATGCCGACCGCCCAGCCCATGTCGAGATCGCGCTTTCGTAGGCCCGAGGCCAGGAGCCGGATGCCGGCGGCGTCGATATCCCTTTCGCCGAGGAACGTGTCGCAGATCCGCCATGCCAGGCGCTCGGCGGTGGCCGGGTGCCCCAGCAGCATTGCGACCAGGTCCGTGCCCGTCCACCGCCCTCGGCGACCCAGGAGTACCTTCTCGCCATCGTCGTGCTGCGCTGGGTCCTCGCGGAACGAATCACCCACGACCGTCCAACCCGTGAGGGCGCGCGCCGCCTCCTTAACATCGCCCTCGGTGTAATGCCCGATGCCGAGGGTGAACAGCTCCATCAGCTCGCGAGCGAGGTTCTCGTTGGGTTTCCCCTTGTGGTTGTCCTGCGCGTCCAGCCAGACCAGCAACGCCGGTTCACCAGCAGAGGCCCGGAGGAGCTCGCCGAACGGTACTCGGGCATGGCGGCGGAACGTCTCGTTCTGCCGCCGCATCCATCCCAGGTCGTTGACCTTCTCTACGCTGGTGGCGAAATGGTTGTGCCACATGAGCACCAGTCGCTCGCCCAGCGGGTCGGGCCCGAAGAGCATGCGGTAGACCCACCAGGCCTTGAGTTGTCCGGTATCGCCGGTGGCACCGACGGCCAGGGTGGCGGCGTGCTTCTCGAAGTGTTCCGGCACGCCCCGGGCGCGCGACGTGCCGGAGAGGAGCCGGCCGATACTGGGCTCGGGGCCGTCGGCCAAGTCGCGGCGGATCTCGTCCCACGTGGCGGCGAAACCGGCGCGGCGGTGGAGACGGACCACGCGTTCGAGGTCCCAGGGCGCTGCGGCGCAGGGGACATAAGGTGCCCAGAGGTCGCGAGGGTCGGTCATGATTCGGCTCCTCATTCGCGATAGGAAACGTGGGGCTCGATCGAGCCCGCATGCGGCCGGCGTCACTTCGAGGGGATGAGCTCGACCGTGCGCTCCACGCCGCTCGAGTCGGCGGACAGGTTGAGCTCGACCAGGGTATCGAAGAACTCGGGGTTCGCGTCGGTGGGGGCGGCCATGTACCAGTTGTTGTACAACGATTTCGCCGCCACCTTGAATCGATCGACGCCCACGCCCTTGGTGAACCGGTCGGAGTGCGCGGCGGCCGCCAGCAACCCCGGGCCGTCCAGGGCCACCATCGAGAACGAGCCGTCGTCGTCGGTGGGCACCCGGCAGGCCGCCAGGGAGTATCGGAGTTCGGCGAACCTGGGGTTGATGTCAAGCAGGAAGTAATGGACGGCTCCCCGCACGGGACGGCGGCTCACCTGGTCGATGAGCCGGCCCCTGACCGGGACGCCACGCGTCAAGCTGACGTCGTGTACGATCGGCACGAGGCCCGGGGTATCGCCTACGTGTTCCATCCTCTCCAGATAAGGTTGGCCCTCCGGCGGAAAGACGTGGACGCCCAGGTCACGAGACTTTGGGGCGCCGGCAAGCCGGAATCGGCCCTGGGCGTCCGCGGTGGCGCTGTCACCGCCGAGGCTACCCCAACCTTCACGGCGTCCGTCGCGCTCGTACACCGTGACTGGCAAGATCACGGCGCCAGGGAGGGGACGGCCCGTCGCGCGATCGGTGACGACGCCCTCGATCGGCTTCGTTGGGCCCACGGCGTGCTCGAACCGGGCGGGGTAGACCATGGGGCCCACGCCCCTCGACGGGCTGTCGGCCAGCGGCAGCTTGGGACGCTCGAACCGGGTCGGGGACGCCTGGAATTCCAGCCGGCTCATTGCGCGAATTCCGCTGCTCTGGATCGTCGGGCCGGAGATCCCCAGGAATACGACGCGCTCTCGGCCCATCCCCGCCAGGCGGAACCGGCCCTCACGGTCGGTCGTGAGCGTCTGAGTGAGCCCCGCGATCGATGGCGACAGGCACTTCCACTTAGCCGGCTCGTCGCTCAACATGCCCGATTTGATGACTGGCGTCAGATCCTCGCCGTGGGTCGCGAAGATCTCGTCGGTGGTGACGGTAGCTCCGGGCACTGGGCGACCCTCCAGGTCGAGGATCCGGCCCTCTATCGGGAGTTCATCCTTGACGAGCTGGAGCGTCACGTCGGCTCGGGCCTCCGGCTTGGGTAGAAGGACCCAGCTTGGACCGTACCGGGCCGCCACAGCGGCGACCAGGGGGAAGGTCCTCACCTGCGGCCCGAACCTATCGGGGATCGAGCACACGTCATCCCACTCCGCGCGGGCGAGCAGTATTTCGAACCGGCCATCGGCCCCACTCATCGCCGATGGTTCCGGCCGACGCGGCGGCCGAGGATGTGGGACCCAGAGACGCGCCCCAGGTCGAATGAAATAGACCGCGGCGCCCGCTAGCCTATGTTTGGGGTGAAGAAGCCGGGGCCGGCTGGTCCTGCGCGCAAAAACCTCTATTTTTCCAGGCTTTTCGCTTGGAGCGAGGTCTCGCCAACCCCAAAAGCGTAGTGACAACTCTAGTC
>JBKQHM010000412.1:0-7058 GCA_052148775.1 Isosphaeraceae bacterium | reverse complement strand
CTCCATCGATTGCTCCCGAGCAACGAATAGTGTACGCCCGACCAAATTTTCAGACAGAGCCTAGTCCAATTCAGGCGGTTTGCCAAGTTCGAGTCTCGGACGAATTTTGGTACGCCGTGGGTTCCTTGGGCCTCCGCAAACGATCGCATGAGGTACTCTTGGAGAAGATCTCAAGGGGGTGCGGTTCGCGGGGGCGGCAGGGTTCCGATATTGTTATTGGATGTGATTGATGTATCAGCCAATTCTTCCCCTGGTCTACTCAAGGCCCGCGCCGGTCCCTCTCGTCGAGCAAAAGGGGGTCGTTTACACGAAAGCGTGGGTGGTTGAGCTACTCCTCGACCTCGCGGGTTATACCGCCGACGCGAATCTCGTGGACGCCTTGGCCGTCGAGCCGGCCGCCGGCGACGGGGCGTTTCTCGTTCGGATGGCGAGCGTCTGATCGCCTCCCGCGCGCGTCTGGGCCGTGCTTTTTCCGAATGCGAATCGTCGCTGATCGCCTATGAGATCGACGAGGTGAGGGCGGCGGCGGCACGGTCCGCCGTCGTGAAAGCGCTGGTGAATCCTACGGTGTGCGCATGCGGGGCGGCTATTTGCGGTTCCAGGCTCAGTATCTCCGTCGCGTGCACGTCCACCGCCCCGAGTCCATAACGCCAGTCCAGTCGCGGCAACTGATCGAGGCGTTCTGGCGGAGAGACCGGCATCTCGCCACCGCGGTCGCGACCGAGATCTATCGGGTACCACCCTCACTCGTGCCCTGAGAGCCGAGACATCCGATCCACCGGAAGGCTGTATCGACCCCACGGAGATTCCGGAACCAGCACTCGACCGGAAGCGGGCCGGTCGTTACGGCTTCCTCGATGATCAGCCGGGCGTCCAGACCGTTCGCGAACCAGGTGCAGGGTCATGGCGCCGGGAGCTCGATCTCCTCGCCGTCAACCCGCGTCAGGATATGGTGTCCGACGAACCCGTAATAGCGACGCCATCGGTCGCCCTTGCGGACTTCCTCGGCTTGCCAGACCCAGCCGGTCTGGAGCTTTTCGATGTAACGGCGATCGACCTTCCTGGCATCGACGGCGGGCACGCCGGGGCAATCGTCGGCGAAGACCTCCAGCTTCGTCCATCGGGCCTCGACCGGGAATGAAGGCATCGGGGCGCATCGGACCTTGGCACCGGCTCCCTCGAGCGAGAAGATCGCCCGGCCCGCGTCGACGTCGTCGGCCGTCGCCGGGTGATCGAGCGGATCGAATGCGAGGACCGCCTGGTCATTCTGGATGGCAGCCCGTTTCGCGCGGATCGCCCGCGACCCTTCGCTCTCGCGGAACCGCTCGCCGTATTGTTTCAGATAGGCGATGCAAGCGGCGATCGTCTGGTCGCGCCTGGCCAGGGGCCAATGGCTCTGGAACCAGGGCATCCCATCGAGTCGCTGGAGATGCTCGCAGGCCACGTCGGCCACGCGCAAGGGCATCGCCGATGGCCCGGCCTGAAGGGGCCGTCGTGTCGGGGCGCGTTGCCGCTGAGGACCCGCCTGGATCGTCCCTGGAACACGAGGATTCTCCCCTCCGCGTCGACCTCGACGGTGCCCACCTGCGTCCCGTCGCCCAGGGCTCGGATCACAAGCGTGCGGAACGACCTCAAGCCGAGCAAGGGGCTGGAGAGCAGATCGAGCAGGAAGCGGCGATCCGTCGCAAGCTCCTGCGGGCAACTCGAAGGGTCCCAGGGCGATCTTGGTTTCTCAAACAGCGCGGCGGCCGCGGCGAGGATGTCCGGGTGGTCGGGATGGGCCCACAGGGGCTCGAACATCTCGATCGGTGCGCGGTCGAAGTGGTCGGGGTCAACGGTGCGAATCCAGCCGGCGTAATCGCGCAGGGCGTCCCGGTCGCCGAGCTTGACCCGGAGTTCGGTCAGGCTGGCGATGGCGTCCGGCATGCCGCGGAAACGGTGTTTTCTCCCGGCCGCTTGCCCGGCGTCTGCGACCTGGGCGGAGCGCTCCACGCGGGCTTTCAAGACCGGCAACGCCGCCGTGCTGTCCCACTCCGCCAGCATCGACGCCATCCGGTTGGCCGATCCGACCTTCTGCTCGCCGGACCAATCGGCACGGACGGGCCCCACCGGGTCGATCTCATTCACGCGCCGGGCCATCAGCTCGGCGACGCTCGGGTCCTTCTTGTCGCGCAGCGCCTCGCCGTCGAGTTTCGGCCGGACGCCGGGAGGGATCGGGCGCGAGACCGTCGTGCGGAACGCATCACTGGGCGAGACAACCGATACATTCTCACAATGGACGATCCGATCGGCGGCCTCGAGCCATTCCGCGGGCGAAGCGTGATCGTCGGCGAGGGTGCGATACCAGCGCTCGACGGGCGGGATTCCTCGGTACTTTTCCCAGTAGGCGCGAGCGTCGCCCGGCCCGACGACCGAGGTTTTCAAGAGATCGCGCAATGCGGTGTACTCGAACTCTCGCACCGGCCTGATCGCGTGGGCTCGTACAGAGCCATGCATCAGAAGGGCGAGGCTACGGGTCAAGCGCGTATCGTGCTCGGCCGCCTCGATGAGCGGCCCGACCGCGTCGTCGCCCTCCGCGACGAGTGCCTTGACGATCGGAGATCCATCACGTCGGGACCCGATCTGGTCGAGCTCGGCGATCAGGGCGGCGATCCGGGCCGTCTTGTCGGCCCCGGGTGGCGGCACCGGCGGTCGCCGAGGCTCCCGTGCCCGTCGCTCCTGATCGGCCAGCAGGTCGGGGAGCTCGCGGAGGAATCCGATATAGGGCATGGTCTGAGCGTTGGAGCTGCCACCCCCGTACGGTCGGTAGAAGCCCATCGCCTTGGCCTTGGCCTCGACGGCCTTCTGGAGAATGGTCAGCTTCCGCGCGTCGGCCAGCGCGATGACGTCGTCGCCACGCGAGTGGGCGCAGGCGGCGCGGTCGAAGAGGTACCAGGCCAGGTCGTTGGCCAGCGTCACATAGGAGACGTCGTTGCTGGTCAGATCCGCATTCGCGGCCCCCGGGGGATGGAAGCCGCCAGTCGGCTCGGCGGTCCCCGCGGCCCAGACCGCCTCGGCCAGGTCGGCCCGGCCCAGGCGGAGCAGCAGGCAGACCTTGATCGCCTGTAAGCTCTCGGGCGAAACCACCCACTCCACGGAAACCGCACTGGACCAGTCGAACCGGATAAGTCCCATCCGATTCTTGGCGCGGTCCTCGCGAGCCCGACGGGCGAGGCTCCTGACGTCGGCCTCCAGGTCGGCCGGCTCGCCGGGCAATGCGATCGGGTAGACCAGGCCGTCCCAGGCCACGGCGAACCGCGTCGTCTCGCCCCGCCGCGAAGGCAGGACCCAGCCACGCGTCTTCATCACGGGGCCAGACCAGAGATTGCCGTCGCCGATCTCGATCGAGCGGTAATCACAGCCTCGCGGGTCGGCCAGCCCTTGTTCGAAGAGCAGGGCCGAGGCACCGGCGAGAAACCTGGGCAACGTGGTCGCAGGAGCTCGCCAGGGTTCGTTCTGTCGAGGAGGGTCGGGCATCGTCGCCCCTCCGACGCGAGTCGCCTGGCGAGGTTCCGGCTGCTGCTGACCACGAACGGATGCAGTCGGAACGACCAGCGCGACGAACGACAGGATCACGACCGAGCCGGCGATCGACCGAAGTGGGACTTCCATGACGGTGACCTCGCGAAATGGGGCCAATCGAGTGTCGCACGAATTGAACAGAAAGATTAACCCCAAGCCAGCCGCACGAGAATCCCAGTAGGCCCGTGAGTCGCGGGAAACCCCAATTTGGCGAAGGCTGCCCGGGGGGGCTGGCGCCCCGGATACGCCTTCCCGGCTTCCGCCAGCTTGCCCAGATCCCGGCCAAACGATCCCGGGCGGGAATTCGCCAACCGTATCACTTTCGATGATGCCGGCCGCGCGGGTCCCGTCGTCGTCGCCGCCGCTCCGCTTGATCAGACTGCGTCGGGCACCCGCTCCCGCAGGAACACGTCCCCCGCCCGGCCGGACATCAGGCGCCCCTGCGATGCCGGGCGGACGATGTCCGAGGAGCGGACCCCTTCCTCCCTGGCCTCGGCCTCCGACTCGCGCCCGAGGCATCGACCCGACGGATCGACGAACCTGCCAGGGCCGCGGCGAACGGCCTCGAGAAGCCCAGAGATTACCCCGGCGGGAAAGAAAGTCACATAGGAGGATCGCGGCGTGTGGGCTTGGGTTTCTTGGCGATGCCTCGGTAGAGCAGGTTCCCGGATCATGGCAAACCCTGATAGCCGAATCACGGCGTGCTACCACTCATGGCTTGGTGGCGAACCGCCTGGGCGTAGATAATGAAGAGAGTTGTATCCGGAGGGCCGGTGCGCGCGGCATGGTTTCCGCCCAGACCGGTTTCGGCCCTCCGGATACAATCCCGTTGAACTGAGCCGCTTTGCGGTGGGCGCCCTCCCTTTGGTATTTCAATCGCCCGCCCGGCTCGCTCCTGGTGGGTCTTCGACGACCCTCAGCTCCTCGAACTCACTTCCGCCCGAGTTTCACCCCCTCGACCCTCGTCCTTGAGTCGTTCTCGATGCCCTGATTTCGCCGGTTTTCGCCGGTTTTTCCGGCTCGGCACAGGGAATCCCCGCTCCGCCTCTCACGACGGTCATCTTGAGGACCCAATGGTGACGACTTTCTTCACTCCCGGTTACGAACTGTCGAAGCCGACGCCCACCCCGACCCCCTCGTGAGACTCCTGTCCAATCGGCATTGGCGGGAGTTCCCCGATCACGATCATTCGCCCCGCGCCACAGACTGGGCACACCCGGGTCGGTGTGATCGACGACGGGCTTTCACGGGCCTCATTCGCCTCCTCTGAGGACTCCGGTTCACCTGCCGTACCGGCCCCCAACAACCGGCGACACAAGTCCAGCTTCTCGTGCCGATGGCGGTTGGCCAGGATGCCGTAATGGCGGATGCGCTGGAACCCCGTTGGCAGGACGTGCAGCAACAGCCGCCGGACAAACTCCAGCGCCGTCAGCGTCATGACCCGCTTGCGGTTCCCATGGGCATAGTCCTTGTAACGGAAGCGGACCATGCCGTCCTCAAAGTCGAGCAAGCGGGCATTGCTGATCGCCGCGCGATGAGTGTATCGAGCCAGATACTTCAACACCTGTTCAGGGCCGCCGAACGGCGGCTTGGCATAGACCACCCAGTCGGTATGGGCCGCTTCTGACAGCGCCTGCTCGAGCTGGTCGGTTGCGAAACGGAGCTCGCCCTTGGCGAACGCCGCACGGAGTCCGGCCAGGAACTTGCCGCGAAACACCCGGCTCAGGACGCGAACCGGCAGGAAGAAGTTGCTGGGCGAGGCCACCCAGCGAGTGCCATCCAGGGACAAGCCGCCACCGGGCACGACGCAATGGACGTGCGGGTGGAACTGGAGGTTCTGGCCCCAGGTGTGCAGCACGGCCAGGACGCCGGTCTGGGCACCCAGGAGTTTGGGATCGGCGGCCAGCTCGAGCACGGTCTCGGCGGCGGTCCGCAAGAGCAGGTCGTACACGACCCGCGGATTGGCCAGTGCGATCGGGTCGAGGGCGTCCGGGAGCGTGAAGACGAGATGGAAGTAGGGCACCGGGAGCAATTCGGCGGCGCGGGCCTCGAGCCACCGAGCCGCGGCCGTGGCCTGGCAGCTGGGGCAGTGGCGGTTGCCGCAGGAATTGTAGGCGATCTGCTGATGCCCGCATTCGGGGCACCCCAGGACGTGACCTCCCAGGGCCGCCGTGCGGCAGGAGATCAGATCCTTCAGGGCACGGCGTTGCTCGGGCGTCAACTCCGGGCCGTAGCGTTCCAGGAACTCGTCGAGACAGCTCCGGATGACCTCGGCCACGGTGGGCCGAGGTCGTGTCATGACTGAGGAGCCTCCCCTGATGGCGAGTCCAGGCGATCCAGCGGGCTGCGGGTCGATCGCAAGGCCGCGGTGGCCACATGGAGGTATCGGGCGGTGGTGTTGAGGCTGCGATGTCCGAGCAGGATCTGGATGGTTCGCAGGTCGGTGCCGTCCTCCAGCAGGTGGGTCGCGAAGCTATGCCGAAGCGTGTGCACGGTGACATGTTTGTCCAGCCCCGCGGCGAGGCACGCCGCCTGGCAGGCTTCATACACTGGCTTGTCGGAGAGCGGCTGACCGGGGATATTTCCCGGGAAGAGCCATGGGCTGGGCTGGTAGACCTTGCGGCGGCGGTGGGCCTTCCAATATTCCCGGAGCAGGGTCAGGAGCCGAGGCGAGAGCATGACATAGCGATCCTTGGAGCCCTTGGCCTGACGGATGCGAATGACCATGCGCTGGCTGTCGATATCGTCGACGCGCAAGGCCAGGACCTCGGAGATCCGCAGGCCGGCGGAGTAGGCGGTCATGAGGATGGCGCGATGGCGGAGACCGGTGATGGCCTGGAAGAAGCGGTTGACCTCATCGAGACTCAAGACGACCGGTAGCTTGGTCTGTCGGCGGGTGCGGGCCAGGCCGTCGAGGCCCCAGTCCTTCTTGAGTGTGATGCGGTAGAGGAATTTGAGGGCACAAAGGGCTTGGTTATAGGTGCTGGAGGCGACGTGCCGGTCGTGGGTGAGGTAGAGGAGGTAGGATCGGATCTCGGCGGTCCCCAGGAGTTCGGGCGACTTGCCGAAGTGTCGAGCGAAGCGTGCGATGCAGGTGACGTAGGCCTGGATCGTCTTGGGCTTGAGGCCGTGGAGGGTCATGTCGTCGATCATGCGCCGGCGCAGGGGAGTCATGGCGAGCTCCTGAGCAGAAGTTGAGGGATGGGAAACCACCCTCATGATGGCTCAGGCAGCGGACAATCTCGGCGCTGTGGTCAGGCGATCGAGGAAGTCGGAGGTGGCGGGAAAGCGGCGGGAAAGCGGTCGATCGGGTGGCAACCTAGAGCACCAGCACAGGCCGGCGATCGAGACATCTCCCGCGAAGCGGGTTAGTCCAACGCAACCTCTTTTGCGGCGTGTCTGCAAGTTCTCCCGTCCAGAGGAATGACGCCAGCGAATCCCGAGCTCGATAAGGATGGCCGAAGTGACGGAAGGCATAGCCCAACTCACCTCAAATG
>JBKQHM010000411.1:0-9715 GCA_052148775.1 Isosphaeraceae bacterium | reverse complement strand
CCGTCGACGCCAAGACCGGAGCGGGGATCGAGGGCGTCCGCTTCCAGTATGAGGCCGGGACGAGCCGCCCGCGGCGAAGTCTCGCCAGCCAGCTCGTGATCGTCGACCATCCGTCGACCGATGATCGCGGCCGGCTGCGTGCGATCGTCGAGCCGGGCCGACGGGAATTCTTCGTTGAGTCCGCGCCGCAAGGCTGGACGTTCGAAGGCACGACCGGCACCCGGCTCGATCTCGAGGCCGGCCGGGAGACCACGGCCCGCTTCGCCTTCGCGAGGGTCGAGGAGCCCGCGGCGAACGGATCCTCGCGGGGCGATTCCACCCTCTTCCCCGAGGAGCTGGTCGAGACGTGGCGACGCCAGCAACGGGCGGCCCGGACGGGGAGGTTCCGCTTCCGCCAGTATTCCGTCGGCGGCCTCACCTCGATCTCCCGGGCCGAGATGGACGCATTCCTCGAGGAGGTCGACCGGAATGAGGCCGCCGGCCTCGCAGCGATGCCACAGCCCAGGTTCACCGTAATCAAGAATCCTCGGATGGACGCCCTCGAGCTGGTGGTGGATGGCGAACGGGAGCGGCATGCGGAACGGTCTCAACGTCCTGAACATACCGTGACGAACATCAATAATGGGTCGGAGAATATGGGCTTTGCCAGCACGGGAGCCGAAGCCCATATCTTCAAGAACGGGACCCGTTCTGTCGGTCGCTTCCTGGGCGTCAGCGAATTCACCTACTGGCCGCCCAATGTAGGCCGGCCCGCTCGATCGGGCGCAAGCCCCGGAGGAGATCCCGCGATCCGTCGCACCGAGGGCCCCGACGGCCGGCTGACCATCGAGAATGAGACGGAGCACGGGACGGCACGCTGGGTCGTCGACCGAACGACCGGATTCGTGCGTACCTATTCCTCGAGGACGAAAGCGGCCAAACCCTGGCAGATCATGCAACAGGAGGTTCGCCAGTACGGCCCGAAAGTGTTCGCCGGCGGCGCCGTCCTGCCGACGGTCCAGATCGAAGCATCGCTCAGGGGCGATCATGTCGATCACCTCATCGTCAAGATCATCGACGAGGCCGACCTGGCGTATCGGCCCGGTCCCCTGGATTTCGCGCTCGCCGTGCCCGCCGGGACGCTGATCGTCGACGGCCGCGAAAGCCTGTCCTTTCCGAACAAGGACATCGCCCATTACCCGGTCGCCGACGTGGCCGCCTTCGCCGACGAGATGGCGTCGCGTTACCGATCGATCGAGCCGGTCCTCAAGCCCGGACAGCCGGCGCCGCCGATCGATCCCGCGGCCTGGTTCGACCGGAATGGTCCGGCCGAGGCCCCCGACCGGACCGGCAAGGTCGTGCTGGTCCACTTCTGGGGGAACACCTGCGGGCCGTGCATGGCCGAACTGCCCGAGGTCCAGGCCGTCGCCGATCGCTTCGCCGCCAGGGGCCAGGACTTCGCCTTGATCGGGCTCCACAACAGCGGCCCCGGCGCCGGCTTGGGGGCCGCGTTCGCCCGCAAGCAGGGTCTGACGTATCGGCTGGCCATCGACCGCCCGGCCGATGAGGAAGGCTGGCCCGGGGCGACGTTCCGATCCTACGGCATCCGCCCCCTGGCTATCCCCGCCGCCGCCGTGATCGACCGACAGGGTAAGGTCGCCTTCGTGGGCCCGTTCCGCGAGGCAATCCAGAAGGCCGAGGATCTGATCGGGCGATAGGCATCATCGCTGTCTCCTCTCAAGAACCTCGTGAGCTGGCTTTCACGTCGGAGATCAGGGCGTGTCGGAACCGGCATCAGACCGGCGCCGGGTGATGTCGAGCCTCGATGATTCGAGGCGAGGCCCACCGCGATGGCCGACACTCACGGTGGACTCATCCCATGTCGCGGCGTTCGACGCCATCATCGAACACGCCTCGTCCATGCTTTTCCCGTGGGCTCTCCGAAAAGTCGGAACTTTCCCTCCCCGTCGTTACACTACAAGGGTCCTGACGAAGACAACCCCAGGCCAATGAGGCGCGTCGTGACCAACCCTACCCACTCGTCGTGGCGGCGAGACCTCCAGACGATCTTCAACTCGGGGACGCTGGCGGGCCTGTCCGACGGCCAGTTGCTCGAGCGGATCGCATCCCGACGTGGCATGGGCGAGGAGGGGAATCTCGAAGTGGAGTCGGCCTTCGCCCTGCTGATCGAGCGGCACGGCCCGATGGTGCTGCGCGTCTGCCGGAGCGTCCTGCGCGACCCGCACGAGGCCGACGACGCCTTCCAGGCCACCTTCCTGATCCTGCTCCGCCGGGCCGCCTCGATCCGCAAGCGGGACTCGGTCGGACCCTGGCTGCACGGCGTCGCCCACCGGGTCGCGGCCGGGGCCCGCTCGGCCGAAGCCCGGCGACGCAGTCACGAACGCCGATGGTTCGAACGCCGACAGGAGGCGATGCCCCCCCGCGGCGTGGATCCTCACGAATTCGACCTCTCTTCCACGATCCACGCCGAGCTCGATCGTCTGCCCGAGCGCTACCGCGCACCGATCGTCCTCTGCGACCTGGAGGAACGGTCGCTCGACGAGGCCGCGCGGCAGCTCGGATGGCCGCTCGGGACGGTCAAGAGCCGGCTCAACCGCGGACGGCAGCGGCTCCGCGACCGACTCGTCCGACGCGGCGTCGCCCCGGCGACGGCCGGGCTCGTCCTGTCCGGCTCGGGACTGATCCAGCCGGCGGAGGCCGCGGTCGCGGTCTCCCTCGCGCTGGCCCGCACGACGTGCGAGTTGATCCGATCGGGCGCGACCCTCGCCTGGGGCTCGTCGGCTTCGGTGCTGGCCCTGGCCCGAAGAGTGCCGGGGACGGCGATCGCCGGGAAACTCAAGACGACCGGGCTGGTCATGGTCCTGCTGGGCTTGTCGGCGCTCGGGATCGGGTACCTCGCGAGCATCCTGCCGCTCGTGAACCCGGGAGACCAGGCCGGAGCCCCGAGGGCCCCGACGCCGCCCGAGCTGGCGACCCAAGCAGGCGAGGCCAGGACCGCGGACGACGCCCCGGAGGATCCACCTCGCCCCTTCGAACCGTACCTCGAATCGGTCGATATCTCGGGCCGCGCGACCGGCCCGGGCGGGCAGCCCGTCGCCGGCGCCACGGTCTATGTCATCGACTGGAAGGACCCGAGGCCGGGGGCCAACTACGGTCGCAGCCGATTGCTGACCACCTTGACCACCGGGCAGGACGGCCGATTCATCGCCCGCGGCGTGGAGCTCTCCGCGACGCCACGGTCCGGCCGTAGCGGCGTCGCGATGGGGCAATTCCAGGTCGCCGCGACGGCGCCCGGCTTCGGCCTCACCTGGCACGAAGTCAATCGCGTCCGCCCTGCCGAGCGCCGGCCCTCCACCTCGACCTACCTCACCGCGATGGAGCCCGAGACCTTCTATCAGGGAGAGCCGATCCGGGTCGACCTGGCCCTCGATCTCCCCGCGACCGTCCGCGGCCGGCTGGTCGACGACCTGGGCCGGCCACTTGCCGGGGTCGAGGTTCGGTTCGGCATCCGCGACAACATTCGCCAGCTCGGCGGCGACACGACATGGTCATGCGTCCGCCTGGATCCCACCGACGCGATCCCCGAGGGGCGCCGGGACTTCCCGTACATCGCATCGCTGCCCGAGGCCATCCGATCCGCCCGCACCCGGCCCGACGGCACCTATTGGATCGATGGCCTGCCGCGCGAGGCCCAGTTCTTCTGCGCGATCAACCCCGGCCCCGATTATGAGCCCGCGAATCCGACGATCGCCACGACGACCAGGGCCCTCCCGGACGTCCGCGGCCTCGGCCACGATGCCGTGCTGGATCACCGCTTCCTGGCTCCTCGAGACGTCCGACTGGCCGTCCGGTACTCGGACACCGATCGACCGGCGCGGAATGCGACCGTCCGGGCCAGGAGCGAACGCACCATGTTGGGGACCGGGAGCGTCGGCGCGGCCGACGACGAGGGACGCGTGACGCTGCATCTCCGCCCCGGGGAGTACGAGCTCGCGATCGAGCCCCCGCTCGACGCTCCCTATCGTCCCGGCCGGAAAATCATCGAGATCGGCCGGGAGCAAGTTGCAGAGATCACCGACCTGAAGCTCGAGCCCGCGGCCCTCGTCACGCTCGAGGCCGTCGACGCGAAGACCGGGGCGGGGATCGAGGGCGTCCGCTTCCAGTTCGAGACCGACGCGAGTCACGAACGCCGAGATCTCCCCAGCCAGCTCGTGATCGTCGACCATCCGGTGACCGACGATCGCGGTCGGTTGCGCGCCATCGTCGAGCCGGGCCGGCGGCGGTTCTTCGTCGAATCCGCCCCGCCAGGCTGGAAGTTCGAAGGCACGACCGGCACTCGGCTCGATCTCGCGGCCGGGCAGGAGACCACGGCCCGCTTCGCCTTCGCGAGGGATGAAGGACCGGCGGCGAATGGGTCCGCTCAGGGAGACTCCTCCGCCTTCCCCGAAGATCTTGTCGACAAGTGGCGACGCCAGCAACGGGCGACCCGCACGGGTAAGTTCCACATCCGCTCTCACGTCATCGGAGGCACCGGATCGGTCCCCCGGGCCGAGCTGGACGCATTGCTCGACCGGGTCGGCCCGGGCGAACCGGCCGCACTCGCCGCGAAGATCCGGGCCCGATTCCTCGAGCGTGAAGGCCCGGATATGAATTCCCATGAGATCGTCGTGGATGCCGGACGGAGGCGGGACATGAGGCGGGCACGCAACAACTTTATCCTTGCTACATACATCAACAACGCAAAAGAATCCATCAACCAGGAAGGTATGGGTGCGGAAATCCTCGACGCGAAGGATGTCGGCCTGTATTACCTGGGGTTCCCCGACTTCACCTACTGGCCGCCCTTGGGCGGCCGTCCGGCTCGATCGGATGCGGAGCCCGGTGGAGTCCCCGCGATCCGCCGCACCGAGGGGCCCCATGGCCGGCTGGCCATCGAGAGTGAGACGGAGACTGCGAGGGCGCGCTGGGTCGTCGACCGGACGAGCGGATTCGTCCACGCATACTCCTGGATTACAAGACCGAGTCGACTGTCGCAGGTCGCGAGTCAGGAGGTCCGGCAGTACGGCCCGAAGGTGTTCGCCGACGGCGCCGTCCTGCCGACGGTCCACGTCGGGGCGCAACTCTTCGGCGATCGCGTCGATTACCTCGTGATCAAGATCATCGACGAGGTCGACCTAGCGTATCGTCCGGGCCCGCTCGATTTCGTGCTCGCCGTGCCCTCCAGGACCTTGATCGTCGACAAACGCAAGGGTCGGAAGACTCCGAACCAGGGCATCGCCCATTACCCGGTCGCCGACGTGGCCGCCTTCGCCGACGAGATGGCGTCGCGTTACCGATCGATCGAGCCGGTCCTCAAGCCGGGCCAGCCGGCGCCGTCGATCGAGCCCGCGGAATGGTTCGACCGGAACGGCCCGGCCGGGGCCCCCGACCTCGCCGGCAAGGTCGTGCTGGTCCACTTCTGGGGGAACACCTGCGCGCCGTGCATGGCCGAGCTGACCGAGGTCCAGGCCGCCGCCGATCGCTTCGCCGGCAGGGGCGGGGACTTGGTCTTGATCGGGCTCCACAACAGCGGCCCCAGCGCCGGGCATGGCGCCCCGCTGGCCCGCAAGCAGGGGCTGACATATCGCCTGGCCATCGACCGACCGGCGGATGAGGAAGGCTGGCCCGGGGCGACGTTCCGTTCCTACGGCGTCCGCCCCCTGGCTATCCCCGCCGCCGCCGTGATCGACCGACAGGGCATGGTCGCCTTCGTGGGCCCGTTCCGCGAGGCACTCCAGAAGGCCGAGGATCTGATCGGGCGATAGCACTCCCGATCCCGAGGCCGGCTCACGCAGGCACTCCCATTCACGAAGGTGCCGCCCTGTGAGTCGATCGCCGACTACGAATCCGAGCATCCTGTCAGGTCGGAACCCGAGGGCCTACGCTCGCCCCGACCGACCGGCCGAAATCCGGCCCCACCCGCGATGACCAGCGGGCCAGCAGCCCCCCGGCCACGGCGATCAGCACCTCGGGGATGGTGAACAAGACCGTGTAGAGCACCATCTCGGCCGCGAAGAGGTAATCCTGGCGAGACAGGCCAAACGTATAATGATCGCGGAGATAAAGCTTCCACCAGAAATCATGCGCCGTGCGATAGATCGGCGTGAACCAGTCCCTGGGGAATACGAGAGACAGTGCCAGCAGGGCGACCATCGCGAAGGCGCCCGATAGCACGAAGCCGGTCAGGAACGGCCTCGACCCGTGACCCCGACCGCGCCATGAGCGTGCTCGATCTTGTCCAGTTCCTCCCACCGGGTCGTTCTCCACTCTCGATAGGCTTTCGAGGGCATAACCGTTCCCAGACTGAGTTCATCATTCCAACCTGATTCTAGCATAGCACCTCTCGCGTGGCCCGATGGATCTGTTCTCAATCTCGACTCGCGTAGCTGAAGAACACCGGCTCCACGCCGATGAATCGGAACGCGAACGCCTTCCCTTCGCCCAGGGCCTTGCCGGTCCGTTCATCGACCACCTTCCGGAGCGCCGGCAACTCGACGTCGACCGTGATCCCGTCGGCATTCAAGCCCGACACGCCGCCGCCTCCGGTAGTCGTCGCGTTCACGGGAAGATTTTTGAGAATAAAGACATAAGTTCGGCCCCCCCTGGACCAGTAGGTGGCCTCGCATTGCGGCGGTCGCCGCCCCCGGTGGGTGACGACGACGCGCGGCGGTCGGCCGGATGGGTTGATCTGACCGAGGAACGTGGCGCGGTGGGCGTCGGTGGCCATGCCCTCCTCGCGATACTGGAGGTAACGCTGGGGCGAGAGGTTCAGGTAGACCGCCCTGCCCCGGCCGACTTGCCGGACTTTCTTCATGCCGAGCCGATGCTCGGCGATCGCGAACCCGTCTTGCAGGCGGCAAGGGACCGTCTCGAAGAGCTGCCGGAATTTGCCGTAGGAATAGGCCGCATCCTGGTTGGTCTCGACCCAAAGCGAGCCGCCGAAGACGTCCCGCTTGCGCAGGTTGCCGTCGTGGGTGACGCCGAACAGGTCGTCCAGGGCTCCTCGGCGACGGCCCTTGCCGTGCTGGTCGAAGAGGCCGCAGGCGAAGTCGGCGACGACCGTGCCGCCGGCCTGGCAGAACTCGCGGATGCGACGGGCCTCGGCGTCGGAGAGCGCGTAGCAGGCCGGCAGGATCAGGGCCTTGTATTCGGACGGGACCCCGTGCCGGATCAGATCGTCGTAGGCCAGGAAGTTGTACTGGATGCCCGAGTCGGCCAGCAGGTATTCCCAGGCCTTGCGAACGTTGTGCGACGTACCCAGCCGGTGGTCGTCGCCGCGGTTGACCCAGGTCTTGCCGTGCGGCTCGATATCCAGGCACCACGAGACCTGGATCGAGGGGTGAGAATAATAGATCGCCACGCCGTCGTGAATCCATTTCGCACCGGCCAGCTTCGGACCCTGCACGGCGCCCAGTTCCTTGAGCGTGGCCTTGTAGCGTTCGAGCCAGGGACGTGGCCTGGCCCCGTCGAACCATCCCTCGACCCAGCCGATCATCCCCCGGTTGCCGTGGGCGAAGTAATACCAGCTCTGCCAGATGTCGTTCTCCACGCCGAGCTTGTCGTTGTGGAAGTGGGTCGTCACCTGGGCCCAGGCGTTGCCCGGGTTGAACGAGCGTAGGATCTCCTGCGCCGAGCCGAGGTCGTACGCCTCGATGAACTGGGTCGCCTTCGCCAGCTTCGCGTAGTCATAGCCGCCCCAGATATTGGGCGCCTGGCCGCCGACGAAGCCGCAGGGCGTCTCCGGGTCCGTACGGTTGGCGTGCTGCACCAGCTCGCGGATCAGGTTCGCCCACACCGAGTCCTGGTAGGTGAGGCGGTCCAGGAGCGGCGCGAAGTCGAGCTGGCCGATCGGCCGGTCCTCTTGCAGTTGCTCCAGCACGAAGTCGGGCGTCACGAAGTCGGCCTTCGGCGCGCGGCCCCCGTAGTACGTCTCCAGCCATCGCTGATAGGCCGCGTCGTCGTCATTGAGCCGCCACGGGAGCGGCGTGACGAACGCGCCCCAGGAGATCTCGTCGTCGAGCGCGTAGGCGACCCGCTGGCGGCTCCCTCGCAACGGCATGATGCTGGCCGCGACCCGGTCGCGGAGCTGGTGCCTCAGGTTGGCGTCGATGGGCCGAGGGCCGTCGGACCCGTGGCGGATGGCACGCGGGTCGCGCTGATCGGCCTGGAAGTTCGCCTTCTTCTCCGAACCGTGGAGGTGCAGGTCACCCTTGCCGGCGGTGTGGTCGTTGTAGAAGCGGAGGCCCCACTTCGCGAGCCAGTCGAGCGGGCCCTCGCCGCGGTCGGTGAAGCCGCCGTTGAAGCCGAACTCGCGGCAGAATCGCCCCCCGGCCTCGCCCGTCCCGATCGTCCATTGATAGCGCCAGGGCATGTAGATCCAGGTATTCCATCGGCCGATCAGGAACGCCGCGTCCTGTCGCACCGGCTGGAATTCCGGGGCCGTCGTGATGTAGCGGCGATAGGGGTCGTCGCCCCCGGACGGACCCTGGCCAACGGCGACCGCCGGCATCGACGCGATCAAGGCCAGGATCGAGGCCCAATACCCGTGGTGTCTGAGCGGCATGCTTCAACATCCTCCCGATGGCGTGAGCCTTGCAGTGAGCGTCCGACTCCCTGCCATTCGAGCCGATCACCGGGCCCGACTCAAGACCCATACGATCGTCAAGCTCGGCCCGAGGCGACGGCGGCTGGCCTTCGGTGGATGCGCGGGGACGGTCCCTTCCGAGCGTCGGCAAATCCCGCGGGGCCGACGCAAATCTAAGGAATTCGTTGACAGGAAATGTCAGAATTCTCTTGATCTCTCATGGTACGCTCGATCATGATTATTGGGGCGAGTGCGAAGGGGCACGTCGCGGCGGGAGTCCATCGTACGAATGCTCCGATCCGAACCAACCCCAGCGCACCGGGTGCGTCCATGAAGCTCAGTCTGATTTCCGAGGAAGCGGGGGTCTGCCGGCTTCAGACCGAGGGCGAGATCCGCCTCAGCGAACAGGCGCGGGATCCCCAGTTGCTCGAGTCGCTCCTCGGCCCGGATTGTTACGGCCGAAGGATCCTCCTCGACCTCCAGAAGACCCCCTACATCGACTCGAGCGGCGTGAGCTGGCTCGTGAACTTCCACAAGCACTGCCTCGAGTCCGGCGGGATGCTGGTGGTGCATTCGGTGCCCTCGTCGATCATGGCCATCTTGAAACTCCTGCATATCGACCGCTATCTGAACCTCGTCGAGGACGAGCCGGCGGCGCGCACCATGGCCCTGGGAGGCAAGTCATGAGAACGACCGCAGCAGCCTCGAAGCCCGGTCGAAAATCGACGGACGGCGCGGGTCAACCGAGCGAGAAGCCCGATCCGGCCGCGGCGCCGTCCGATCCCCATCCCGGCGCCCCGAACGTCGCCGGGCTACTCCCGGAATCGGCGGTCGCCTCCCTGATCGAACACGCCGTCCGGATGCCGGCCAGCGACCTGTTCTTCTCGATCAACGACAATCACGTCGGGGTCTCGGTCCGCCACCTGGGGATCGTCCGGCTGCTGACGATGCTCACGCCCGAGCAAGGGCGGCGCTGCACCAGTTACATCAAGGTCATGGCGGGCATGGACCTGGCCGAGCAGCGCCGGCCGCTCGACGGCCGATGGGTCAGAGGCGATGACGGCGTCGGCGCCGGGCGCGTCGACCTCCGCA
>JBKQHM010000410.1:0-6384 GCA_052148775.1 Isosphaeraceae bacterium | reverse complement strand
GACTAGAGTTGTCACTACGCTTTTGGGGTTGGCGAGACCTCGCTCCAAGCGAAAAGCCTGGAAAAATAGAGGTTTTTGCGCGCAGGACCAGCCGGCCCCGGCTTCTTCACCCCAAACATAGGCTAGGACGATAGGCGGCCGACAGGATGTCGGGGAGGACCTTCTTCGAGTGCCCTCCATAAAACCGGCTTCTCGAGCACAAATTGGGCACCTGGGGAATGGTTCGGGCTTGTCGTCCTGGGGATGTCCTCTTCCTGGTAGATCGCGGCCGACGCCGCCGAGCGTGAGGCCGAGGTTCGGTGAGACAGATCCCTCTCACCGGATCGGTCATACTCGTGATCGATGGAGACTTCGCATCGGGTGGCGCTGGACTGTTCGGTTCGTGTCGACCGTGAGTGTACGTGACGAGAATCGGCTGGATAACCGCTCGGGTCGCGGGTAAAATCCTCAATACTCCTCGCGTTACTCCCCGATCAGAATCGAGGGGAGATTCAGCTTCGACCTGGAATAGTGAACCCATCCATGCGGAAACATCGATTGGTCTCGGCTCGGCTCGGCCTGGGATTCGATGCCCTCGAAACTCGCGAGCTACTGAGCGTGGGTAGTTCCGCTTATCCGGCGGCCGGACCCATCGTGTTGATTGGCCCGCACGCCGGAGGCTTGGGTCCACTCCCGGTCGAAATCGCTCTGACCGCGGTCTTCCAGCAGAGTCCCTTCGTCGTCGATGACTCGGCCGTATTGGGTCCGCCGGGATTGGGTAGTCATGGAACTGCCACACCCCTCTCCGCGACGGGTGAAGTCCTCGACGAAACGTGGACTGTCTCCTTCAGCCCGTCGGGAGTATCGGGCTCGATCGAGGTTTACCCCGAGATCGTCGTCGGTACAGTCGGTCCTTTCAACGAGATCCAGGTAGGCTTTTCCGAGGGTTTCTCTGTCGGCACGATGAACGTCGCCCATGCTTCGCCGGGATACGGAGCGATGGTTGCGACTTCCTCGGAGCAGACGGGCCCGCAACCGTTCGTGAGCCCGTCTTCCTCGGTCGGCACCTCCCCCGACATAGATTCCAATCAGGCGACGGGTCCCGGAATGCCGATCACTCCCCCGGTTACCGCGTCGACCGGTATCCCATCGGTAGTGACATCGAATTCGCCTGGCGCTCCTCCGGACAACGATCCTTCGCAGATACTACTGTTCGGACTCTCCAGGGGCGGGGATGAAGGGTTTGGACCACAAGTCGATAGCTCCCCGATGGCGCTTCCAACCGCCGAATACCCGACGCGGTTGAAGCCGGAGTTTTTCGAATTTGGCCCCCCCCAGGTTATGTTCGCCAATGTTTCCAATTCAGCCAATGGCCCGGTGGATGCCGTGGTCGAGCAAGCTCCCGAGGTGGGGATCGAAACCCCTCAGACGATCCCATCGGCCGGCAAAGTCATGGATGGAAACCTGTCGCTCGTGAGTCCCGGTCCACCCGGTCAGCCTGCCCCGCTCGTCAACCCCGACAGAGTATCCGTCGATCCATTATCCCCGGCGACGATTAATCCGGAATCGAGCTTGGGGGCCAACCTCGCCCAGATGGGCGGCGGCGTTCGACCCGTGTCGTTTGCATTCCTCACCTCGCGGACCCTCAACCGGCCCGGCGTTGTGGCGGATTGGACGGATGGCTGGATCTCCGATAATCAGTGCCGGGAATTGCTTTCGTCGCGAAGCGCTGATGTGATCGCCGAGGCGATTCCTCTCGCGCGTGGTTCTCTGGAAGATGCCCTTGAGGATTTCGTGAACCAGCTTGGAGGGATCGAGCTCGGGCTGTTCGAGTCGCACGTACCTTCGACGATCCTGTGGTTCACGGCTGGGGCTGTCACCTCGCTCGCGACGGCCGAATTCGTCCGAAGACACCTGCAACGAAGGAGTTCCTCGAAACGAGGGCTCCTGGCGCTCGACACCTCGGGGCGTCAGCACACCCTGGGATTCCCCGAGTTACCGGGTAGTTGGTCTGAGAGACGTGCATGAACGAAGAACCTCTTGATGAACTGATTGAGAAGCTGAACAGTGGGGACGTCGCGGCCGCGGAGCAAGCCTTCCTCGCGTGCGAACCTTATTTGAGGATGGCCATCCGCCGGCAGTTGACGGGACCTTTGCGGTCCAAGCTCGACTCGATGGACATCGTCCAATCGGTCTGGGCCGACGTGCTGCGCGGGTTCCGGCAATCCGGGTGGCGATTCACCGACCGTTCCCATCTCCGTGCTTTCCTGGTGAAAGTGGCTCGGAATCGGCTCATCGACCGTCGGCGCCAGCACCATCGCGCGATCGAGCAGGAAAGGCCGCTCGACCTGTCCTCGGCCGATGAAATGCCCCAGGCCAACCAGCCAAGGCCCAGCGAGATCGCCCAGGAGCGCGAGCTCTGGAATCGCATGCTCGAAGAATGCTCGCCGTCTCACCGTGAGATCTTGATCCTCAAGCGGCAGGGCTTGCCCAACTCCGAGATCGCCGCCCGGATCGGGCTACATGAAGGCAGCATCCGCCGTATCCTCTACGACCTGGCGCGTCGACTGGCCCTGCCGCCCAGGAATTCGACGGCATCCTCCGGCGCGGATCGGGAAAAGGATTGACGATGGGCCTCCGTATCGGCCCCTGGGTCAGTCATGCCTGGCACTCCCTGGGGCTGCGCCGGCAAAACCGGCTTGACCCCAGCCACCCATCGGTCTTGGTCGCCAAGCCGGGGTGGCTGGGGTCGAGCCCGAAGGGCGATGCCCCCAGTGGTCTCGCCCGGGCCGACCGCTCGCGGACAGGAGCCCGCGCATGACTCACCTCGGGTCCGATAGCCCCGGTTCCGCGGACGTGGCGGGGAGATCGCACCCGATCGGGGCGCCGGAGCCCCTCGGAGGGGATCTGATGGAGGATTCCTGGGTCTCCCGCCAGGTCGACACCATGGCCGCGGCGTGGGCCCGGGGCGAGCCCGTCGGCGCCGAGGCGATCCTGGCCGAGAATCCCGGCATCGATGGCGAGGCGGCCATACGGCTGATCTATGAAGAATTTTGCTTGAGGTCCGAATCGGGTGAGGATGTCTCGACCTCGGAATTCGTCGCTCGCTTCCCGCGCTGGAAGGATGAGCTCGGAGTCCTGCTGGGATGCGACCGGCTTCTGCGCCCGCTGGCGCGAATGGCATCGCTCCCCGAGGTCGGCGAGGAGCTCGGACCGTTCCGCCTGATCGCCGAGCTCGGCCGCGGGGCCTCCGGCAGGACCTACCTGGCCGCGGAGCCGGGCCTCGCCGACCGTCTCGTCGTGCTGAAGGTCATCTCCGACGACCAGGAGGAGCATCTCTCACTGGCCCGGTTGCAGCATACCCACATCATCCCCCTGTTCTCGGAGCACACCTTCCCCGACCGTGGCCTCAGGGCCTTATGCATGCCCTACCTCGGCGGGACGAGCCTGGCCCGGATCCTGGAAGCCCTCGCACCGATCCCGGTCGCGCAACGCCGGGGGCACCACATCCTCGAGAGCATGGACCGCGAGGAGGCCGGCCGGCCGAAGCCGATGAAGCCCGACGGACCTTACCGCCGATACCTCGAGGAGGCGACCTACGTCGAGGCCATTTGCTGGATTGGGGCTTGCCTGGCCGACGCGCTCCTGGACGCGCACGCCCATGGCCTGGTCCATATGGATGTGAAACCATCCAACGTGCTGATCGCGGCCGATGCGCACCCGATGCTGCTGGATTTTCACCTGGCGAGCAAGCCGATCGAGGCCGCCGAACGATTCCCGGAACGGATCGGCGGGACGCCCGGCTGGATGGCACCCGAACACGCCGCGGCCATGGAGGCCGTCAGCCTGGGGCAACCCGTCCCCGGGCCGGTCGACCACCGAGCGGACATCTACGCAATGGGTCTCCTGCTGCGAACGGCGCTCGGCGGTTCCGTCGCAGGGCAGAAAGAGGAGCTCGGAACCTCCCTCCGCGAACGGAATCCGGAGGTGAGCGTCGCGCTCGAGGATATCATCCGAAAGTGCCTCAATGCCCGACCGTCGCGGCGCTATCAATCCGCCGCGATCCTTGCCGACGATCTCAGACGGCACGTAGAAATCCTGAAGGAGCATGGCCGGCGCGGTTCGAGTACCGACCACCGGAAAGTCGGAATGGTGGTCCTCGGCGTGTTCTCCATCCTCGTCGCCTGTTACACGGCTTTCTCTTATCGACAGAGAGACAAGGATATCCAGACGGACCTCAAAGCCGCTCGAGAATTGTCCATCAGAGGAAAGTACGACGACGCGCTCGACGTGATTCGTGTGGCACGCGAGAATGCGAAGTCATTTCCTCCGATCATCCGCCAGGCCCAGGTCATCGATGCCGAATGCCGCAAGGTCTTTGCGGCCAAGCTTCATCACCTGGCCGAGCGATTGCGATTCGAGTACGGTATCGATCCGCCGGGTGAAGGCACGTCGACGAAATTACTTCGAGAAATCCGGGCGATCTGGGATCGACGCAATCAGTTATTACCTGCTCAGTCTCAGGATCTCTACAACCAACCCGATCAACAGGTCCGGACCGACCTGCTGGAACTGGTGAGCGTTTGGGCCGAGATCCGTTTGCGACGCAGCTCGCCGGATGAGGTCAGCGTCGCCCGAGACGAAGCGATCGGCCTCCTCGATAACGCACGCGCCATTTGCGGGCCTAGCTTCGCGATCGACTACCTGAGTCGATCAATTCAGAGGGAAAAAGGAACGAAGGATGTCGCTGTCGAATTTGATCCCGTGCCCCACTCTGCTTCGGATCATTACGATCTCGGGCGTTCCTACTTGCGATCGGAGCAACTCGAGAAAGCCCTGGCGGAATTTCGCGCCTCGCTGAATCAACGTCCCCAGGATTTCTGGCCCAACTTCTTCGCCGGGCTTTGTGCCTACCGTCTCGAGGCATACCAGGAAGCCTTCATCGCTTTCAGCATCTGCATCGCGCTCAATCCGACATCTCCCCAATGCTATTTCAATCGGGCCAAGGCCGCCGAGGCCATGAAGCAAAACGATCAGGCCCTCCGGGATTACGAGCACGTCTGGGAGCTCGACAATCGATTCACGAACGCACTCCTGAATCGTGGCATCCTCTCCTTTCATCTCGGGCATCATGCCGAGGCGATCGCGGATTTCCGGAAGGCGATCAATTGTGCCGAGGATCGGCGGTCCCAGGCCCGCCTCCATTACAATCTCGCCCTTGCCTACATGGCGCGAGGTGAGCGTTCATTAGCCCTGGACAGTGCCGATAAGGCGGTTGAGTGCGGCGATAACCTTGCACGGATACTCCGCAAACAACTCCTCCGCGATCGCTGAACGACGACTCGCGGAGACCGATTCCCTGTCAGGGTCGGGACGCGGGGATCGTCCCCAGACTCTGGGATCGACAGCATCTCGGCCCTGACCGCGTCGGTCCCTTTCCACACCAACCCGAAGCGTCAGCGAGGTCTGCCGCAAGTCCTTGCGGGCGATTGGGAAAGAGCCTCGCTGACGCTTCGGGTTGGTGTAGAGGCCAGGCGGCATAGGAGCTCTCGAACTGTCAACCTGCCGAGGGATCCTTTGGGACGATCGCGGGACGCGGCTCGGTCTTCGGAGACAGATCCAGCCCAGTTCGGGGATTGCACCTGACGAATACACTACGGGTCGAGCGAGCCTCCCGTTTTCTGGTTTTTCCGCGCGCGCTTTCTTGGCGAGTCTGCGTTCTCTCTGAAGAACCTCGCCGAAGCCATGGGCCTGAAGCTAGCACACTGGCTTGCAACAATGCAGATGGCCTGAGGTGTCGTTCGAGCCGATAGGAGCCGGCCTCGGGTTGGGTATCGCGAGGGAGGAGGAACCCTCACGAGAGTCCGCCCCGGGGTCGGCTCCTCTTGGTTCGAGGGGTCGCCACGGATTTCGGCCTCGTGGTCGAATCACTGGGATGGATGCGGACCGGGCGGTCGTCGGCGATCGTCGCCAGGGCCAGGCGGCCGTCCACCACCGCGTCGGTTGCGACCGGCGGGCTCATCGTTGGGACCGGAGCGGCGGTACCGGTCGGCCCGATCATTCAATTCGGCGGCGCACCCTTGGTCGCCGAGTGCTTTGTACGATTCAGCAAGTTGAGCGAAGCAATCGGCCAGTCTCCGACCGCCACCTGGGCGATTCGGTCTTGCGGTCTCGATGGCCAACAGTTCGGACTTCGCCTTGTCCAGCAGGGCCTTCGCCTCGTCCTGTCGGTTGCTCGCCAGCAGGAGGTGCGCCAGGGCTTCCTGATTGGGTACCAGGACCGAGTAGACGCCGGAACGATCGCCGAAGCGTTCGGCCAGCCATTCATCATGGGCGATCGACTCGCGGTACGCGTCCTCGGCCTCGGCTGATCGCCCCAGGGTCACGAGGGCGGCGCCGAGCCTG
>JBKQHM010000409.1:0-6116 GCA_052148775.1 Isosphaeraceae bacterium | reverse complement strand
GGTCGACCACCCCCCGAAAGTGCCTCTCCGACAACCCCGCCAGCCCATAAAACCGTAAAACCCGCGAGGTCGAGGCCTTGAATCCGTCTTGGCTTCTCAAATACCGCCGAGTTGCGGAACTGCTGCGTCAAGGTCCACGGTCTTTTCTTTTCGTTCCAATCACGGTAAGATAGGACTTTTCTCGTCCCCACGAGAAGCCCGTAGACGCGCCTCAAGTTGAAGCGCGGTTTGAAGTTGCGGGACAGACTCGGTTGACTCGACCGGAACAGAATGGGTCGATGTCAGGGCGTCTGGCTCTCCAGGAGTGATTCGAAGGATGTATGCCATTATCGAAGACGGAAGCCATCAATTCCGGGTCAGCGAGGGCGATCGGATCCGTGTCGATCGGCGTGATGGAAAGGCCGGTGACGAACTGGTCTTCTCCAAGGTGCTGTTGATCGCGGGCGGCGATGGCGAGGCAACCATCGGTGCGCCCGTCATTGAGGGCGCCAGCGTCGTCGGCAAGATCGTCAATCAGTTCAAAGCCAAGAAGATCATTATCCAGAAGTTTCGACGCCGGAAGAATATGCGTCGGCGCAACGGTCACCGGCAGCCTTACACCATGGTCCAGATCACCAGCCTCGGGCTGCCTCAGTAACCTCGCTGACGACCCATCGCCTAAACACCCCGAATTGCCCGGACCGTACCATCTTGCCGCAATTGCCGGAATGGGTACGGTTTTTCTTCGCGCGGGATCGAGTCGTGGCGGAAGCTGCAACTGCCAGCACTTCCGGATCGATGAGGTTCTCGCTGGGGAGACGGTCGGGGTACAACTGATGCCAATCAGATTCCAGGCCATCGCGATCATCCCGGGCGGATCGCCTTCGGCCGGTTCATCGCGGAGGGAAACGGCCTTCGTCGATAAGCACCTCTCGGGTCGCGACGATCGCCGGGTCGTTCATGACGAGCAGGCGGACGGTCGTCCTGCCGATCGGAGTCAAGCCGATGATCACCGCTCCTTCCCACGCGAAGTGCTCACACCAACGGTCTCGACGTGGGTTGTAGAGCCGGGTCAGCTCCCGGGTTGCCGGATCGAGGCCGGCAATATTGCTGCCCTTTTGAAGATTGCATCGAATGCACGCAATCGCGAGATTCGACGGGTCATCATTCTCCTCATGTTGCTGAGCGATGATGTGATCGATCTGGTAACGGAGCCGCGAGGCCGACTGGGGGAGTCGGCGATATTCGCACCGATACTGAGCCCTCCGCCACACACGCCGCTCAACGTCGGCCTTCATGAGAGCGGGTTCGCCCGATTGAGAGAGAGACGGGCTTTCGATTGGAGGATCATCAGCTCATTATTAACCCTCACATACTCCTCGAGTTCCGCCCTCTCATCGGGCGTGAGCGAGCCCTTCCGGGCCTTGGCGGAAAGCTGGCTCACACGCTCATGATCCTCGGCATCGAAGTCGAGTTTGAGGATGGCCCGAGCCGCGGCCGGGGTGAGGGTCGCCTGATCGGGCTTCACGATCCGGCTCCAGATGGCGGATGCCGTCTTGTTGGGTGAAAGCGTTGATTCCATGTCAGATCCTCCCAGGCCCCAGCATACCACGGACTCCGGGGGAAAGATCCATCGGCCATCCGGTCGGCCTGGCCAGAGCGGGTCGGGTATGTCCATGTACAGCCTCATTGAACTTGCTAGCGACCCGTCGCCTAAACACCCCGAACTGCCCAGGCCGTACCATCTTGCCGCAATTGCCGGCATAGGTACGGTTTTTTCATGGGATTTGGTACGATATCCAGTCGTGGTTGAGTAACCGGCATGCGTGGGTGATTCGGAGGATGCGGCTCGGGATCTTGAGGCTGGCTGTACGACGTCCCCCGCGAAATCTTCACAGTCGCGCGAGTTGATCGGCGAAATTCCAACCCGGTCCAACGGGGATCCCCGGCCATGCGTTAGACTGGACCTATGTATTGACGAGACAGCAAGGCACGGCAGCGACTCGGGCCACTTCTGGTAAGAATCTCTCGGGCGATTCCGGATGGGATCGTCGATTCACCCGAACTCGCAAGATTCCTGACCGTGGCGCCGATAACCGGTGTGAGGCGCAAAATTTTCTGGACGGCAGTACACCTATGGACTTCTGAATACAAATCGGCTAAACCCGGATCGTGTGGGGAATCCTGGGTCTAGACCGAGGGTAGGCCGAGACGTGGAGGCGGGCAATGGCGACGGTTGGCGAACGGGTGACGAGCGTTTCTGTATCCGAGGGGCTGCAGACCACGAAAAAGGCGGCCCACGAGCAATCGCGCGGGCGGATCGGGATGCGAGTCCCGCGCGTCTTCAGCTTGGAAGGATCGAGCCCGTTCGACCAGGTCGACTGGGATTTGCGGACGGCCGAGATCAAGGACGAACGCGGGCGCGTCATCTTCCAGCAGGTCGACTGCGAGATCCCGCGGGCCTGGAGCCAACTGGCCACGAACGTCGTCTCGAGCAAGTACTTCTACGGCGACGTGACGAGCGGCAACGGCAGCCCCGCGGATGGGAAGCGCGAGTCTTCGGTCCGCCAGTTGGTCGACCGCGTGACCCGGACCATCGCCGATTGGGGGAAGGAAGACGGCTACTTCGCCACGACGGAGGACGCCGAACGGTTCTACGACGAACTGACGTCCCTGTGTCTGAACCAGTATGGGTCGTTCAACTCGCCGGTCTGGTTCAACGTGGGGCTGTTCCACCGATACGGGATCTCCGGCCCGGCTAATAATTTCCGCTGGGATGAAGAGACCCGCGCCATCACCAAGGCGCAGAGTGCCTACCAGTACCCGCAAGCCTCGGCCTGCTTCATCCAGAGCGTCAGCGACGACATGGAAGGCATCATGCGGCTCGCCAAGAGCGAGGCGATGTTGTTCAAGTTCGGCTCCGGGACCGGCACCGACCTGTCGACCCTCCGCTCCAGCCAGGAGAAGCTCTCCGGCGGCGGCAAGCCATCGGGCCCCGTCAGCTTCATGCGGGTCTATGATGCGATCGCCAGCGTCGTCAAGTCGGGCGGCAAGACGCGACGGGCCGCCAAGATGCAGACCCTCAAGTGCTGGCACCCGGACATCCTCGAGTTCATCGAGTGCAAGATCAACGAGGAGAAGAAGGCCCAGGCGCTGATCCGCGCCGGCTACGAAGCCAATTTCAACGGCGCGGCCTACAGCTCGGTGATGTTCCAGAACGCCAACCTCTCGGTTCGATGCACCGACGCGTTCCTCCGCGCCGCCGAGGCCGATCAGGATTGGACCACCCGCGCCGTCACCACCGGCCGCCCGATGCAGACCTACAAGGCCAGGATGCTCCTCGACAAGATGGCCGAAGGCACCTGGCTCTGCGGCGATCCCGGTATGCAGTATGAAGATACGATTCAGCGCTGGCATACCTGTCCGAACACCGCACCCATCAATTCATCCAACCCATGCTCAGAATACATGTTCATCGATGATAGCGCTTGTAATTTAGCATCTATCAATCTGATGAAATTCCTGCGGGAAGATGGCGGCTTCGACGTCGAGCGGTTCCGGGCCGCGGCGCGGATCTTCATCACCGCGCAGGAGATCCTGGTCGACCACGCGAGCTACCCGACCGACCTGATCGCCGCGAACAGCCACAAGTTCCGGCCGCTCGGCCTGGGCTATGCCAACCTTGGCAGCCTGCTGATGGCCTCGGGGCTGCCGTACGACTCGGAGCAGGGCCGGGCGCAGGCCGCCGCGATCACGGCGATCATGCACGGACAGGCATATCTGACCAGCGCCGAGCATGCGGCGAACCTGGGCGCTTTCGAGGGCTTCGCCCTCAACCGCGAGCCGATGCTCCGCGTGATGGAGATGCACCGCGATGCGGCCGAGTCGATCGATCCGTCCGCTCCGGCCGAGCTGCTCGCCGCCGCACGATCCGTCTGGGCCGATTGCCTCAAGATGGGCCGCGAGCACGGTTATCGGAACAGTCAGGTGACCGTCCTGGCACCGACCGGCACCATCGCGTTCATGATGGATTGCGACACGACGGGTATCGAACCCGACATCGCCCTGGTCAAGTACAAGCAACTCGCTGGCGGCGGGATGTTGAAGATCGTCAACCGGACGGTGCCGATGGCGCTGGGCAAGCTGGGTTATGATGAGCCGGAGATCCGGTGGATCCTCGACTTCATCGACGCACACGATACGATCGAAGGTGCCCCGGGCTTGAAGGACGAGCATCTGCCGGTGTTCGATTGTGCGTTCGGCCCGCCGCAGGGGGGCCGGAGCATCCACTTCCGGGGCCACTTGCGGATGATGTCTTCCGTGCAGCCGTTCATCTCGGGTGCCATCTCCAAGACCTGCAACGTGCCGGCCGAGGCGACCGTCGAGGAGATCCGCGGGGCCTACCTGGAAGGCTGGCGGCTGGGGCTCAAGGCGCTGGCGATCTACCGGGACGGTTCCAAGGGGAGTCAACCCGTGAGTACCAAGTCGGAAACGTCCAAAGAGGCCGAGGCGACGGCAGCCGCGACGGAGGTTTCGACCAGGGCCCAGGCAACCGCATCCAGCCATCAGGAGGTGCGTCCGGCGTCGCCAGCACCCGCAGCGACCCCATCGAATCAACCGCGACGCGAGCGGCTGCCGCACACCCGGCGCAGCCTCACCCACAAGTTCGACATCCAGGGCCATGAAGGCTACATCAACGTCGGCTTCTACCCCGACGGCCGGCCCGGCGAGCTCTTCATCACGATGGCCAAGGAAGGCTCGACGATCGGCGGACTGATGGACGTCCTGGGCACGGCGATCTCGATCGGGCTGCAATACGGCGTGCCGCTGGAAGTCTTCGTCAACAAGTTCGCCCACAGCCGGTTCGAGCCGGCCGGGTTCACCAAGAACCCGGATATCCCGATCGCCAAGAGCATCGCCGACTACATCTTTCGATGGCTGGGCATGGAGTTCATCGCCGGATACCGCGAGGCGAACGCGCCGAATCGCTCCGCACCGGAAGCCGAAGCCACCGAGCCTACCCCGAAGATGCCGATGCTCAAGGTGAACGGCCATCGGACCGCGACCATCGCCGATCTCGAGCATGCCGAGGCCGTGATGGGCACGTATCAACCGCAGCCAACCGAGCCTCTCTCCAGCCACGCCCTGAGCGTCGACGAGGGCCTGGGAGAGCAAGATCGCCAGTTCGCCCACTTCCAGAGCGACGCCCCCGCCTGCGACAACTGCGGCGCGCTGACCGTACGTTGCGGCACCTGCTACCGATGCTTCAACTGCGGCAACAGCATGGGATGTTCTTGACCCAAAGATCTCAGTCTGAAGTATGGGCGACGAATACGGGTTGCACGACTCCTCCCGGGGGTTGTGCAACCCGTTCTCTTTTCGATGTGACCACGGGCTGACGCTCGTGGTCACGCCTCGGCTGATGGGGGTGTCTTGGCTCCACGGCTAATGTTCGCCCCGCGTCGACGAATGGTAGATTAGTCGCCGGGCTGATGCGCGATGGTCGCGATCAACACGACTCGACGAGCCGGTCGGCCGCCCGAGGGATACAACGAGAAAGGAACCGGATGCTGTCCATTCGCAACCTCGCGAAGATCTATCCCGGCCCGGTCGCGGCCCTGGTGGGCATCGATCTGGACGTACCTAATGGGATGTTCGGCCTGCTGGGTCCCAACGGGGCCGGCAAGACAACCTTGATGCGAATCCTGGCCGGGATGCTGGAGCCGACTTCGGGCACCGCGACGCTCGACGGCGAATCGATGCTCGACCGGCCCGAGCCGATCCGGGAGCGATTGGGCTACCTCCCGCAGGAGTTCGGTTTCTTTCCGCACCTCACCGGCGAACGGATGCTCCGTTACTTGCTTCGCTTGAAGGGCGTCAGGTCCCCGAAGGGCGAGAAGGCGCTTTGCGGCGAGCTTCTGGACCGGGTCCATCTCTCATTCGCGGCGCGGCGGAAGGTCAAGACCTACTCGGGTGGTATGCGACAGCGACTGGGGATCGCGCAGGCCATCGCCGGCGATCCACGCCTGATCATCGTCGATGAGCCGACGGCCGGACTCGACCCCGAGGAGCGACTGCGGTTCTACCGGCTACTCTCGGAACTCGCCGCGGATCGGATTGTCGTCCTGTCCACGCAT
>JBKQHM010000408.1:0-3559 GCA_052148775.1 Isosphaeraceae bacterium | reverse complement strand
CAAGCTCTTACTAAAGTACCAACGTACACAATCCGATCGATCGTCGCCACCGCGCACTCTTGCTTTCTCGCGTTCATCCGTCCAGAAGGTCCGAAGAGCTCGCGGACCGACTACCTTCAGGTCCCCGTTCGCCCGGTGTCGAGCGATTCCGCACAAGGCTCGGGGGCGGCAACGGCCGGTTCGAATCTCAAAAGAGACTATCGTGAAGCCACGAGGACTCCCGAATCGCCTGGTGTCGTCGAGCGGAATAGAGTCCCTCCGATATTGATACCGATCCTTCGGTCGACAGTGACAACGTCCCAGCCGGATTGGGCCGACACGAATCAGAGAGCTTCGCGGACGGCCTTGCCGACATCCGCGGTCGAATCCTTCCCGCCAATATCGGGCGTCCTCGGCGTCGACTTGAGCAAGACCTGCTTGACAGCCTGGCGAATCCGGTCGGCCGCCTTGGGATGTCCGAGATGGTCGAGCATCATCGCCAGCGAGAGGATGGCGGCCAGCGGGTTGGCGATCCCCTTGCCGGCGATGTCGGGCGCCGAGCCGTGGACCGGCTCGAACATGCTCGGGGCCGAGCGATCTGGATTGATGTTGCCCGAAGCCGCCAGTCCCATCCCACCCTGCAACACAGCGCCCAGGTCGGTGATGATGTCGCCGAACATGTTGGTTGTCACGATCACGTCGAACCGCTCGGGGCTGGCCACCATCCGCATGCAGCAGGCGTCCACGTGTTGGTAGTCGCACTTGATGTCGGGATAGTCGGCCGCGACTTCGGTGAAGGCACGCATCCAAAGGTCGTGCGCGAAGGTCAGGACATTGGTCTTGGCCACGAGGGTGAGCTGGCGGACGAAACCGGCCCGACGATCGGCCTCGGACAGGCCGCGGAACGGGCCGGCCGCGGCGCGCCGGCGTGCTAGTTCGAAGGCATAGCGAAGCGTCCGCTCGACCCCGGCGCGGGAATTCATCGAGGTCTGGATGGCGACCTCCTCGGCCGTCCCCTTGCGCAGGAAACCGCCGGCACCGACGTAGAGATCCTCGTTGTTTTCCCGGACGACGATCATGTCGACGTCCTCGGGGCCCTTACCGCGGATCGGGCATTCGACCCCGGGGAAGAGCTGGATCGGGCGCAGGTTGATGTACTGATGGAAATCGAACCTCAGACGCAGGAGAATCCCTTTCTCGAGCACGCCCGGCGGCACCCTCGGGTCCCCGACGGCGCCGAGCAGGATGGCGTCCGACGCTCGGAGCTGCCGGACCGCGGCCTCGGGCAGGACCTCGCCGGTCTTCAGGTAGTGCTCGCCGCCGATGTCGACATGCGTCAGTTCATAGGCGATCCCCTCGGACCGCGCGACCGCGGCGAGGACTTGTAGGCTTTCGGCGATCACCTCGGGTCCGACCCCATCCCCCGCAACAACGCCCAACTTGATCAAAGCGCCCTCCGCAACTTCGCCTCTCCGACCGGGCTCCGGCCGCATGACATTTTTTTTATCGTCACCATTGGAAACTTGCGACGTACACTGACGATGCGTAACAATTATAATAGCAGGGGATACGGCTCTTGCTCAAGTCTTCGCCCGGGCGGGCGGGCCCTCTCGACCTGGCCGGCATCGACGTGACTGGACACCGTACGCGGATTTACGTTGACAATCGCATCCCGAAAAACATAGTTTTGTTGGACCTAGAGCAATTGACCCATGGGCTGCTATCGTAACTCGGGCTCAAGTCGCCCCAGGCTGGTCCCCGGAACCGATCTCGATAGAATTTCCGTCGGGTTCACAGGGCCCACCAGTCCAGCGATCGGCGGGCAGTGCCCGACCGGCCGGGGTCGTGGTAGGCTCCTGACGCCCTCTCGGATTCCCGCTCGCACGAGGGATTCGGGGCGATTTCGCCGGGGTCGTCGCGTGTGTTCCCACTTAAGAGTGAATCGCCCCGGTTACCTCGCCAAGCTCGCCCTCGTCACGTCGGGGTGCGGCGACGGTCCGAAGAATCCGGCGGTCGCGGCCAGCGAATGGTACGTTCATTCTCATTGTAGTTCACCGATCGATTGAACATATCGCATCCATGTCCTGGGAGACGGCTTCATGGCCACTCCGGTCGAGAGCACCACATCCGCCGCCAAGGATCCGCGTGGATTCTCCGGGCTCGATGAATCCCAACTCGAGAAGTCGATTCTCCGGCGCGGGCTGGCGACGCCGGCCGAGCTCGAAGCCTGCAAGAACCAGCGCAAGCAACTGGCCGCGAAGCAGAAGGAAGATCCGCCCAAGAGCCTGCTCGAGATCATGGTCGAAGCCAAGGTGCTGACCCGCAGCCAGATGGTTCGCCTGCTCCAGGAGGGGGGGGGCGAGACCAGCAAGAAGATCCAGATCCCCGGCTACACCGTCATCCAGAAGCTCGGCAAAGGCTCGATGGGGGTCGTTTTCAAGGCCAAGCAGATGAGCGTCGACCGGGTCGTGGCCATCAAGATCCTGCTCGATACCCTCGCCCAGAACAAGGAATTCATCAAGCGATTCGAGCGAGAGGCCAAGATCGCCGCCAAGCTCTCGCACAATAACATCGTCAACGCCATCGACGCGGGCGAGGTCGACGGCCATTATTACTTCGTCATGGAATACGTCGAGGGCGTCACGATCAAGGATTATCTCGACAAGCACAAGACCTTCGAGGAGAAAGAGTCGCTCCGAATCGTCATGGCGATCGCGGAAGCCCTCAAGCATGCCGACTCGAAGGGGCTGATCCATCGCGACATCAAGCCCGAGAACGTGATCCTGACCAAGGACGGCGGGGTGAAACTGGCCGACTTGGGCCTCGCCCGGATCACCGACGATGAGAAGTGGGGCCTTTCCGAGGCCGGCATGGCGATCGGCACGCCCTATTACATCAGCCCCGAGCAGGTCCGCGGCCAGACGAACATCGACATTAGGGCCGACATCTACAGCCTGGGCGCCACGCTGTATCACATGGTCACGGGCCGGGTCCCGTACGGCGGCGAGTCGCCTTCCGAGGTCATGCGCAAGCACGTCGACCCGAATGTCGTGATCGTCCCGCCGGACCACCTCAATACCAACCTATCGGGCGGGCTCGGGATGGTCGTGGAGACCATGATGGCCAAGAATCGCGAGCACAGGTATCACACGCCCGACGACCTAATCCTCGACCTCAAATGCCTGATGCGCGATGAGAGCCCGATGATCGCCGGGCAGAAGCCCGAGACCTTGCAAGCCCTCGCCGAAGGGGAGTCCGACACCCCCTACGAGCAGCAAGGTGCCAGCGAGGAACAGATGGTCGAGATGGCGTCCTACGTCAACAATCGCAATCAGATCATCTACACGATGGCCATGATCCTGGCCGTCTCGGTCATCACGAATGTCATCCTCTTGGTCGTCGTGCGCTGAGGCGGCCTGCGGCCTCATCCGGTAAACCGCTTCGACCGGTCGAGTAGGGTGCTCTGCGACACCCCTTCCAACATGCGGAATCGTTACAATTAAACTCTTGATGCTTTGGGGGTTACGTTTCATTTCGCCCTGGGTGGGCGGATCCCCTTGGCCTGGTCGAGTAACTTCTT
>JBKQHM010000407.1:0-7822 GCA_052148775.1 Isosphaeraceae bacterium | reverse complement strand
CCTCAAAGACTTCTGGACGCTCCACGAGCGCGCCCTGCAAGCCGCCGATCGGTTGGCGATGTTCGTGATGAGATGCATCGACGATCTGCCGAGCTGAAACCTATTCAACCGTCCCTCGTCCCTCAGGCTCTTCTACAGATGTCTTCGGATAGGTCGCCGACCAGGCGTGCCACTTGACCATCACGCCCGGCAGCCAACGCAACGCCTGACCCTGGCGAGGGCCGGAAACCGCACGACCAACCACCGACCAATGCGAGCCGGTCTCCCGATCCACCCACGGGTATTCCGCCTGGCCGACGTCCAGGGCGAGCGTCACCGGCTCCCGCTTCGGCCCTTCCGTCTCGGGTGCATAGGCGGCCGCGGTACGGGTGCGGCCGTCCCAGAGGATGACGATCTCTTGACCGCCCAGCTTCGCCTTCCGCAATTCGGCCGCTCGGCCGAATGACACCAACGGCCAGGCCCGGCTTTCGCCGCCTTGCGCCAGGCCGAACACCCTTACTTCCGCATCAAGCCGTGGGTCCAGCTCGGGCCGCGTCGTCCGCGCCTCGGGCAGGGACGATTTCGGCACGGATTGAGGCTGGAATTTCGACACCATCGCATAAGCGACCGTGCCGGGCTGGGCTTTCAACCATGGCCCCCAATCCGTCTCGATGGTCGGGATCGGCGTCAATTGCACGCCCTTGCGCGGCCCGTCGAATGCCAGGCCGGTAAGGCAGTCGAAGAGCGTCCCATCCTTATGGCGCATCACCATGACGCCATTCCGCCAGCCGTGGAACCGATAATCGAGCGACGCCGGGTAGCCACGCACGAAGTCGGCATCGGCGTCATAGACGAATACGCCGTAGGTGTCGCTGATGACGCGGTAGGGCACCAGGAACCAGCGATAGGGAATGGCCCCGCCGTCGTACTTGCCGCGAATCCAGGCGAGCACCCTGTCGTCGTCGCGGAGGGCACCGGCCATGCGGCGCGATTCATCGACGCAGTGCGAACAGGCCGGGTTGATCAGGGTCTCGAACATCTCGGGCCGGAACAGGGATTTCGGCTCGGGGCCGTCAGCCGGACCGGCGGCCAGAGCCGCGAGCATCACGCCCATCGCGATCATTGGTGTCACGTCCTTCTTGATGAGACAAACGAGGAGACGCAGGAATCCTCCGCCGTTCATCGTCCGGCGGGTAACGTCACAGCTCGTGGCTCCCAGGATTGATCGATTGCATCAAGGGCAAGGACCCATGCCGACGCCGCGTGCTCAACCCGTTCGGAAAAGGCCATTGCTGCCGATTCCGGTTTTCCCCAGGCCTGGATGACGGCAATCGTCCTCTCGGAAGCTAATGGGCTGCCGCCCCGCGGCGGCACCCGGAAGAGGGCCAGGTCGCTTTCGATCCAGCGTGCGGCATCGCGGCGAAACGTCTCGGACCACACTCCCAGGGCGATCGGCCCATCGGTCGCCCTCAGGAGCGGGTTCCAGTTGCGGGTGTAGCGGGGCCAGCAATCGTTGGCGGCACAAGGGACCCGCCCGCATAGCCCTGTCCCTCCTTTGGCATCCGGCAAATCCACCGATTCGCATTCCGTCACCCAGACGGGGATGATGGCTTTGCCGGGATGTCCCGCGGAAAGCTCGGCGACGATCCTCGCCGCCGCATCATCACCTGGCGTCCTGGCCGCGGTCGGAGTCGATCCGTAATCGAGTGCCCATCGGCACTGGTCGTTGCCGCAGCCGCACGACGAGGGGCCGGCCTGGAGGTCGTTCAAGAATACCCCCTCCCAGCGTCCCGGGAGGTCGCCGAGGAGCCGCTTCAGGCGTTGCCGGTGGGCGTCGAAGGCCGGGGCATAGCCGATCGGGACCCAGGGCCACGCCTTGATGACCTCGCCGCTCCTCGACGCAGGTGCGCCCGGGAACCGCCGCCGCCAGTCGTCATGGTGCCCGCCGATTGCAGCCATCCACTCGGGGTGGGCGTCGGCCATCGAAGGATTGCGTGCGATTTCGATCCACGGCCACAGTGTCATCCCCGCCCGCTCGACGGCCTCGGCCATGGGCTTCCATCGCCGACTCGCCGCGTCGTCGAGCGGCACCACGACGGCGTTGATCCCCTTGGCCTTCCACGCCGTCAGGAATTCCGGCGATACCCGGTCCATCCCGACGAGCACGCCACGGACCGATGCCTTCGGTTCGTCCGCATGCAACTCGCACCGCCAGGCCAGTATGAGGGTGGCGAAGACGGTAAGCCGCAGGAAGAAGCGGGACATCGGTTTTCTCGAGCTGTGGCCCATATTACAGACTCATTTTCCATGTGCGACGGGGCGTGACGCTCCTAATTACAGCGAATTGGGAATCGTTGCGAATTGGGTCCGTCAGGAGTTTACCGGGGTTCGCGAGGTTAGCTCGCCAGGCCTTCAGCCATGTCAAGCATGCGTCTGATTGCCGCTGGAACAACCCTTAGAGCCACCACCTCAGTGCCAGCCGACGATTCGACCACAATATCCGCATTCTTGGCGAGCCATCGATTCGGAAGCCGGTCGATTCCGGATCGACCGGCCGGAATCGCTCGGAGCCGGCACGCACGGCTGATCGGCCCATCCCCGAAACTTCCGAGCATACCGAGGTACCCGGGGATCAATCCTCGAATCGCTCCCGGAATTCCTTCTGAAGCTCCACGTCGGTGGACGCCTGGCTGACCTCGTTGTCCGAATCGACCGGGCGCCACCCGACCACGAAGGAAGCCGAGCTCGCTTGCACCGCCGGCTCGACCGCAGGCTCCTGGCCCTCTGCGTAAATGTGGTGCTGGCGCGCCAGGTCCCAGAAACTCGGGAGGCCCCCCGGATCGGAAGACTCGGCGGCGCTGATCACCATCTCGACCCCGGCAGCCTCGCCCGGCTCGACCGCCACCGCGATCCGAGGAATCCCTTGGTGATGCACCTCGATGCGCTTGGGATCGAATCCCGCATGGATCAGCCACCGCTGCGCGCGATCGAGAGTCTCGGCATGGGCAAATTCATGAGTGATGTACCGCACGAACAGGTCTCCCTTGCTGGCTGGATCGGGTTGAGGCTGACTGCGCCAAGCTCTACGAAAGCGGAAATCCCACGTCGCCCAGGGCCGCCGTAGTCGTTTCGATGCCTCATTCTCGGAGCCAATCGCGGTCGAATGAAAACCGTGTGGGCACCGCCCACGCGATCGCGACAGGCTCATCATGCATCATACGCGCCGCTCACCAGGAAAGTCATCGGCCTTCCCGGCACGTCGAGAGGCTATGGCGTTTGTGCTTCGCCGCGGATCGCACGACCCACCGTTTTCCCTCCCAAGCAGGGGCGGGATTACGGGGATTTCGGTTTCGGCTCGGTCGCCGGCGTGCCGGCGCTCCCCGTCGGCGAGATCGAGTGCCGGACCGGCTGGTTCGAAAGGGTTCCCCGGGCCGCCTGCGGGGCCGGAGCGGCCTTCGACATGAGGCTCTCCACGCCCATGGTGGCCAGGCCGGTCACGAGGAGCATCGTCGCCAGCCCGATACCCAGGGCATGCCAGGGATGGAACTGGAAGATCAGGGTGAATACCCCGAACCACACAAGTCCCTGGAGAACCGTCCAGATGATGTTCGCGGTGAACATCGAATCGTACGCCGCGGGCAGGCCGTAGGCTCGCAGGGTCGTCAGTAGGATGGCGATCAAAAAGGAACCGACGAATACTTTCAGACCGGCATGCGGCGTGATCTCATCGTAAAGCTGATCGTGGCCCACCTCGACCACGACGAAGCACGCGACGAACAGCACCAGCCAGTAAATCAGGAGGACCCAGATGAATGTCGCCATCGCCGAGTAACCAGAAACGTGAGGAACGTGCGCCCGTTGATCCCGATCGACCTGCTCGTATCCTACTCGGATCGTCGTCGACAAGCCACCAGTGCCTGGCGGTTTTCCGCCGACCTCATTATGATGGCAGCGATTTTGAGCCTTGGTTCGCGTTCCGTGTCCAGGGAAGCGATCGATGATCCGCATCAGTGCCTTCGCCGACGAGATCTCGCAAGATCCCCACGAACAGCTCGATGTCCTGTCCCGACACGGCATCAAGTTCATCGAGTTTCGCGCCATCCACGGCACGAACGTCCTGGACCTATCCGACGCCCAGCATGCCGAATTTCGCGACATGCTCGATGCTCGCGGTTTCGGTCTCAGCGCGATCGGCTCGCCGATCGGGAAGATCCGGATCACCGAGCCGTTCGACGAGCATCTCCAGCGGTTCGATCGGGCCATGGACCTGGCGGAGTTCTACCGAGCCCCGCGGATCCGTGTCTTCAGCTTCTACATGCCGCCCGGCGACGATCCGGCATCGCATCGCGAGGCCGTGATCGGCCGGATGAACGAACTGGCCCGCCGCGCCGGCGACCGCGGGATCGTCCTGTTCCTCGAGAACGAAAAAGGGATCTATGGCGATACGGCGGCGCGCGTCGCCGATATCCTGGAGACGGTGAATTCCCCGTCGCTCCGGCACGCATTCGACCCGGCGAATTACGTGGAAGTCCGGCAGCCGATCGATGAGGCGTGGGCCCGGCTACGCGCCTTCGTCACGCACTTCCACGTCAAGGATTATGACGCGAAGACCGAACGCAACGTCCCGGCCGGGGCCGGCGACGGCATGATCCCCCGCCTGATCCAGGAAGCTGTGGACGGCGGTTACGAGGGCTTCTGCGTCCTCGAGCCGCACCTGGTCATCGCCGAGCTGTCGCACGGCTTCACCGGCCCGGAACGCTTCGCCGACGCCGTGGCGGCCCTCCAGGGCATCCTCGACGAGCGGAAGATCGCTTACGAGTAAGATTCGCATCCCGTCAGCATTCTCAATGGAGACGACTTCGATGAGCAGCTCGCAGTTCAGCCGTCGGGTGTTCCTGGAGGGCGCGGTCGCCGGTGGGGCACTCCTGAGCCTGGGTGCCCGCGGGGCCCTGGCCGCCGAGCCGACCGGCAAGCCCGAGGCGGGCAAGATCGGCGACTTCAAGATCTCGCTGGCCGAATGGTCGCTGCACAAGAAGCTCTACGCCAACCCGACCAAGATGGCCGACATGAACCTCGACTTCCCCAAGATCGCCCGCGAGCAGTACGGCATCGAGGGGGTCGAGTTCGTCAACCAGTTCTTCAAGACGAAGGCCCACGACTCGGAGTACCTCAAGGATCTCAAGACGCGGGCCAAGGACGTGGGCGTCACGTGCGTCCTGATCATGATCGACGGCGAGGGCGACCTCAGCACCCCGGACCAGAAGAAGCGGGACCAGGCGGTCGAGAACCACAAGAAGTGGGTCGACGCCGCGGCTGCACTCGGGTGCCACGCGATCCGGGTCAACACCGGCGGTCATTACAGCCCCACGGATGTCGGCGGCGTCGCCGAAGCTTGCGGCAAGCTGACCGAATACGGCGAGAACCACGGCATCGAGATCATCTGCGAGAATCACGGCGGTCCGTCCAGCAACCCCGACGCCCTGCTGGCCCTCATGAAGGCTGTGAACAAGCCGACCTTCGGCACTCTCCCCGACTTCGGCAATTTCCCCCAGGCCGGGGGCAAATACTCGATCGACGTCTACGAGGCGATCGCCAGGATGATGCCCTATGCCAAGGGCGTGTCCGCCAAGAGCTACGATTTCGACGCCTCGGGCAAGGAGACCAAGCTCGACTACGCACGGATCATGAAGATCGTCACCGACGCCGGCTATCACGGCTTCGTCGGGATCGAGTACGAAGGCGGCCGGCTCAGCGAGCACGAGGGCATTCTCGCCACCAAGAAGCTGCTGGACTCGCTCCGCGGCAGCACCTATCAGCCGGCCGTCTGAGCACGAAACGCATGCGTGGCGTGCCGCTACCGGCGAGCACGCCCCATCCGATCCACCCTCGCGGCCGATGGCCCTACCCGCATCGACGGCTCTCCGCCGCCTCGACTCTCCTACTCTCCTCGATCGCCCGGCGCCGGGGTTGACCGCAAACGCGGTGCACCGTATGGTATGCACCGAACCAGGACCGACCATCCCGCCACGATCGCGGGATGTTGACTCGTCTTTCCCCCAAGTCAAGCCCGGACAGGATGTTCGACCCAGGCGTGAGGGATGGAGCCCTTGACGATCGACCGGACTCACATACTCGTCCTTAATTACAATGGACGGGGCTGGCTCGAGGAATGCCTGCCGTCGATCCGGGCAGCGGCCGGAAGGTCGAACGTCCCTTGCGCCGTGACGGTCGTGGACAACGGCTCGACCGACGGCTCCTGCGAGTGGCTCGCCGAACGATGGCCGGAAGTGGGCCTGATCCGCGAGGATAACCTCGGGCTCGCCTCGTTCAATCGGGTGCTCGCGCGACTGGACGAGCCGATCGTCCTGCTATTGAACAGCGATATCAAGCTCGATCCGGATTCGGTCGGCCCCCTGCTCCGGGTCTTCGAGGAACACGACGACGCCCTCTTCTCGGCGCCGCTGTGCTGGACCTTCGACGGCCAGACCTATGAAGGGATGAGGACACGGGTCCGCATGCGATACGGACTCGTGCAGGGGATGTGCCGGGTCCCCGGATTCGAAGCGAACGTATTCCAGGCCGACGAGACGGCCGCGGCGGGACCGATATTGGCCGTCGATCGCCGTCGGTTCCTGGAGCTCGGCGGGTACGACCCGATCTACTTCCCCGGCCGGATCGAAGACCTCGATCTGGGTTTCCGCGCCTGGATGGCCGGCTATCGGGGCTACTACGTGCCCGGGTCGGTCGCTTACCACTGGGGTTTCGGCACGTTTGCGTCCGAGCTCGGCATGCGGCGCTCGGAACGGCTGGCGAGCCGCAATACCTTGATCTTCATGTGGAAGAACACGTCCGGGCCTCGGTTGCTCGCACACCTGCTCTGGCTGCCGATTCGCCTCGGAGCCGCGCTGGTGCGTGGTCGACCGGATTTCGTTCTGGCACTCGGCTCGGCCCTCAGGAGGGTCGATCGGATTCTGGCCGCTCGCCGCAAGCTGGCCGTGGGCGGAAGCGACTGGACTCGAAGGCAAGAGGACTTTTATCGGCGTTTCTCGTGGTAGTCAATCGTTGAGTTGGTCATGAGTCATTGGGCATTAACCGCTATGTGAAGGGTTCTCTAACCCGTAATCGGAGTCGGAACGCTCGCGGACTGGCCAAGACGACCGACCAATGACGAGTGGCCAATGACCAAAACGCAAGGAGGCGTTGGATGACTTCTCGGCCGCATCACCTCGCGATTGACGCGCGTCCGCGCGGGCCCCGCGGCCTGATGGCGGCCGAGGTGGTGCTCGGCCGTAGTATGCTCGACCACCTGCTGGAGCTGGCGACCCAGCTCGCGCCCGAGGGTGAGCCGGTAGTCGTCCACGCCCGTCCGGAAGAGCAGCGTGAGCTCCGCGAACTGGCCGGCGATCGGTTCCGCTCAGGGCTCGTATTCGTGAGCGGTTCGCCGAGGGCGGACGCCGTGGTCCTCCGGACAGACCGCTTCTACGATGAGAGGCGCCTGGGCCGTCGACTGCGCCACGGACGATCGCCGGAATCGGCCGTACTCTGGAGGCTCGACCGTCCCGAGGCGTTATTCACGGCCGACGAGGAACTGACCCGTCGCCTGACCTATCAACCTATCGGAAAATACTGGGCATTCCCCCTAGCCCAACGTCTCGCGGAACGGCTGTGCCCGACCCCGGTCCGTCCCAATGCCGTGACCCTAGCCACGGCTGCCCTGATGCTGGCCTCGGCCGGGCTCATCGCCGCGGGTTTATCCGGCTGGGCCGGTCGCGCGGCCGTCGCGACGGCGATGGCACTGGCACTGGTCCTGGATACCGCCGACGGACGACTCGCCCGGTTGCAG